>CANKWX010000030.1 GCA_947487165.1 Burkholderiales bacterium
CGACATCGCCGATTCGCACCGCATAGTTGTTGACCGTTTTGACGATGACCTGCTCGAACTCCTGAGCCCGCTGCAGATCGGTGCGTGACACCACCGTGAACTCACGCTGGGCGCTTTCGATGCGTCCCGAAGGAATCTCGACATTCTGGCGACGCAGGGCGTCTTCGACATCGAGGGGCGTCAGTCGAAAGGCCGCCAGGCGCTCGGGATCTAGCCAGATGCGCATGGCATAGCGACGCTCACCAAAAATACGGACGTCGGCTGCACCCGGCAGGGTCTGGATCTTGGGCTTGATGTTGCGGCTGACAAAGTCGGTAATGTCGAGCGTGCTCATGGTGTCGCTCGAAAACGCCAGCCAGATGATCGGGGTGGCATCGGCCTCGACCTTGGCGATCACCGGCTCGTTGACATCCTGCGGCAGACGCTGGCGGACCCGCGAGACCCGGTCACGCACATCGGCAGCAGCCGAATCGGGCTCGCGATCGAGGCGAAATCGCACCGTGATCTGACTTTGCTCGGGTCGTGAGATCGAGGTCAGGACATCGACGCCTTCGATACCGGCAATCGAGTCTTCCATGACCTTGGTGACCTGCGTCTCGACGATCTCGGCCGAGGCACCCAGATACCTGGTGTCGACCGTGACCACCGGCAGGTCGATCTTGGGATATTCACGCACCGACAGCCGGTCGTAGCAGACCGCGCCCAGCAGCATCAGCACCAGGGACAGAACGGTCGCGAAGACCGGGCGGCGAATGCAGATCTCTGACAGGGACATGTCGAAACTCCGCGAGTTCTACTTGGCCGCGGCCGGCGGGGCAGCGGGGGCCGGGGCAGCGGGGGCCGGGGCAGCGGGGGACGGTGCGGCGGGAGCGCCCGCTGAGCCGGCCGGTGCAGCAGAGGCGGCAGCCGGGGCAGCCGATGTACCCGGGGCAGCCGGTGCAGCACCTGCCCCACCGTTCGCTCCCGCACCTTCCGGTCCGCCTCCCTTGGCGCCGGGCGGCCCGCCACCCGGGCGCTTGGACGGATCGATGACCCGCACTTCCTGGCCGTCGCGCTGCAGCCGCAACTGGCCCGCGGTCACGACCTGATCGCCTTCAGACAGGCCGCTCAGGATCTCGACCTTGCCGTCACTGCGCAACCCCGGCTTGACCGCGATGCGCTGCGCCTTGCCGGCATCGACCCGATAGACGAAGACGTCGGCGCCCTGCGGAATGAGGGCTTCTTCAGGGATCACCAGTGCAGCGGGGTTTTCGCGCAGTACCAGCCGCGCGCGAGCAAACATGCCGGCTCGCAGTGCGCCATCGGGATTGGCGAGTTGTCCGCGGGCGAGCAGCGAGCGGCCGTTGGCATCGATCTGGGCATCGACCGCAGTCAGCTTCGCTCTGAAGGTCTTGCCGGGCATGGAGTCGAGGGTCAGCAAAATCGGCATGCCGGGTTTGACGCGACCGAAGTAGCGTTCGGGCATTCGCACATCGACCTTCATCGTGGAAATGTCTTCGATGATCGCGAGGTCGGCGCCGTCCTTGACGAAATCACCCGGGCTGAGATTGCGCAAGCCCATGACGCCGTTGAAAGGCGCACGGATATCGCTCTTGGAAAGCTTGGCCTCGGCCAGCTTGAGCTTGGCCTCCTGCACTTTCAGATTGGCGGCAGCCTGATCCTTGGCGCTGGCCGATACGAAATTGCGCTGCGCGAGTTCGGCGGTCCGGTCGAAATTCGCCCTGGACAGCGACAATTCGGCTCGGGCCTGCTCGGCCTCGGCCGACGCGAGCGATGAGTCGAGCGCGACCAGAATGGTGCCCTTGCTGACGCGCGCGCCGTCAGTGAATCCAAGGCGCACTACTCGCCCGGCCACCTCAGAGCGAAGGTTGACGGTTTCATTGGCCCTGAGGGTTCCGGAAGCGACGGCTTCGTCGGTCACGGAGGTCTTGGCGACCTTGGCGACTTCAACGCCAACCGGCCCTCCTGGACCCCCCGGCCTGCCGGCGCCACCCGGCCCACCGGCTCCTGCGCCAGGCCCACCGGCAGGAGGGCCGCCAGCCGCCGGCTTGCCATCCGGGCCGGCTTTGGCCGCTTCGCCCCCTCTGGCAGAGGCGGCTGCGCCGTCAGCCGCCGAGCCTTTCAGCTCGAATCCGAAGGATCCGGGATTCTTTTGATTTGTGTAGGCATACCAACCAAGACCACCAAGCCCGAGCGCGGCCAGAACGAGATAAAGAAGTCTTGATTTCATAAGAGAGACGGCCGAGTCGACCTTCGAATCTAGCACACGAGCCTGCAGGACCGGGACTCGGTGCAGACTAGAATGGAAGGCTGTGTTTGATCGAGCATCCTGCACCATGCCCCTGCCTGCCCTGGCCAGAGACTCCCTTCGTGCAATCGCCGGCTCCCGGATCCGGGAGGTCGCCAATGCCGCGATGGGCGCCACCGATCTGCTCGCCTTCTGGTTCGGCGAACCGGCCACCCCCACCCCTGCCTTCGTGGTCGAAGCCGCCAAAGCTGCGCTCGATGCCAATGACACCTTTTACTTGCCCAATCTCGGCATCACTGAACTGCGCAGTGAACTGGCGGGCTATGTCGATCGCCTGCACCCGCCCTCGGCAGCCGCCATCGACCGCATCGCGGTGACCAGTTCGGGCGTCGCCGCGCTCATGCTGGCCTCTCAGGCCCTGCTGTCGCCGGGCGACCGGGTGGTGGCGGTCGTGCCGTTGTGGCCCAACCTGACCTCGATCGCTGCGGTCCTCGGTGCACGGGTCGAGACGGTTGCCCTGACGGTCGATGCACAAGCCGGCGGCTGGACGCTCGACCTCGATCGGCTGCTGGCAGCACTCACCCCCGATACCCGCCTGCTGATGATCAACTCACCCGGCAACCCGACCGGCTGGGTGATGCCGGCCGACGCCCAGAAAGTGGTGATCGAACACTGCCGGCGCCTGGGCATCTGGGTGGTCTCGGATGAGGCCTACGAGCGGCTGATCTTCGATGGCAGCCAGTGCGCGCCCTCGTTTCTCGATGTCGCTGACCCGGACGATCGGCTGGTGGTGGCCAACACTTTCAGCAAGACCTGGCAGATGACCGGCTGGCGACTCGGCTGGCTGGTGACACCAAAGGCGCTGTTGCCCGAGATCGAAAAGCTGATCGAATTCAACACCTCATGTGCACCGGGTTTCGTGCAGCGCGCAGGGCTGGCCGCCGTGCGCCATGGCGAGGCCGCCACCCGGTCTTTCGTGGCCACCGTGCGTGAGGGCGCCGACACACTGATGAGCGCCCTGTCTGCGCTGCCGCGCGTGCAGGCCGTCAGACCCGACGGCGCGATGTATGTGCTCTTGCGTGTCGAGGGCGAGCACGACAGCCTTGAACTGGCCAAAGCGCTTGCACGCCAGGCGCGACTGGGGTTGGCCCCGGGTATCGCCTTTGGTCCGGAATGCGAAGGGTATCTGCGCTGGTGTATCGCCCGTCCGCCGCCAACCCTTCACGAAGGCGTCGAGCGGATGGCGGGGTTTCTGGCCACTCGCTGATCGATCACAGACCGGCGCGTGCAGCGGCCCGTCGGACGCGCCGGCGCTGCCGGATCAGCGCCTGGCCGCAGCCAGTCTCAGGGCCTCGTTGGCCAGCGAATCGGCGCGCTCGTTGAGCGGATCACCGTTGTGGCCCCTCACCCATCGCACCGTCACGCGACGCGCATCGGCGGTTGCAAAAAGCTTCTTCCACAGATCAAGGTTGGCCACCGGCTCATTGCGCGAATTGCGATAGCCCTTGCGCTCCCAGCCGGCGCGCCACTCGCTGAGCCCCTTGAGCACGTACTGACTGTCGGACACCAGTTCGACGGGCACGCCCTCCGGCACCCGCAGCAGGCCTTCGATGGCCGCGGTCAGTTCGGCGATCTGATTGGTGCCATGGCCAATAAAGCCATGCACTTCCTCGGCGACCAGACCGTCAGGACCGACGATGACCGCGCCCCAGGCTGAGGGCCCGGGATTGCTCGGCGCGCAGGCGCCGTCGGTGCAGGCAAGCCAGCGCGGGCTCGAGGCGGGGGGCGTTGATACAGGTGACATCGGCAGGACTCGGCAGCAGGTGGGATGGGAAGAGGACAGAGTGTATTGGGATGTTGCGAGTGAACAACCGGACGCCCTCTTGTCGGAGCTTGGCACATAAAAAACCCCGTCCCCCCGGCGTCGTGCAATCGGCACTTAAATCAGGTCATTCGATCGCTGAACAAGGTGCGACATGCTGGGCCATCAGATCACCCGCTATCTCGAATCGATCCGCCGCAACAACCCGATGCCGGTCAATGTGGCCCTCTGGGACGGCACCGAAGTGGCACTCGGCCAAGACCACAAGGTCGGCATCCGCCTCACCTCGACCGCTGCCGCGCGCTATCTGATCAGGCCGTCGATGAAGTCCCTCGGCGAAGGCTATGTCGAAGGCCATCTCGATGTCGCAGGCAAGATCCACGACATCCTCGAGGTGGCTGCGGCGCTGTCCCGACACGCCCATCCCGACAGTCGCGGCCGGCGCCCCGGATGGCTGGCACGCCACACCCGCAGCTCCGACCGCAAGGCAATCGCCTATCACTACGATGTCTCGAACGAGTTCTACTCGCTCTGGCTCGACCCGCAGATGGTCTATTCCTGCGCCTATTTCGACAGTCCGCAGACCGATCTCGCCACCGCGCAGACCGCCAAGCTCGACCATATCTGCCGCAAGCTCAAGCTGTCCCCCGGCATGGCCTTCCTTGACATCGGCTGCGGATGGGGCGCACTCGCCCTGCACGCGGCCAGGCATTACGGCGTCAGGGCGATCGGCATCACGCTGTCGACCCATCAGGCCGGACTGGCCCGACAACGCGTGCTTGAGGCTGGCCTGCAGGGCCGGGTCGACATCAGACTCCAGGACTATCGTGATCTGCCCGAGTCGACGCCCTTCGACCGGATCGCGTCGGTCGGGATGTTCGAGCATGTCGGCCTCAAGCGGCTGAGCGACTACTTCCGGACGGTGACGCGATTGCTCAAGCCGGGCGGCATCACGCTGATGCACGGCATCACCTCGAGCGACGCCGACAGTCGCGAGGTGGGCATGGGCGCCGGCGAGTTCATCGAGCGTTATGTCTTTCCGGATGGCGAGCTGCCGCATGTGTCGCTGGCGATTCGCGAGATGTCCGCGGCCGGGCTGGAGGTGGTCGACGTCGAATCACTGCGCCGGCATTACGCACTGACCCTGGAGCACTGGTCGGCCGGCTTCGAGCAGCACTTCGATCGGCTCGAGCACCTGGTCGGCGCGCAGCGGGCGCGAATCTGGCGGGTCTACCTGGCCGGAAGCGCGCTCGGTTTCGCGCGCGGCTGGATGAACATCTATCAGATGCTGGCGATCAGGAGCCCCGACGGCGCGAGCCCCCTGCCGCTGACCCGCGACTTCATCTACCGGCCGCGTTGATCCATCGTTCCGCGCCGACGGGCGATCGGCAAGACGGTGGCACCGGCCCGCGCAGGCCGTCGCCATGCCCGGCCCACGATCCGCATGGCCTTGACCCGCTTGACCGCACACAGCGTGTACATCGCCCCGCAGACCGGCCACCAGCGGTCCCCTGCCCGCTCCATGAACTCAGTGCGATCAAGCCAGGCGCTGGTCCGGCAAGGCGGCCTGAAGCCGCCGTAGCGGGTTCGCTCGAGCTCGAAACCGAGCAGCTTGCACCAGTCGCGAAGCCGCGGCAGCCCGATCAGATGACCGGCACGCGGCATGAAGGGCGCAAGCACCGAAGGCGGCGCGAGCTGGCGCAGCCCCCACAAGCTGGCCGGATTGAAGCCGCAGACGATCATCCGTCCTTCGGGGCGCAGCACCCGATCGACCTCGCGCAGCACCTGATGCGGATCCTGAGCGAACTCCAGGACATGCGGCAGCACGACCAGGTCAATCGACTGGCTCTCGAAGGGCAGCTCCTCGAAATGACTCACCCGCAGCAGCGGGCCGCGATCGGCCGGCAAGGGGTCGTCGGTAAGCAGTACGCCCACGCGATTGGCGATCCGATTATTGCGAAGCGCGTCGATTGCGGATTCGCCAAGCTGCACGGCATGAAATCCGAAGACGTCGCCGACCGACTCATCAAACTGGGCCTGCTCCCAGTCGAGGACATAACGCCCGGGCGGCGATGCCAGCCAGGCCTGCCAATCGGACCGGACACCGCGCAGATCAGGATCGGGCGTCTGCCCCGGACCATCGCCCTCGGGCCGCGAACCGCCAGGCCTCGGGTCGGTGGCAGGGCGCGGAGCACTCGGCTGGTCGGCCGGCACGGAGTGACTCAGGCTCGAGCCGACCACCGACAATCTGTCCCGCGACCTCGATGTCATGACGCTCCTTTGCCCCTGCTCGCGCTTCATTCTGACCACCCGTTCGGCCTCCCGTCACTTTGCCCCCGACTGCGAAAACCGGCAAGGTGAATACACCCCCGAGATTGACGCTGATCGACAAGGGGTCGCCGCCGGCCAATTGTGTCTTGACCGCGACGGCGGCCTCTCGTAGGATCGACCGCAGTCGTCAAGACGAATCTGATTAAAAAACAGTCATTTAGAGGTATGCGTTGAAGCAGACTGCCTTGAATTTTCTGCGCCCATGCGCCCGCCTCCTTCCTGCCATCCTGCTGCTGATGGTTGCCGGCTGCGCTTCGATGAGCCCGCAGTCGCCCACGCCCACGCCGCCGCCGGCGGCTCAGGCGGTCGCGCCGGCCGTCGCACCGACCGTGGCGCCGGCCGTGGTGCCGGACGCGAGCCCGCGACGCTCGCCAGCGCTGCAACCCTCGCAGCCCTCGGCTTCGGCCAGGCCCGCCCCGTCAAGCGCTGCGCAGCCCCAGTACGACGACGTCTGGTCGCGCATGCGGGCCGGCTTTTCGATGCCGGAGCTGAACACGCCGCTGGTGGGAGAAAAAGAGCGCTATTACCTGGCCCATCGCGAGAGCCTGCAGCGAATGTTCAGCCGCGGTGGCCGCTATCTTTACTTCATCATCGAGGAAGTCGAGCGCCGCGGCATGCCAACCGAACTCGCGCTGCTGCCCTTCGTCGAAAGCGCGATGAACCCGGTCGCGGTGTCGTCGGCCCAGGCTGCCGGCCTGTGGCAGTTCATCCCGTCAACCGGCAAGCAATACGACCTCTCACAGAACTGGTGGGTCGACAACCGGCGCGACGTGGCCCAGTCGACCCGGGCCGCACTCGATTATTTGCAGAAGATCTACGAGATGCACGATCGCGACTGGTTCCTCGCGCTGGCGTCTTACAACTGGGGCGAAAACGCGGTGGCCCGCGCGGTCAAAAACAACCGGGCACGCGGTCTGCCGGTCGACTATCTCAGCCTGTCGATGCCCAACGAGACCCGCAACTACGTCCCCAAACTGATTGCGCTGAAGCACATCGTTCAGAACGCGAGCGCGCTCGGCATCGTCCTGCCGAACGTGCCCAACCGCCCCTACTTTGCGACCATCGAGAAAACCCGTCCGATCGACCTCAAACTGGCCGCGCAATTTGCCGGCATGAATGTCGAGGACTTCGTGGCAATCAACCCGGCCCACAATCGGCCGGTGATCGCGGCCAGCCGCAACAATCAGATCCGAATCCCGGCCGATCGGATCGACAGCTTCCTGTCGGCGGTTGAAATTCACAGCATGAACGACAAGCCGCTGGCGTCGTGGCAGCCCTACACCCTCAAACCCGGCGAAAGCCTCGACGATGTCGCCCGGCAATCGGGGGTCTCGTCTGCTGAACTGCTGCGAGCCAACGGCTTGAAGCCAGGCGGCCGAATCATGCCCGGAACCCAGCTGATCGTGCCGCAAGCTGCGGTCAAGGATCAGAACCAGATCGAGTCGTTTCAGGGGCCGCGTGTCTATGAGCAGATCACGATCACCGCGACCTATCACCAGGTCGGACGACGTGAATCAATGGGCAGCGTGGCATCGCGCTATGGCATCAGTGTTGCTCAGCTGAGTGCCTTGAACGGCGGCGCCAAGTCCGCCCGTGCCGGGACCCGGCTGCTGGTGCGCCCGGCCAGCAACCAGACCGTGCTGACCACGGTTGGTGGCGCCCGCCAGGTGGTGGCCAGAGCCGAACTCACGCCACCCTTGCCCGCTGCCCCGGAGGCCATCGATCCGCCGCCTTCAGCGGCAAAACCGGCGCTTGCACGCTCCTCGAAGGCCAGCGCAGGCAGCGCCAAATCAGGCAGCGCCACTGCGAAAAAGCCGCAACGTTCGTCTGGCCCGGTGGCCAAATCGACACCAAACAGCCGAACTGCCAGCGCGTCGACCACCGTGAAGACCGTCTACAAGACGCCGCCCAAGCCCGCGCCGGCAAAAGTCCCGACCAAGGTCGCCCGCACCTGAGAACGACTCAGCCGTTGATCGCCGAAATCAGCTGACGGGTGTAGTCGGCCCGGGGCGCTGCGAAAAGCGCCTCGGTTTCACCGGTCTCGACCACCCGCCCGTCTTTCATCACCAGCACCCGATGCGCCATGGCGCGAATGACCGCGAGGTCGTGGGTAATGAAGAGATAGCTCAAGCCGAGTCGTCGCTGAAGGGCACCAAGCAGTTCGAGCACCTGCTGCTGCACCGAGACATCGAGGGCCGATGTCGGCTCATCGAGCAGCATCAGCTCCGGACGCAGAATCGCCGCGCGCGCAATCGCGATGCGCTGCCGCTGGCCACCCGAAAACTCATGCGGATAGCGCGACAGCGCGCTCGCATCCAGCCCCACTTCCTGCAGCATCTCGACGATCGCATCGCGTCGCTGGGCTTGCGACAGCTCGGGCTGATGCAGCGAGACGCCCTCCCCCACGATCTGCTCGATCGTCATTCGCGGCGACAGCGAGTTATAGGGATCCTGAAAGACCACCTGCATGCGCCGTCGCACTGGCCGCAAGCTCGACTGCGACAGGGTATCGAGGCGCTCGCCGCCGAAATGGATCTGCCCCGACGGATCACCCGAGGCCAGCCGCAGCAGGGTCATGCCCAGCGTGGTCTTGCCCGAACCCGATTCACCGACGATGCCCAGGGTCTCGCCGCGGGCAAGGCTCAGATCGACCTCGCGTACCGCATCGAAGGGCTTGCGCCCGAACCAGCCCGACTTGAACCAGAAGCGGCAACCGACGCCCTCGCCGCGCAGCAGTTCGGGCGCGTCGGCGGCAACGGGTGCCAGCGAGCGACGCGGGCGGCTGTCGATCAGGCGGCGGGTATAGGGGTCGACCGGCGCATTGAAAAGTTGCTCGGTGGTCGCTGTCTCGACCAGTTTGCCGGCGCGCATCACACCGACACGATCGGCGAAGCGGCGCACCAGCGGCAGGTCGTGGCTGATCAGGAGCACCGCCATACCGATACGCCGCTGAAGGTCGTCGAGCAACTCGACGATCTGACGCTGAATGGTCACATCGAGCGCTGTGGTGGGTTCATCGGCCACCAGCAGTGCCGGCTGACAGGCGAGCGCCATCGCGATCATCGCACGCTGGCGCTGCCCGCCCGAGAGCTCATGCGGGTAGCTGTGGACTCGCCGCTGCGGCTCGGGCACACCGGTGAGATCGAGCAGCTCGACCGCACGGGCTCGCGCCGCGACCCGGCTGAGACCCTCGTGCAGCACCAGGGTTTCGCCGATCTGTTCACCGATGGCAAAGAGCGGATTGAGTGCAGTCATCGGCTCCTGGAAGATCATGGCGATCTCCTTGCCGCGCACCCCACGCATCTGCTGCTGCGACAGGCTGGAGAGCTCGCGCCCGGAAAGCCTCACCTGCCCCTCGACCCGCGCGTCGCCCGCCAGCCCCAGCAAGGCCAGCGCGGTCAGGGTCTTGCCCGACCCGGACTCGCCGACAATGGCAAATTTTTCGCCTCGCCGGATCTCGAACGAGACGCCGTCGACTGCCTTGAATCGGCCCGTGGGCGTCTCGAAGCTCACGCTAAGATCCGCAACCTCCAGCAGCCGGTCAGCGCGGCCCTCGGCACTTGCCGGCCCCGGCGGAGGTGACATCGGTGTCTCAGCCACGTCGGGTATCCAGCGCGTTGCGAAGCGCCTCGCCGATGAAGATCAGCAGCATCAGGGTGCCGACCAGCACGGTGAAGGTGGTCAGCGTGATCCACCAGGCATCAAGGTTGGCCTTGCCCTGCGCAAGCAGTTCGCCAAGGCTGGCAGTCGAGGGCGGCACGCCCAGACCGAGAAAATCGAGGCTGGTCAGCGCGAGAATGGCGCCGCTCATGCGAAACGGCAGGAAGGCGATCACCGGCGTGAGGCTGTTGGGCAGCACATGGCGCCGGATGATCTGCGAGCTCGACAGCCCGAGCGCGCGCGCAGCGGTCACATATTCGAGATTGCGGTTGCGCAGGAACTCGGCCCGGACATAGTCGGACAGCCCCATCCAGCCAAAGAGCGACAGGATGACCAGCAGGATCAGCACTCCGGGTTCGAAGAGCGAGGCGAAGATCAGCAGCAGATAGAGCTCGGGCATCGAGCCCCAGACCTCGATGAAGCGCTGCAGGATCAGGTCGGTCTTGCCGCCGAAATAGCCCTGCACCGCGCCGGTGATCAGGCCGATCACGACCCCAATGGCAGTCAATGCCAGCCCGAAGAGCACCGACACCCGAAAGCCGTAAATGAGGCGGGCCAGCACGTCGCGGCCGCGATCGTCGGTGCCAAGCCAGTTGACCGCAGACGGTGGCGCCGGGTTGGGGCTGGGCGAGAAATAGTTGATGGTGTCGAATCGATAGGCATTGAGCGGATAGATCGCCCAATTGCCGGGCCCAGCGAGCTGCTGGCGGATGAAGGGGTCGAGATAGTCGGTCTGGGTGGCGAAGTCGCCACCAAAACTTGTCTCAGGATAATTCGCAAGCAGCGGAAAAAAAGTTTTTCCGTCGTAACGGGCCACGATCGGCCGGTCGTTGGAGATGAGTTCGGCGCCCAGACTAAGGGCCACCAACACCACAAAAATCCACAGACTCCACCAGCCGCGCCGATCGGTGCGAAAGCGACGCCAGGCGCGCTGCCGGGGCGACAGCGACGCGCTCATCGGTTGCCCTCGAACTTGACCCGCGGATCGACCCAGACATAGGCCAGGTCAGTGACCAGCTTGGTGACCAGACCGATCAGGGTAAAAAGAAAGAGCGTGCCCATCACCACCGGATAGTCGCGCTTCATCACCGATTCATACGACAGCAGACCCAGACCGTCGAGCGAGAACAGCGTCTCGATCAGCAGCGAGCCGGTAAAAAATGCGCCCACAAACGCCGCCGGAAAGCCGGTCACCAGCGGGATCAGCGCATTGCGAAACACATGCTTGTAGAGCACCGTGGTCTCGGACAATCCCTTGGCCCGCGCGGTGAGCACGTACTGCCGCCGGATCTCTTCGAGAAAGGTGTTCTTGGTGAGCATGGTGGTGACCGCAAAACTGCCGACCACCATTGCGGTGACCGGCATTGCGATATGCCAGAGATAGTCCATCACCTTGCCGGCCACAGACAGCTGCGCGAAGTTGTCGGAGGTCAGCCCGCGCAGCGGAAAGACCTGCCAGAAGCTGCCGCCGCCAAACAGCACCAGCAGCACAACCCCCAGCACGAAACTCGGTATTGCATAGCCTGCCAGCACCAGGGTCGAGGTGATCAGATCGAACCTGCTGCCATGGCGCACGGCTTTGGCGATGCCAAGCGGAATTGAAACCAGGTAGGAAATGAAGAAGGTCCACAGACCGAGGCTGATCGAGACCGGCAGCTTCTCCTTGATCAGGTCCCAGACGCTTTTTTGCTGGAAATAACTGGTGCCGAGATCGAAGCGGGCAAAGCGCTTGATCATCTCCCAGAAGCGCACATGCGCCGGCTGATCGAAGCCATAGAGCTTGCGGATCTCCTCGAGCTTGGCTTCATCCACACCCTGGCGGCCGCGATAGGTGTTGTCGCTGGTGGCGACCTCGCCGGGTGAGCCTCGGCCGCGCAGCTCCTGCAGCAGTTGCTCGACCGGGCCGCCCGGCACGAACTGCATGACCGCAAAGGTGATCAGCAGAATGCCAAAGAGCGTGGGCACCATCAGCAGGACACGTTTGACCAGATAGGCGAGCATGGTTCAGCGCCCTGCCACCGGCTGACCCTCGGGCTTTCGCCACCAGGTCTTGAGCGCCCAGCTCGGTGCGGTGTAGTACTTGGGCAGGGTGGCCGGAATGCCGAAGACATCGCGATAGGCCACCCGATGGCTGGCGGCATAAAAGTGTGGCACCAGATACCAGCCGTTGCGAAGCACCCGGTCGAGCGACCGGGCGCCGGTCACCAGCGAGGCGCGGCTGTCGCTGCGCAGGATCTGCGCGATCAGCGCATCGACTGCCGGATCCTTGATGCCGGGCGCATTGTCGGAGCCTTTCTCATCGGCCGCCGCACTGGAAAAGCGCTCGAGCAGTTCGTTGCCCGGCGTCTGACTGGCCGGCAGCGAGGTCACGGTGACATCGAAATCAAACTCGTCCATCCGCTTTTGAAAGAGCACCGGATCGGTGACCCTCAGCTTAGCCTGGATGCCGAGCTTCTCGAGGTTTCGGGCCCAGGGCACCGCAATGCGTTCAAGGGCCTTGGAGTAGGACAGCACCTCGAAGGCAAAGGGCTCGCCGCGGGCATTGCGCAACAGGCCGTCCGGGGCGACCGTCCAGCCTGCCTCCTTGAGCAGCGAAAGCGCGGTGCGAAGATTGTCGCGAAGGGTATGGGGGGCGATGGTGTCGGGCGGCATCGGCGCCTCGCCGAACACCGCCGGGTCGAGCTGGCTGCGCAGCGGCTCGAGCAGCGCGAGTTCGTCGGCATCGGGCAGACCGGTGGCCTGCATGTCGGAATTGGTGAAGTAGCTCGGCGTGCGGGCGTACTGACCGTAGAAGACCTGGCGGTTCATCCACTCGAAGTCGAAGGCCTGAGCGAGCGCCTTGCGCACCCGTACATCGGCAAAAAGCGGCCGACGGGTGTTCATCACAAAGCCCTGGATACCGGCGCTGTTGGCATGCACGAACTGCTGCTTGATCAGCTCACCCGAGCGGTAACGCGGCCCGACATGACCGCGCGCCCAGTTTTTTGCGGAATTCTCGAAGATCCAGTCGAACTGGCCGGCCTTGAAGCCTTCGAGCCGCGCGACTTCGTCCTTGAAGTAGGTGTAGGCGACGCGTTCAAAATTGAACATGCCGCGGCGCACCGGCTCGCGATCGGCCCAGTAATCGGCCCGCCGCACATAGACAATCGATTTGCCCCAGTCGACGGTATCGATGCGGTAAGGGCCACTGGCAATCGGCGGGTCCTGAACGATCTGATCGAAGGGTTTGCCGTTGCCCCATTTGCGCGAGAACACCGGCAGCGAGCCCAGGATCATGTGGAGCTCGTGGTTGCGACGCTTGAATTCGAACCGCACCGTGCGCTCATCGGGTGTTGCGACCGACTTCACATCGGCAAAGAGATTGCGGTAGCGCGGATGCGCCAGCTTGCTCATCAGCGTGTCGTAGGAATGCTTCACATCGAGCGCCAGCACCGCATCGCCATTCGAAAAACGCGCCCTGGCGTTGAGCCGAAAGGTGATCGACAGTCCATCGGGTGCAAAGCGCATCGACTCGGCCAGCAACCCATAGACTGAAAAGGGCTCGTCTTCGCTTTGTTCGGTAAGGGAGTCGAACATCAATGGACCGACGCCGGCGGCCACCACGCCCTTCAGCGTAAAGGGATTGACCTTGTCGAAGGAGCCGAAACCGTCGAGGGACAGCAGGCCGCCGCGCGGTGCATCGGGATTGACATAGTTGAAATGGGTAAATCCTGGCCGATAGCGGGGCTGCGCGCCCCAGGCCATGGCGGTGACGAAACCTTCTGAATCACCGGATGGGGCCGGCAATGGGGTCGCCACGGAAGCACTGACTGAGGCCGCGACCGCCGGCGATCCTGGCCCAGCCGCCAGCACGGCGCCGGCTGCCGCCATCAGGAGCCCCGCGCCCGCGATGACCCGGGCAATCCACCATGCGACAATCGACATCACAAAATTCTATCGGAGAAACCGGATGTTCCTGGCCGGCAAACGCATTCTCATCATGGGCTTGTTGTCGAACCGCTCGATTGCTTATGGCGTGGCCCAGGCCTGCCGCAAGCAGGGCGCCGAACTCGCCTTCACTTATCAGACCGAGCGTTTTCGCGACCGGATCACCGAAATGGCCGCCGAATTCGGCTCCGACAAGGTCTTTGCCTGCGATGTGGCCGAAGACGCCCAGATCGAGGCGCTCTTTGCCGACCTGGGCAAGGTCTGGGACGGGTTAGACGGCGTGGTTCATGCGGTGGCCTTCGCGCCACGCGAGGCAATTACCGGCGATCTCTACGACGGCCTGTCGCGCGAGGCCTTCCGCATCGCGCACGATATCTCGGCCTACAGCTTTGCCGCGGTCGGCGGGGCGGCCAGGCCGCTGATGGCCGGACGCAAAGGTGCGCTGATCACCTTGTCCTATCTCGGTGCAGTGCGTGCGGTGCCCAACTACAACATCATGGGCATGGCCAAGGCCTCGCTCGAAGCCAGTGTGCGCTATATGGCCACCAGCCTCGGCCCGCACGGCACGCGGGTCAATGCGATCTCGGCCGGCCCGATCAAGACGCTGGCAGCCTCGGGCATCAAGGGCTTTTCCAAGCTGCTTGATTTCGCCGAACAGCACTCGCCGATGCGTCGCAACGTGACCACCGAAGAGGTCGGCAATGTGGCCGCTTTCATGCTGTCGGACATGGCTTCGGGCATCACCGGCGAGATCACTTATGTCGATGCCGGTTTCTCGATCGGCGTGCCAGGCATGGGAGATCAGTCATGAAACGCCTCGCAGCCCGAGGGTTCGTGCTGCTCATCGCAGCAAGCCTGTCGGCCTGCGCTACCCGTCAGCCCGATCCGCCAACCTGCCCCGACATCTCCGCGATCGCGGAAATGACCCGCACCTATGCCGCGCTCGAGCCCCTGCCCAATCCGTCGGACGCCCTGAGCCTGGCCGGCGCGGTCTGCGGTCGCGACAAGTTCGTGCGGCTGCTCGGTGAGCGCTATGGCAAGGTGGTCGGCTACAAGGCCGCGCTCACCAATCCGGCGGTGCAAAAGCGCTTCAACTATCCGGCACCGGTGCGCGGCACGCTGCTCGATGCCATGATCGTGGGCGACGGCGCCGAGCTACCGGCCAAATTCGGCGCTTTGCCGGTGTTCGAAGCCGACCTGGTGGTGGTTGTGCGTGACGCCTCGATCCATGAGGCGCGCACGCCCGAGCAGGTGCTGGCTTCGATCGCCTCGATCAGGCCATTTATTGAACTGCCCGATCTGATCGTGAAAGATCCTTCGCGCATCAACGGCCCGACAATCACGCTGATCAATGCCGGCGCCCGGCTCGGCGTGCTGGGCGCACCGATCGCTGTCACCCCCTCATCCGCACAGTCGGGAGCTCTGTCGGCGGCGCTGCGCGACATGACGGTTCGGGTCATTGACGGCAACGGCCGCGAGCTCGACAGCGGCAAGGGCTCGGCGATTCTCGATCATCCGCTCAACGCGGTCATCTGGCTGGCCGACGATCTGAAAAAATCCGGCATCACCCTCAAACCGGGCGACCTGCTGTCGCTCGGCTCGTTCTCGCGCCTGTTGCCGCCACAAGCCGGGCAGACCGTGCGCGTGATCTATGAAGGGCTGGCGGGCAACCCGTCGGTGTCGGTGCGGTTTCGGTGAGCCATTCGGTCGCGCTGGTGGTTATCGCCCGCGATGAGGCAGCGCGCATCGGCCGCCTGCTCGAAAGCGTTGCGCCCTGGGTCGACCGGCTCTGCGTGCTTGATACCGGCTCGGTCGATGCCACGATCGACATCGCACGGGCGAGCGGCGCGACCGTCGGCCAGTTTGTGTGGTGCGATGACTTTTCGGCGGCCCGCAATGCGGCGCTCGCAATGGCCGACGCCGACTGGCATCTGGTGCTCGATGCCGATGAGTGGCTGGTGAGCGGTGGCGAGTCGATTCGCGAACTCGCCGGCATCGATCCGGGGTTTGTGGGTGCAGTGCGCATGGAGGAGCATTTCGGCGCAAGTGGTGAAGAACGTGCCGACAGCTGGCTCAGTCGCGTGCTGCCGGGGTCGGTGCGTTATGCCGGGCGCATTCACGAGCAGCCCTCGCACAGTCTGGCGATTCGGCGCATGCCGATCCATATCGGTCATGACGGCTATGCACCCGCGGCGCTTGCGGCCAAGCGCGGGCGCAATCGCCGACTGCTCGAAGCCGAGCTCGCCGAGCATCCGGATGATGCCTATCTGTGCTATCAGATCGGCAAGGATGCGGCGGTCTATGACGAACACGAGCTTGCAGAAAATTTCTTTTCTCGCGCCCTGCCGCTTGCCGAGGAGCGGGCGCCATGGCGATGCGACCTCATCGCCCGCAGGCTCTTTGCACTCAAGCGGCTCGGGCGCCATTCGCAAGCGCTGAAACTGGCGACCGTCGAGCAGATTGCCTGCGCCGAATCGCCCGATGTCTTTTTTGCACTTGGCGATGTGCTGCTCGACTGGGCAGTCAACGACCCGGCGCAGGCCACCTCATTGCTGGCCAAAGCCGAGACCGCCTGGCTCAGATGCCTGGCCATCGGCGAGCGGCCCGATATCGCGGGTGCGGTGCAGGGTCGCGGCGGGCGCCTTGCCGCCCATAACCTGGCGCTGGTCTACGAGTTCACTGCCCGACCCGAGATGGCCGCCAGGCTGCGCGCAAAGTTTGGCCTGGATACCCGCCAACTGCTTGGCTGAGCGAATGGGCAGCGCAAGCTGGGCGAAAACGGAGCGCTTGAGCCTGGGCGCAGGCCCTGACCGAAGCGCAGCACCCCATCGCTACATTGAATCGCTACATCAAGCGGCTACATTAAGCGGCTACATTGAACCGCTACACTGCGCGCCATGCATACCGACCTTCCTTCCGGCACCCGTATCGAATACGCGGTGCATGGCGCCCCCGGCGCTCCCGCCATCGTGCTCATTACCGGTCTGGGCCTGCAGATGACCGCCTGGCCCGCGTCCTTCATCGAAGGGCTGGCTGCCCGGGGCTTCAGGGTGGTGAGCTTTGATAACCGCGATTCGGGTCTGTCGAGCCGCGCCACATCGGCCAAACGGATCGATCTGCGGGCTGCGGCCTTCAAGAACCTGATGGGATTTCCGGTCAAGCCGCCCTACACCCTCGAGGATATGGGCCTGGACGCGATCGGTCTGATGGATTTTCTGAAGATTGACCGAGCCCATATCATTGGCATCTCGATGGGCGGCATGATTGGCCAGGTGCTGGCTGCAAAGCATCGGCAGCGGCTGCGCACCCTGACCTCGATCATGTCGTCGAGCGGCGCGATGCGATTCAGCTTTCATATGTCGCCGGCCACACGCGCCCTGCTCAGCCCGCCGCCGCGCGATGCCACCGAAGAACAGATCCTGGATCACACCGAGCACATCTGGATGCTGATCGGCAGCCCCGGGCTGCAGCCGCCGCGTGAGATCCTGCGCGAGCGCCTGCGCCAGGCCATGCAGCGCGCCTACAACCCGGCAGGCGTTGCCCGCCAGATGCTCGCGATCATGGCCAGCGGCGATCGCAGGCCGCTGCTGCGTACGATCAATACACCGACCCTGGTGATCCACGGCGATCGCGACACGCTGGTGCCGATCGGGGCCGGGCGTGACACCGCGGCCAACATTCCCGGTGCCTCTTTCCGTGAGGTCGCCGGCATGGGCCATGACCTGCCCGAGCCGCTGGTGCCGATGCTGGTCGAACTGGCGGCCGGGCACTGCGAGCAGGCCGACCGTGCCGATGCCTCCCGCGACGCTTGAGCTGGTCGATGTGCACAAGCGGTTCGGGCCGCAACGCGACGTGCTCGCCGGCATCTCGATGCGTCTGGAGGCCGGTGAGCGTGTCGCGCTGCTGGGCGAATCGGGCGTGGGAAAGTCGACCCTGCTCAATCTGATCGCCGGACTCGAACGCGCGGATGCCGGCGAGATCTGGCTCGATGGCCAGGCGGTACACACCCTGAACGACGATCAGGCGGCGGCCATCAGGGCTCGCGACATCGGCTTCGTCTTTCAGGCCTTTCACCTGCTCGCGCATCTGCGACTCTGGCAAAACGTCGCCATTCCGATGCTGCTTGGCGCCTGCGAGATCGGGAAGGCACGGGCCGCGGCCGAGTCGATGCTCGATCGGGTCGGGCTGGGCTCACGGGTCGAGGCGCTGCCGCGTGAACTCTCGGGCGGCGAGCAGCAGCGCGTGGCGCTGGCCCGCGCACTGGTCCATTCGCCACGACTGATCCTGGCCGATGAGCCCACCGGCAACCTCGACCCGCGCACCGCCGCCCAGGCGCTGGCGCTGATTGACGAGCAGGTGCGCGAGCGCGGTGCGGCGCTGCTGATGGTGACCCATTCGGCGCAGGCCGCCGCCATCGCCGGGCGACGCCTTCGCCTGACCCCGGCCGGACTGGTCGACGACGAATGAAGACGGCGGTCGCGACCCTGCGCTGGTGGATCTGGCTGGAGCTCGGGCAGTGGCGCGCCGCACCCGGCCGCACGCTGGTGTCGATCGTGGCGGTCGCCATTGGGGTGGCACTGGCACTGGCCATCCATCTGGTCAATGCCTCGGCGCTTGAAGAGTTTCGCCAGGCAATCGCCACGATCAACGGCGAGGCTCATGCGCAGGTTCGCGCGCGCCGCGAGGGCTTCGATGAAGCGCTGCTGGCGCAGCTCGCCGACCCGCCGATCGACGGGGTCGCCGGGCTCAGTCCGGTGATCGAAACCGATGTGGTGGTGTTGCCTCAGCAGCGTTCGCTGCGGATCATCGCCATCGATCCCTTTGCGGCGCTTGCGGTCACGCCGGCGCTGATGCCGATGACGCAAGGCGACGCTGCCTCGCTCTTTGAGGCCGATGCGATTTTTCTGTCGCAGCCGGCGCTGGAGGCCTTCGGCCTGAAGGTGGGCGATCCGATCAGCCTGCGCGTCGGGCTTGAGCAGCTGGCGCTGCGTGTCGCCGGGACGGTGCCGGGAGCGGCACCCGGCCAGCAGCTGGCGGTGATGGATCTCGGCACGGCGCAATGGCGCCTGGCGCCGCTCGGCCTGCTCGGGCGCCTGTCGCGCATCGACCTGCGGCTAAACGAAGGCGCCGATCCGCAGACGGTGCAAGGGGCGGTCTCGGCGCGGCTGCCGGCCGATGCCGTCTGGACAACGCCGGGGACCGACGAGCAGCGCATGTCGAATGTCTCGCGGGCCTACCGGGTCAATCTCAATGTGCTGGCGCTGGTGGCGCTCTTTACCGGCGCCTTCCTGGTCTTTGCGACCATGGCGCTGGCAGTCGTGCGCCAGCAGGGCGAACTCGCGCTGCTGGGCGTGTTGGGCGCCACTCCGCGTGCGCGCCTGGGGGCAGTGCTGGCGCAAGGCGCGATCCTTGGGGCACTCGGGGCGCTGCTGGGCACCGCGGCCGGCGTCGGGCTGGCGGCCCTGCTGCTGGCGGCGGTCGGCGGCGACCTGGGCGGCGGCTATTTCAGCGGATCGCGGCCGCGCGTGGTGCTGGAGCCGCTGGCGCTCGGCGGATTTGCCCTCCTCGGCCTTGCGGTCGGCATGCTGGGGTCGGTCGTGCCGGCCTTGGCGGCCTCGCGAGCCGCCCCGGCCCGTGCATTGCGCAGCGGCAGCGCCGAAGACGCCCTGGCCGGCCTGGCCCGCGGACGCTGGGCACTGGCGCTTGCCGCAGCCGGCGCCCTGCTGGTCGCCTTGCCGCCGATCAGTGGATTGCCGATCGGCGCCTATATCGCGATCGCCCTGTGGCTGGTGGCCGGCATCGCCTGCGTGCCCCTGCTCACCCGCACGCTTGGCCGGCTGCTGGCACGACTGGCAGGACGCACACTGTGGCGCTGGCCGGCGGCCTGGCTGGCCACCACCCGCATCGCCCAATCGCCGGGCACAGTCGCTGCGGGCCTCGCCGGTGTGGTCGCAAGCTTCGCACTGAGTTCGGCGATGGCGATCATGGTGAGCAGCTTTCGGACCTCGGTGGCCGAATGGCTTGATGCGGTGCTGCCAGCCGATGTCTATGCCCGGGTCTCGGCCGGACGCGATGCGCCGCTCGACCCGGCATTGCAGCGCCTGATCGCCGCCGCACCCGGCGTAGTGCGGGCCGATTTCCTGCGCACCATCGAACTCACGCTCGAGCCGCAGCGCCCGGCCGTCGCCCTGCTGGTGCGCGACCTGGATCCACGCCATCCGCAGCAGCAACTGCCGATGACCGGTGAGTCGCTTCCGGTGCCACCGGACGCCATCGGGGTCTGGATTTCAGAGCCGATGCTCGATCAGTACAAGATGCGCCCGGGCGATCGCATCGAGTTGCCCATCGGCGCCCAGAGTCAGGCAGCGAGTCAGGCAGCGAGTCAGGCGCCGGGGCAGGCAACAGGCCCGCCACCGCGATTTTTCGTGGCCGGGGTATGGCGCGACTATGCCCGCCAGCACGGCGCGCTGTCGATCGCTGCCGCCGACTGGCAGCGGCTGACCGGCGAAAGCGGCGCGAGCGACGTCGCCCTGTGGCTGGCACCGGGCGTGGCGCCGGATGCGGTCATCGCCGAACTCGCCCGCACGACGCCGTCGCTGGCAGCGCTCGACTGGCGCAGCGCGGCCGATATCCGCGCTCTGTCGCTGCGGATCTTCGATCGCAGCTTCGCGGTGACCTATGCGCTTGAGGCAATCGCGATCCTGGTGGGTCTTTTCGGGGTGGCTGCAGCCTGTGCCGGCGAAGCCCTGGCGCGAGCGCGCGAGTTCGGCATGCTGCGCCATGTCGGCGTGCAGCGCCGCCAGATCGTCACGCAACTGGCGATCGAAGCCACGCTCGGCGTGAGCGTGGCAGTCGCCTGGGGCGGCGTGATCGGCGCGGCGATCGGACTTGTCCTGATTGAACGGGTCAATCCGCAGTCGTTTCACTGGACGATGCAGGTTCACTGGCCGCTCGGTCTGCTCGCACTGAGCGCTGCCGCGCTGATTGCGGCAGCGCTGATTGCCGCACTGCTGGCCGCCCGCAGTGCGCTGGGCGCCGGGCCGCTGGCCGCAGTCCGCCAGGACTGGTGATCGGCCGTGATGATCTCCAGCCGCCGTCAATGGCTCAAAGTGCTCGCGCTGAGATTGTCGGCGCGCGGGCTGAGCGGCCCGGCGCTTCCCGGATCAATGCTGGTCTGCAGCACGATGGCCGCCGCCCCGACTGCAGCGAACACCACAACGCCTGCCCCGGCATCGGGCGTCCCGGCTGCCGCATTGCCTTCGCCTGCCTCCCCGACCTGGGACATCGTCAAATCGGACACGGTTCTGCGCTTTGCGCAGGACCATGGCGCACACCTCGGTTTTCGCACCGAATGGTGGTACGTCACTGGCTGGCTGCAGCGCGAAGGCGCCGCCGATGCCGGCTTTCAGATCACTTTTTTTCGCAGCCGCACCGCGCATCCCGACGCCAATCCGAGCCGCTTTGCGCCAACCCAGCTGGTGCTCGCCCACGCCGCGCTCGCGCTGCCCGAACGCGGCCGGCTCCTGCACGCCCAGCGCGCGGCACGCGCCGGATTCGGTCTGGCCACAACGGCCACCGGCGATACCCGCGCAAGCATCGGTAGCGGGCCCGATGCCTGGTCGCTCACGCGGGATCCGGCCACCGATCGCTATCGGGCTCATGCGAGCGGCAGCGACTTCGCTTTCACGCTCGAGCTCACCCCGGATGCCCCGCCGCTGCTGCAGGGCCAGTCGGGCTATTCGCGCAAGGGTCCGAGCCCATCTCAGGCCAGCCACTACTACAGCCGGCCGCAGATGGCGGTCACCGGCTCGATCCGCACCAGCCGATCGACCTCGGGCACGACACCCGGCACCGCGGTGCGCGGCCGCGCCTGGTTTGACCATGAGTGGTCAAGCGACTATCTCGGCAGTCAGTCGAGCGGCTGGGACTGGATCGGCATCAATCTGGATGACGGGGGCGCGCTGATGGCCTTTCAGATCCGCGGGACCGACGGCAAACCGACCTGGCGCGATGCCACCTTGCGGCGCGGCGCGAACGGTCCGGTGCGATCGGGCCTGTCGCCGGTCTTCGAGACCCTTCGCAGCTGGCGCTCGGTGCGCAGCGGCGCGCAGTGGCCGGTGTCTCAGCGCGTTCGCATCGACGATCTGGTGATCGAGCTCGAGCCGCTCTTCGATGACCAGGAGCTTGATGCGCGCGGCAGCACCGGCATCACCTATTGGGAAGGCGCGGTCACTGCCAGCGTCTCGGGTCGGCGCATCGGGCGCGGCTATCTCGAACTGACCGGCTATGCCGGCGCGCTGCGGTTCTAGATGCCACTGAGACCGCAGCGGCTTTCGGAATCCCGGCAGTAGCGCGGCGGGTAGAATCAGTCGGATGATCGATCGCAAAAAGCTCGGCCGCTCAGGCCTGACGGTTCCCGGCATCTGCCTTGGCACGATGACCTTCGGGCAGCAAAACGACACTGCGCAGTCCCATGCGCAACTCGACTACGCGCTTGAGCGCGGCGTCGACTTCATCGACACCGCCGAGATGTACTCGATGCCGATCCGGGCCGAGACCTTCGGTGCCACCGAGAAGATCGTGGGAGAGTGGCTGCTCAAGGGCAAACGCGACCGCGTAATCCTGGCCTCCAAAGTGTCCGGGCCCGGGCGCGGCATGAACTGGATCCGCACCGGTGATCGCGACGGTGTCGAGCCGCTCTCAAAGCGCGACGTGCTGCTCGCTTGCGAGGCCAGCCTCAAGCGGCTGCGCACCGACTATCTCGACCTCTATCAGATCCATTGGCCGACCCGCAATGTGCCGCTCTTCGGTGCCGGGCGCTTCGACCCGAGCAAAGACCGCGAATGCGCCTCGATCCGCGAGACCCTCGAAGGTCTGGCGCAACTGGTCAAGGACGGCAAGGTGCGGGCGGTGGGCGTGTCCAACGAGACGCCCTGGGGCGTGTGCGAATGGACCAAGGTCGCCGAACAATATTCCCTGCCCCGAATCGCCAGCATCCAGAATGTCTACAACCTGCTGTCACGGGAATTCGACGCGGGTGTGGCCGAGGCCTGCCATCGCGAAGACGTCGGTCTGCTGGTCTACAGTGCGCTGGCTTTCGGTCATCTCACCGGCAAATACCTGCGTGGCGGCAAGCCCTCGGATGCCAGGCTGATCAAGTTCGGCCCGCTGTGGCCGCGCTATGCCCGCCCGCAGATCGAACCCGCTGTGCTCCGGTACGAAGCCCTGGCGAAAGACGCCGGGCTGACGCTCACCCAGTTGGCGCTCGCCTTTTGCTACCGCAGTCCTTATGTCGCCTCGACCATCCTGGGCGCGACCAGCGTTGAGCAGCTTCGCGAGCAGATCGACGCCTGGTCGGTTCAGTTGTCAGACGATCTGGTCAAGGCGATCGACGCGATTCACGAGCAGATGACCAACCCGGCGCGATAAGCCTGCCCGGCGCCGAGGACATTCAGACGCGCCGCGGCCTCAGGCGCGAAATCAGCCGATCGGCTTGATCGAAGGCGCGGGCGGCGACGCCGACCGGCAGGCGGCGGGTCAGGAAGGGAATGCCAAGCGCCAGGACCGCGAGATCGTCGGTCCAGCCGACCAGAAACGCGACGTCAGGCAAGAGGTCGATCGGGCTCAGCACATACAGGGCGAGGGCGGCGGTACCGAGCTTGAGTGCGCGCGGCGTCTGCCGGTCACGCAGGGCAAACAGCAGCGCCAGGCCATCGCGGCCAACGGTTTTGGCGAACTTCCAGAAACGGGCGATCCACATCGTGAAGATCCTTTGACAGGGATGGGCAAGGCGCTGCGAACAGTGATCGCGTCTGAAGCTCAGAATGGAATGAGGCCGCCCGGCGGAGTTTCAAGGGCGCGTGTGAGCGATGCTACTCTTGATGCGGTCACATCGCGCCTGATTCGGTCTCCAGCGCCGACCCGATCGGTTCATCCTTCGGGTCATCCATCCGCTCACACCTGCATCACCAACAGTCACCCACCTTCGTCGCCCATTCATCGAGCCTGCGCCCATGTATCCCTTTACCTACCAACGCGCCCATTCCCTGCCAGACAGCGTGCAGGGATTGCGCAACGATGCTGAGGCCAAGCTGCTGGCCGGCGGCATGACCCTGCTGCCCACCATGAAAATGCGTCTGGCAGCGCCGTCCCGGCTGATCGACATCACGCGGCTTGCCGATTTGCGCGGCATGACCCGCGAGGGCAATTCGCTCGTGATCGGCGCGGCGCAGCGTCACGGCGAAGTTGCTGCCGATCCGACGGTGCGTGACGCGATTCCGGCACTGGCCGATCTGGCGGGCCATATCGGTGACCCTCAGGTTCGCGCACGCGGCACACTCGGCGGGTCGATCGCCAACAACGACCCGGCCGCCGACTATCCGGCCGCCCTGCTCGGACTCGATGCCACCGTGATCACCGACCGGCGTTCGATCGCGGCCGCCGACTTTTTCCTCGGCCTGTTTACCACCGCGCTAGAGCCCGACGAAATCATTCGTGCCGTGCGCTTTACCCTGCCCCGACGGGCGTTTTATGCCAAGTTCGCGCAGGCAGCCTCGGGCTATGCCATGGCCGGCGTGATGGTGGCGCAGCTTGATGCCGGCATCCGCGTCGCAGTCACCGGCGCGGGCCCGGGCGTGTTTCGCTGGCGCGAGGCCGAGGCCGCGCTTGAGCGCAGGTGGTCGACTGAGGCAATCGCCGATTGCGCACTCGATACCGGCGCGCTGAACACCGACCTGCATGGCAGCGCCGCCTATCGTGCCCAGCTGGTGCGCGTCATGGCTGCCCAGGCCATCGGCCGCCTGGACGGCGCAGCCCGCTGAATCGCTGCGCCTCACCTCTCTCAATCAAGCTTCGGATACCGAATATGAATGTCGAACTGACCGTCAACGGCAAGACCCAATCCGTGCAATGCGAAGACCGGACCCTGCTGGTGGACCTGCTGCGCGAGCAACTCGGCCTGACCGGCACGCACCTTGGCTGCGACACCAGCCAGTGCGGCTGCTGCACCGTGCATCTCGACGGACAGGCCGTCAAATCCTGCACCGTGCTGGCCGCTCAAGCCGATGGCTCGAGCATCACGACCATCGAAGGCCTGTCGCAGGGCGACACCCTGCATCCGGTTCAGCAGGCCTTTTCGGCCTGCCACGGCCTGCAGTGCGGCTACTGCACGCCCGGCATGATCATGGCCAGCACCGACCTGCTGCGCCGCCATCCCGACCCGACCGATGAGCAGATCCGCGAAGGCCTGGCCGGCAATCTGTGCCGCTGCACCGGCTACGTCAACATCGTTGCCGCCGTGAAGCAGGCTGCCAGCCTGATGCGCGATGCCGGCGGCAAGTCAGCCTGAATTGGCCGGTATAGCGACCTGAAGAGAGACGACACCATGAACACTGCCACCTTCACCCCTTCCCGCGTCGAAGACCTGCGCCTGGTCACCGGCCGTGGCCGCTATACCGCCGACTGGAACCTGCCGGGCCAGCTGCATGCCCACATGGTCCGCTCCGACCGCGCCCATGCACTCATCCTCGGTATCGATACCGCTGCGGCCAAAGCCTCGCCCGGCGTGGTCGCCATCCTGACCGCCGACGACGTCAAAGCCGCCGGCTTCACCGACATCCCCACCGGCGCGCCGGTCAAGACTGCCGATGGGTCGATGCAGGTGAAATGCGCCATGCCGGTGCTGGCCACCGATCGCGTGCGCTTCGTCGGCCAGCCGATTGCCATGGTGATCGCCGACTCGGCTCGCGCCGCCCAGGACGCGGCCGAGCAGATCGCGGTCGATTACGACGATCTGGCCTCGGTCACCAGCATGGCAGCCGCCCGCCGCCCGGGCGCGCCTGAGCTGCATGAGGTCGCACCCGCCAATCTGTCAGCGCTTGTGAAGGCCGGCGACGAAGCCGCCGTGGCAGCCGCCTTTGCGCGCGCCGCTTTCACCACCACGCTCGGCATGGAAAGCCAGCGACTGGCGGTGGCCCCGATGGAGCTGCGCGCCTGCCTGGTGGCCTACGACGCCACCGCCGATCGCTATACGGTTTACACCCCGACCCAGGGCATGCTCGGCATGCGCAGTTCGCTGTCGCAGATCAGCGGTGTGGCAGGCGACAAGATCCAGGTGATTGCCGAAGACGTGGGCGGATCCTTCGGTCTGCGCGGCGGCAGTGCGTCGGAGCAGGCGCTGCTGATGCTGGCTGCACGCCGGCTCGGCAAGCCGGTGAAATGGGTCAGCTCGCGCTCAGAGCACTTTACCTCCGAGTGGCATGGCCGCGCCCTGCGCCTGACCGGCCATATCGCCCTCGATGCGCAGCACAACATCCTGGCGATTCGCTGGGATCATCAGGCCGACCTGGGCGCCTACACCTGCTACTTCCAGGCCTTCATCGGCACGCGCAACCTCTCGGTCACCATGGGCGGGGTCTATCGCGTCCCGGCGCTTTTTGCCCGTCAGGAGCTGATCTATACCAACACCGTGCCGGTCTCGGCCTATCGCGGCGCGGGCCGCCCGGACATCGCCTATGCGGTCGAGCGTCTGATCGATCAAGCCGCCGCCGAACACGGCATCGACCCGGTCGAGCTGCGCCGACGCAATTTCATCCCCAACGATGCCTTCCCCTACACCACCGCCAACGGCACGGTCTACGACAGTGGCGACTTCGACGGCACGATGAGCAAGGCGCTTGCCATGGCCGACTACGCGGGCTTTGCGGCACGCCGGGATGACGCTGCCCGGCGCGGCAAATTGCGCGGCATCGGCTTTGGCTGCTACCTCGAAGCCTCGGGCGCGGGTGGCGCACCGAAAGACGTGGTGCGCGCGCGCTTTACCGCCGAGGGTCACATCGATGTTTTCGGCGTCACCGGCTCGTCGGGTCAGGGTCACGAGACCTCGTTTGCGCAGATCGTCGCCGACGGTCTGGGCCTGTCGCCCGCGGCCATCCGATACCGCGCGAGCGATCCGTCGCAGGAACTGGTGGGCAACGGCACCGGCGGCTCGCGATCGCTCTATGGCGCGGGCAGCGCCTGCAAGATGCTGGCAGCCCGCATCCTCGAGCTGGCCCGCCCGGCGGCGGCCAGCGCACTCGGTGTCGCCCCCGAATCGCTTCAGTATGTCAACGGTGCTTTCCAGACCGGCGCCATTTCTTCTGACCCAAGCAAGCGCCTCGGCCTGCTCGAGCTCGCTGCCCGCCTGACCCGCAGCGCCGACGGCGGCCATCCGCTCGACTGCGAAGGCGAGGCGGTGTCGGGTGCCACCTTCCCCAACGGCTGCCATGTGGCCGAAGTCGAGATCGACCCCCAGACCGGTGTGACCGAGGTCATCGCCTACAACGCGGTCGACGATCTCGGCACAGTCATCTCGCCGCAACTGGTGCAGGGACAGGTCCATGGCGGTGTGCTGCAGGGCGCGGGCCAGGTCTTCGGCGAGCAGATCATCTATGACGAAGAGACCGGCCAACTGCTCACCGGCAGCTTCATGGACTATCCGATGCCGCGCGCGGGCTGGGTAGCGAGCATTCGCAACGACTACAACCCGGTGCCGACCACGCTCAATGCACTCGGCGCCAAGGGCGTGGGCGAATCGGGCTGCTCGGGCTCGCTGCCGGCGCTGGTCAATGCGATGAGCGCCGCACTGCGCAGCCGCGGCGTGCCGCCGATGGACATGCCCTTTACCCCAGCCCGGGTCTGGGAGGCGCTCAGCGAACGAGCTGGTTGATCTCGATGATCGGCAGCAACA
Organism: Burkholderiales bacterium; assembly: GCA_947487165.1. GTDB lineage: Bacteria > Pseudomonadota > Gammaproteobacteria > Burkholderiales > Burkholderiaceae_E > UBA4615. Next base: position 27,715 of record CANKWX010000030.1, read on the forward strand.
CCGCCAGCACGATCATCAGCACGATCGCGCCCATCACCAGGATCAGCAAGGGTTCGAGCAGGCTGGTCAGCGCAAGCGTGCGGCGCTCGACTTCACCCGACAGGGTTTTGGCGGTGCGCTCAAGCATGTCGGGCAACTCGCCGGTGGCCTCGCCGCTGGCGATCATGTGGATCATGACCGGCGGGAAATAGCCGCCGGCCGCCAGCGCACGCGACAGCGGCGCGCCTTCGCGCACCCGTGACACCGCATCGACCACATTGGCCCGCATCGCCTCATTGGTGAGCGTCTGGGCACCGGCGTCGAGCGCGCGGATCAGCGGCACGCCGCTGGCGGTCAGGATGGCCAGGGTCGAGGCGAAACGCGCGGTATTCACCCCCCGGATCAGCCGGCCAAAGAGCGGGAGATCGAGCAGCCGCTTGTGCCAGGCCAGTTGCAGGCTCGGCGTCTTGAGCAGCGACTTCGCGCCCACCGCGACGCCGACCATCAGCAAGGCCACCAGCCAGCCCCAACGCCGTATAAAAGCCGACAGTTCGATGAGGATAACGGTCAATAGCGGCAACTTCTGCTTAGTTTGAGTAAAAACGCCGACCACTTGCGGCACCACATAGGTCAGCAGGGCGATGATCACGCCTGCGGCCACGATCGTGACAATGACCGGGTAGGTGAAGGCCATCGTGACCCGCTGGGCGAGCGCCGTCCGGGACTCGACATAGTCGGCCAGCCGCGACATCACCAGCCCGAGATCTCCCGACTGTTCGCCTGCCGCCACCAGCGCGCGATAGACATCCGGGAAGTCGCGCGGATACTTGCCCATCGCCGCCGCAAGCGTCTGACCGGCGACCACCTCGCTTCTCACCGCTGCAAAGCGGTCGCGAACCACCGGCCGCTCGGCCTGCTCGACGATCGCAGCCAGGGCGCGTTCGAGCGGCAGACGCGCCGACAGCAGACTCGCCAGCTGTCGGGTCGCCATCGCCAGATCGGCATCCTTCAGGCGCCCGCCGATCACCATCGACCCGGCGCCGCCTGCCGCCCGGTCCTCGACTGTCGCCACCGAAATTGGGGTCAGACCCCGTTCACGAAGCACCCCCCGCGCCTGACGAGGGCTGTCGGCATCGACAATACCGCGTTCGATGCGCCCGGCGGCCGAGGCGGCCTCGAAGCGATAGGCCGGCATCAGTCGCGCGTCACGCGCACCACCTCGTCGAAGGAGGTCGTGCCGTCGTGCACCCAGCGAAAGCCATCGTCGCGCATGGTCTGCATGCCGCTTTTCTGTGCACTCGCGCGGATTTCGCCCTCGCTGGCATTGCGATGGATCATGGCGCGAATGTCTTCATCGACCTGCAGCAGTTCGTAGATGCCGGTGCGCCCTGCATAGCCGGTGCGATTGCAGGCAACGCAGCCAACCGCACGCCAGCCCTTGGATACCGGATCGGGTTGCCGGCATTGCGTGCACAGTCGGCGCACCAGTCGCTGCGCACCCACGCCGAGCAGACTCGAGGACAGCAAAAAGGGCTCTACCCCCATGTCAATCAGGCGGGTAACCGCCGAGACCGCATCGTTGGTGTGCAGGGTGGCCAGCACCAGGTGGCCGGTGAGCGAGGCCTGCACCGCGATCTGCGCGGTCTCGAGGTCACGGATCTCGCCGATCATGATCACATCGGGGTCCTGGCGCAAGATCGAACGCAGTGCCTTGGCAAAGGTCATGTCGATCCGGGCATTGACCTGGGTCTGCCCGATGCCTTCCAGGTCGTATTCGATCGGATCCTCGACCGTCATGACATTGACCGTGGTCGCATCGATGCGATTGAGCGCCGAATAAAGCGTGGTGGTCTTGCCCGAGCCGGTCGGCCCGGTCACCAGCACGATGCCATGCGGCTGATGCACCAGCCGATCGAAACTGACCAGCGTCGCATCGGCCATGCCGAGCTTGGCCAGATCGAGCCGACCGGCCTCCTTTTCGAGCAGACGCAGCACCGCGCGCTCGCCGTGCCCGGTTGGGAGGGTCGAGACCCGGACGTCGACCGCGCGCCCGCCGATGCGCAGCGTAATGCGGCCATCCTGCGGCAGGCGTTTTTCGGCGATATCGAGGCTCGCCATGATCTTGATTCTCGAGACCAGCGCGGCATGCAATTCGCGCTTGGGCCGCACCACATCACGCAGCGCGCCATCGACCCGAAACCGCACCATCGAATAGGACTCGAAGGGCTCGATATGGATGTCGGAGGCGCCATCGCGTGCCGCCTGGGTCAGCAGCGCATTGATCATGCGGATGATCGGCGCATCGTCCTCGGTCTCGAGCAGATCCTCGATCTTGGGGATGTCCTGCAGCAGCCGCGACAGATCGAGGTCGCTTTCGACCTCATCGACCACCGAGGCGGCTGAGCCCTCCTGCTGCGAGTAGGCCCGCGCAATGGCCGCCGACAGTTCAGGCCCGTCCTTGCGAACCGGCACCACCCGCAAAGGCAGCGTGCGCGCGAGTTCGGCCAGCGCCTGCGACGGTGTGGCATCGCCGACCCAGACCTCGATCGAATCCCCCGAGACGCCCGAGACCAGCATCTGATTCTGACGGGCGAAACCATAAGGGACGTAGCGGGCAGGCGAGACCTGACTCATGGAAGCGGCCCTATTTCAGCGAATTGCGAAGCGACACGAAACAACAGCGCCGGCATCAAGGGCCGCGGGCTCACTTGGACGGACTGCCGGAGACCGGCGCACTCAGGTTGCGCTGAATGATGACCTCATTGGGTGCGGTTTGCATCACCCGCCCGTCGGCGCCGACATCGGGGTTAGCGGGCGCACCCGATGAAGCCGGGGCAAGTCCGGGCGCAGCACCCGGCGGCGATTGAGCCGGAGGCAGGCCGGGTGCCGTCAAGGTGGGAGCGGGCTGACCTGGCGCCGGCGGCAGCACCGCCTTCCAGCGATCTGCCATCGCATCGTTGAAGGCCGGTGAGACCCCGGGCGGGGCGGCGCCTGCGGTACCCGGGCGCGGTGGCATCGGCGAGAGCACCGGCGGCCGCAGCTGCGACTCCGGCATGAGTTCGCTCGGCGTGACCCGCGCATCGCCCTGCAGCATGCGGATGTAGTCGTATCGATCGGCGGTCAGGCCGTAGGAGCTGTCGGCGGTGCGCAGTACGACCGGGCGCAGGAACACCAGCAGATTGGTCTTGACCCGCTTGCGGGTGTCATAGCGAAACAGGTTGCCGATGATCGGCAGGCGCCCCAGCCCCGGGACCATGCTGACGCTGCCCTCGACCCGCTCTTCAATCAGGCCGCCGAGCACCACCAGCTGGCCATCGTCGACCAGCACATTCGATTCGATCGCCCGCTTGTTGGTGATCAGACCGGCGGCGAGTGTTGCGTCCTGCACGCTCGAGACCTCCTGGAAGATCTGCATGCGCACCGTTCCGCCCTCGGCCACCTGCGGGCGGACTCGCAGCGTCGTGCCGACGTCCTTGCGCTCGATGGTCTGGAAGGGATTGATCGCCCCGGCACCGCCGGTGGAGGTAAACGAGCCGGTGATGAAGGGCACGTTCTGGCCGATGATGATCCGGGCCTCTTCGTTGTCGAGCGTGACCAGGTTGGGCGTTGCCAGAATATTGGCGCCGGCTTCGGTCTCGAGCGCACGCGCCAGAAAACCGAGGTTGATCGGGCCGATGGTCGCGGTGCCGTTGGCCGACGTGCCGCCGAGCAGGGGCGCCGCACGGACGATACCGACGTTCAGACCTCGCCCCAGACTGCCGATGTTTTGCGCCGCGTCGATGATGTTGGAGCCGCCACCCCGGGGCGGCAGATTGGTGCCGCCGATCACCTGGTTCGAGCCGTTGGTGGGCTGCGACAGGAACTGCCACTGCACACCGAGTTCAAGCGCACGGTCGGCGCTGATCTCGACGATCAGCGATTCGATATAGACCTGCACCCGACGCGCATCGAGCTTTTCGATGACCGCGCGCAGATTGCGGTACACCGGCTCGGGCGCGGTGATGATGAGGGAGTTGGTGGCCGGATCTGCCGCGATCACTGCGCCGCCTGCCGACACGGCGGTCACCGCAACGCCCAGGCCGGTTTGCGCCAAAGCGGACGTCGCCGGCGACGCGCCGAGCTGCTGCTGACCGAGCATGCCACCGGCCTGCATGCCCTGGGCACCGGCCCCCTGCTGGACATTGGTGCCAAAGCCCGACGAACCGGCGCCACCGGTGCCGCCATCGCCGGCCAGCACCGAGCGCAGGACCCCCACCAGCCGCACCGCCTCGGCATTTCGCAGATAGACCACGCGGATGTTGCCCGACTCGCTCGACGGCTGATCGAGGCGGGCGATCAGCCCCTTGGCCAGATTCATGCGGGCGCTACTGGCCGAGCGCAGCAGGATCGCGTTGATGCGGGTATCGGCCAGAACGGTCACCCGTTGCCCGGGGTCGACCACCGCGCCCGGCGTGCCGCCAGCGCGACTGGGGTCGTCGAGCAGCCGCGACACCTGCAGCGCCACGTCGCTGGCCAAGGCATGACGCATGGCCACCACCTCGACCTCACCGGCCACCGGGCTGTCGAGGGTGGCGATGATGCGGGCAAGTCGCTGCAGATTCGAGGCGTAATCGGTGATGACCAGCGAATTGTTGTTGGGATAGGCGACGATGGTGTTGTTCGGTGCGATCAGGGGCCTGAGCACCGGCACCACATTGCTCGCCGACTCATAGACCAGCCGGAAAACCTGGGTGACGATCTGCTCGCCGCCCGCCGTCGGACTGCGCCCGGCATTGACCGGCCCCGACTGCAGCTTGGCGTCGGCCTCAGGCACCACCCGGGAGATGGATCCGGTCTCGACGATGGCAAAACCCTGCAGCCGCAGCGAGGATTGCAGCAGTTCGTAGGCAGCCTGCGGCGATACCGGACGTGCGGTCTCGACGGTGATCTTGCCGCGCACACGCGGGTCGATGATGAAGGTCCGGTTCAGGAGATGGCCGAATGCACCGACCACCGAGTCGATATCCGCGTCCTTGAAATTGAGCGTAATCGGCTGCGAACCACCGCCCGCGGCCGACTTGACGTCAGCTGCCGACACCATGCCGGGCCCTGCAACCATCGGCCCGAAACACAACAGGGCAAATGCAAGCAGCCGCGCCATGAAGTGCGCGAGGCGGCTGGATGCCGGACGCTGCTGCTCGACAGAATTCAATCAGGCTCCAATCTTGATGATGGTCCGCTCACCTTCACGGCGACCCAACAACCCCAGCAGCGGCAGCAATCGCGCCCGCTCTGGCTCATCGGCCAGCGCCTCCGCGGTAAAGCGCATACCCGAACGCGCATTCCAGACCCCGTTGCCATCAAGGCGCAATGGACCTGACAGTGTAGACATAGTGACCTTGGCCTGCTCGCCAGATCCGACGACCTCGATCCGGTAAGCGCCCAACGGACGGACTGGGGTGAGCGCAGAAGCCATCTGGGACAACTCGATCGCGGCACGCCCCTCAAAGCGACCGCCGCGAAGTGTCATGTTTTCCCAGGACACCATCAGCGAGCCCGTCGGACGGATTGTATTCCAGGGAGAACCCAACCGGTCGAGCGCAACCTGCGGCAAGCGCAAGACGCCCGGTGTCGCCCGCAACTCGCCCGAACGGCCGGTAAGGATCACCGGTTCGCGCATGCTGTCGTGTTCGATCCGGGCATCGAGCACGCCCACCAGCAGCGACCACGGCGAGACTCGCCAGTCAAAAAAACCGGGAATGACCACCCCGGGGACACTCGCTGCGCGATCGGGCGGCGCCTCGGCGCTCGCCTCCCGGATATCGGCCAGCACCAGCCGCCCCCTGCCCTGCCAGATCGTGCCGCTGGCATCGGCCAGCCGGACACGCCCTGTGGTGAAGCGCTCGAGGGCCAGATCGGCGAAGCTGGCCGGCGCCTGCCTCAGCACCACACCGGCCACGGTGAGCAGACCGGCCAGTGCCATGGCGATGCCCCAGCCATTGCCCAGGCCAAGGCTCATGCCCGCCAATCCGCGGGCTCGCCGGGATGACTTGCTTGAAAGACTCGCGCCGGGCCGACTCACGGGCCGCGCTTCGGCACTTCGAGCGTGACGCGGGCACTCACCAGACCCGGGGCTGATTCGCGTTCGAGCGCGACATCGACCGCTCGCAGCCGAGTCTCACGCAAAGCCGAGTCGAACCAGCCGAGCCAGTCCGCAAACGGCACGCCCTTGAACCGCAGGTCGATCAGGTCACCGGCGACCGTCAGCTGGGACATCGATCCCTTGAGCCCGGCCGCCGCAATCGACTGCTCGAGCGCCAGCTTGAGCTGCTGCGGCGTCTCGGCGGCCTGGCTGGTCTGGCCGGCCAGTCGCTGCGCCTCGCCGGCCAGGCCTTCCATCTCGGCAAGCTGGCCGCGCAACTGCGGCAATTCGGCCTGCAGGCGCTGGCGCCCGACCCAGGCAGGCTCGAATGCCAGCAGATAGGCCAGCACCATGATCACGCCGGCACCGCCGTAGCCGAGCATCCGCCGCTCGCGAAGCTGCAGCGAAGACCACCATTGAAGGAGCTTTTCAATCATGACAGCCACCGCTCACCGCTGCACGCCGACCACAGCGGTCGGATCGCGTTCATTGTCGAACTGCAGCTTAAGCCCCGCCTTGGCACAGGCATCAAGCAGGGCTTCGCGCGCCGCACGGCCATCGACCCGCTGCGTCTGAAAACGCACCTTCAGGCGCCCCTCGCGAAACTCTGCGCCGGCAATTGCATCAGCGCCGGCCGGCCCCAGGGCCTGGCCGAGCTGCGCCATCAGCGGCACGAAATCGTCCGGACCACTCTGGCCGCTGCGCGCCCGCAGGTCGGCGATCTGCCGATTCATCTGCAGCAACGGATCGACCACCACCTGGGCGGACGGAAATGCACTGCGAAACGTCGATTCAAGACTGCGCCGCAGAGCATCCTTTTCGCGTCCCAGCTGGATCCAGTGCAGATTCAGCCCGATCAGCCAGGCCAGCAGACACGCACCGGCAATCGCCATCGGCAGTCGCCAGGCCCGGACATCGAAGGCCGCCAGCATGCGACGCGACGCCGCCGCCCGGCCCGACAGCAGGTCGATCCCGCCCTCCTCGGGCGGCGCGATCGGTGCGATCTCGAGCGGCAAGGCCAGACGCGCTGCGGCCCGCTCGATCGGCGCATGCCAGGCAGTGTTATCGACCCAGGCCGACAGACTGTCGGGCCGCTCGCCCCCCGCCATCGCCGCCTCCAGCAGCGCCACCACCGACTCGGTACGCAGATCGACATCGTCCGGGGCACCCCAGCCGAGGCCCTGAAAGGGGCCGGTTCGCAAAGCGATGCCGCCCCGCACGCAGCCGATCGACCAGGTACCCTGACGCCAGGGCAGGGCCAGCTGTGCCGGCCAGGCGGCGCGCACCTTCATGCCACGGCGCTCGAAGGCACCCACCGTGAACTCAAGCCAGGCCCGATCGATGACCGCGATCAGCCGACGCCCTGACTCCAGCGGCGGGCCGATCACGAAGGCGCAGGACGCTGCGTCCTGCAGCAGCGACTCCTCGACAATATTGGGAACCGCTTGCACCAGCCGCGCCCCGGAGAGCATCGGCACCTCGGGCATCAGCAGCGTGACGTCACGGGCATCGAAGACCAGTTGCACCTGCGTCGTGCCGGCAAGCCCGTCAAGCGAGACTCTCTCGATCGCGCTGCCTGCAAGCTGGCCGCCCCGAAACGCGAGCAGATGCGCCTCGGTGCCGAAGGCGCGTTCGCCGTCGCTGCGGGGCGGCAGCCAGACGACCGCCCTACCCCGCTTCATCGGCGCAACTGCCATACCACCTCGACACGGTCGCTTCCACGCTCCAACAGGGTCTCGCTCTGCGATTCGACTCGGTCGTAGCGTATCACTCCGGTCACAATGAAATAGGCCGAGCCGACCGCCAGCATTTCGGGGCTCAGCACCGGCTGCCCTTCGATATCCGTCGATACGTCGCCCAGCGTTCGGTAGAAGGTGCGCTCACGGCGAGCGACGAATCGGCGCGCCCCCGACAATTCCATCGTCGGAATCGCTGCAGCGATCACTTCGGGCGGCGCGGTATTGATATTGATGGTGGTCGCTCGCGGCAGCACGGTCACGAAAGGCTCGAGTGCTCTGACCGTCACCAGGTCGACACCCGGGATATCGAGCAGGTCGGCCAGCCGCAGCACCGGCTCGCGCGCAGGGGGTATGACCCGGCCCTCGAATACCCGTGGCGCCGACTGCAGAACCCGATCGACCACCAGATCGGCGGCCGACTCGGGACGGCCCACCAGCGACAGGAGCTTTCGAAGGGCGGCCACATGCGGCGCCGATGCCGTGCCATTGCCACCGACCAGCGAATTCAGGTTGAACAGCGCCTGGGCGTCGGCGATCTGTCCGGCGAGCATCGCCTTGCGTGCGCCTTCATCGAGCTTGGCGCCGGCGGTCACGGTTTCATCGAGACGGGTGTCGACCACCGGCACCGCCCAGGGCTCACCCAGATGATCGACTGCGCCAGCGCGCTGATCGGCCCGCAGGATGACCTTCGCCCAATCGACCGCAGCCCGTTCGATCCAGCGGCTTTGCGACAGCGCGAGTCGATTCTCGATCGATCGGACCGCCACATTCTCGCGCCAGAACAGCCCGGAGACCACGACCGCCGCCAGCGTCACCACCAGCATCGCGGTGATGATCGCCGCACCGCCCTGGCGCTTTGGGTAGCGACGCATGCTCAGTCCTTCACCGGGAAGATCCGCTCAAGCACTTTGCCGTCACTGCGCACGACCACGACCTGCAGGCCGGTGACCATGGCAACCGGCGACGGCGGTGGCGCAGCCGCAGGCGGCGGGGAGCCTCCCGTCGCAGACGGGGCACCGCTCTGGCCGCCTGCCGGCGGGGCAGCCGCAGCCGCTGCGGCCTTGAGCTGACCGGCGAGCGCTTCAGCCACCACCCAGCCCTGACCCTGCACCCAGCCCTGCATTCTGAGCCCCGACACGCCGCCCAGTACCGGCTGCCAGACCAGTCCGCCCGCCCCTGCATCGGCATCGCTGCCGAGGGGTTTCGCAGACGGCGCAGCTGACGAGACCACCAGCGGACCGAAACCGCGCTCGAGCACATCCCCGCGCAGGCGCCAGGCGACCCGCTGGATTTTCGTCGGCTCCAGGGCCCCGGTCGACTCGCGCAACAGCTCAAGCGTGGTGGTTGCCTGTTCGCCCGAGACCGAAAAGGCGATCGACGGCACCGGCAGCTTGAGCAGACGCACCGGCCAGGACTTGCGCAGGTCTTCATCCATCTGCGCAAAGGCGATCGTCATAAAGCGTAATTCGTCGGAGGCCTTGGCAATCCGATCGCGCGAGGTCAGCACGGTATCGAGTCCGCGCCAGGACAGGAGCGCCAGCACCGCCAGCAGCGTTGCCGCAATCAGCAGCTCAATCAGCGTGAAGCCGCGCAGGCCGCGCCGCCGGCCGGCGCGCACTCGCCTCGCATCACGATCAGCGAAGGACCCGTTCATGGCAAGTTCGTCGCAAAGCCCACCAGCCGCGCCAGCCGCACCCGCTGCCCGTCGACCGGAAACACGCTCACCTCGACCCGCCTGAACTGAGGATTGGGCGTGACGAACACTTCTTCCTCGCAGGTCATCGCCACATCGGCCTGGGTGCAGTCGTAGCTGCGCTTGCCCTGCTCCGGCCACTCGCCCTGGATCCGGATTCGCCCAAGCCGGTTCTCGGCACTCCACTGTGCAAGCGTGCGCTGGTGCAACTCGCCGGCGCTGGTGGCCAGCGAGCCGGTTGCCCGCAACGAGGCCATCAGGGCCACCGCGACGATGGTCAGGGCCACCAGCACCTCAACCAGCGTGAAGCCGCCGACCGGCCTTCGCAACCCGGCACTCAGGACGCGCTCAGTCAATGACATCGAAGCTGCCCAGGCCGTTGGCAACAATCGTGACGCTTGCGCCCGGCCGCTGCATCCTGACTCGATAAGGCGCCTCGACCATGTCGCGCCCGAACTCGAGCGACGCGGTGCCATCGGCCCGCTCGATCAGCAGTCGGGTTTCGGTGCCCCAGGGCCGTGGCCGCAGATCGCCGTCGTCGGCCACGGTTCGCCATTGCCGGTCGCGAAAGATCACAAAGCGATAACCGCTCGAATCACTTTCGAAGCGGATCGGCGCACCGCGCACCTGCGCTTCCTCACGGGCCAGCGACAGCAGCAGCGCCAACCGCTCGGCGTCCTGGCGCAGCACCCGGTCGGGACTCGGCGACCCCGACAGGGTGACCATGCCGGTGATGACCGCCACCACGATGAGCACAACCAGCAACTCGATCAGGGTGAAGCCACGCTGGCCGATTGAGACACGCCTGCTCGGTCGGACCAGGAGCGGCCCGCCAGGCTGGCGGTCGGGGGATATCCACCTCGGGGCCATCAGGCACCGGGTTCGCTCAAGCGAAAGAAAGTGCCGGATCAGAGGTTCCACGAACCGATGTCGGCCTCGACACCGGTGCCGCCTGCCTGGCCGTCGGCGCCCAGGCTGAAGACATCGATCTCGCCGCGCACGCCGGGGCTCAGGTATTGATAGGGACGCCCCCAGGGGTCGCTCGGAAGCTTCTCGAGATAGGACTTCCAGTTAGTTGGCAGCGGACCGCCGGTGGGCCGCACGACCAGCGCCTGCAGGCCCTGCTCGGTGGTCGGGTAACGCGAATTGTCGAGGCGATAGAGCTTGAGCGCCTGCATCACCTGGGCGATGTCCTGGCGCGCGGCCACCACGCGGGCCTCATCCGGACGGTTCATGACGCGCGGCACGACCAGCGCGGCAAGGACCCCGAGAATCATGATCACAACCATCAGCTCGATGAGCGTGAAGCCGGTCTGCCTGAGTGCGCGACGACCGCGACCAAGGGGGTTTTGCATGACCATCGATTTCCCGCCCATAAACTGAATGATTACTGACCGATTGCCGGATGATTCATTTCGCATGGCGCGCAGGTGCCACCTGATTCAGCCTGATGCCGCCGGGACAAGGACTGAGCAGCCTGACTGGAAAGGCAGGCCTTGCCGGTCGACTATGATAGCAGCGGGTTTTGCGTCTCATCCCTGAGCAACCCGTCAACGATCGGCCGGTTTCGACCATGCGTATTCGTCTTCCTGTGGCCAGGCTTGTCTCGGTAGGGCTCTTTGCCGGGCTGTGCGGGATCATCGCGTCCTGGGCGCTCGAACTGCTCGGCCCGCAAGCTCCGATCGCGCCTGCCAGTGCGATCGGCCAGGCGCAGCCGCCGACCAACCTCGGTCCGGCCGGCAGCCTCTTTGGTGCCATGCCGCAGGCCACGACCGCCGCCGCTGTTCAAGCGCCTTCCAACGTTCAGGTGGCCGGCGTGCTTGCCGGTGGCCCGAATGCGGTTGCGCTGCTCGCGGTCGACGGTAAACCGGCCAAACCCTTCGGCATCGGCGAAACCGTCGCAGACGGCCTGAAAGTGACTGCCATCAGTGCCGACAGCGTCACCCTCGATCGGCGTGGCCAGGCGGTCAAGCTGCCGACGCCCGCGCGCTCCTCGCTCGCCGTGCTCAACAGCGCGCCACCCGTACCTGCGCCAGGCATGCCTGCGCCCGGCGGTGCGGGCATGTCGACCCTGCCGGGCAGCGGCGCTTCACTGACACCGATCCCCCAAGGCCCGCCGGGCACCTCCAATCGCCCCTTGCCGCCGGCCGGCGCTGCCGCCGCGATGCCCGAGCCGCAGGCAGTCCCCCCCGGAATGCCAGGCGTTGGCGTGCCGATCCCGCAGGGCAACGCGCCGCTGGGTGCGGTGCTGCCACCGGTGATGATGAACGCCCCGATGCCGGGGCAGCAGTCTCAACCCTGACCTCATCTCAAACGAAAGCCAACCATGCGGCCCTATCACGATCTGATGCGACATGTTCTCGAGCACGGTGTCCAGAAAGCCGATCGCACCGGCACCGGCACCCGCTCGGTCTTCGGCTGGCAGATGCGCTTCGATCTTGCGCAGGGTTTTCCGCTGGTCACCACCAAGAAGCTGCATCTCAAATCGATCGTCCACGAGCTGCTGTGGTTTTTGTCCGGCTCGACCAACGTCGCCTATCTACGCGACAACGGTGTCTCGATCTGGGATGAGTGGGCCGATGCCGACGGCGAGCTCGGCCCGGTCTATGGCCACCAGTGGCGCTCATGGCCCACGCCCGAGGGCACGCATATCGACCAGATCAGCGAACTCATGGAGCGCCTCAAGCGCGATCCCGATTCGCGTCGTCTGATCATCTCGGCCTGGAACGTTGCCGAGCTGCCGAAGATGGCGCTTGCGCCTTGCCATGCGCTGTTCCAGTTCTATGTGGCCGACGGCAGGCTGTCGTGCCAGCTCTATCAGCGCAGCGCCGACATCTTCCTGGGCGTGCCCTTCAACATCGCGTCGTATGCGCTGCTGACCGAGATGGTCGCGCAGCAATGCGACCTGACGCCCGGCGACTTCGTCTGGACCGGCGGCGACTGCCACCTGTATCTCAACCATCTCGATCAGGCTCGCGAGCAGCTCGCCCGCGAGCCCTTTGCACTGCCGCGCCTCGAATTCAAGCGCCGCCCGGCGTCGATCTTCGACTATCACTACGACGATATCGCGATCACCGGCTATCAGGCGCATCCGCACATCAAAGCGCCGGTCGCGATCTGAGGCTGCCATGGCCTCCGCGATGCCCCGCCTGACCATCGTGGTCGCCCGTGCCCGCAACGGCGCGATCGGCCGCGACAATGCCATGGCCTGGCATCTGCCCGAGGACCTGCAGCACTTCAAGACAACGACGCTTGGGCACCCGATCATCATGGGGCGCCTGACCTTCGATTCGATCGGGCGGCCGCTGCCCGGACGGCGAACGATCGTCATCACCCGCAATCCGCAGTGGTCGCACGACGGTTGCGAGCGCGCCGGCTCGCTCGATGACGCCATCGCCCTGTGCCAGGGTGCGACCGACATCTTCATCGTGGGCGGGGCGCAACTTTATTCGCAGGCTTTGCCGCTGGCCGACCGTATCATCGTGACCGAAGTCGATCTCGAGGTCGACGGCGACGCTTTCTTCCCGGCACTCGACACGATGAACTGGACCCGTATCAGTACGGCCCCCGCGGTGAGTCGAACCGGCCTGCACTACGCCATCGATCTCTGGGAGCCGGCGCGCGATACCCGCTGAGCGCCCGCCCGCACGGCCCTACCCTTTCGCTTTCCGAGCAGCGCCATGAACGAATCGATTCCAAGCGCCGCAAGGGTATCGACCCGCCAACTCGACGAATTCAACGCCCTGTATCGGATGTTCGATGTGCGGGGCAATGGTCGACTGACACGACAGCAGACCGATGAAGCGCTGCAAGTCCTCGGCCTGGGGTTGTGCGACCACGACCGACAGAAGTTGCTCGATGCGGTTGACGCTGCCGGCGAGATCACGCAGTCGGCGTTCATCGACTGGCTCTGCCAGCGCAGCGACTTCGATCTCAATCGCGAGATGCGCTCGCTTTTTTCGCTGCTGGATACCTCCGGCGACGGCCTCGTCTGCGCCGATGAGATGCTCATGCTCGCACGCTGTCTCGATCCGGACTTGAACGAGACCGTACTCGAAGCCCTGATCGCAAGCCACGACACCGACGGCGACCGGATGATCAGTTTCGATGACTTCATGGCCATGCAGCAGTCGGGCGGTCAACTGCAGGTCACGATCGCGGGCATCCGACGATTTCGAAAGCTGCTGGGCCGCTATGCGCTGGCCGCACGCATTCCGCGCATCGCACTGGTCGAAGTCGACTCGGACCTCGGCGCAGGGCGGGCCGGTGCGGGCGGCGGTATCGCTCTGTTGCGCCAAAGCGCCCTGCAACGCGCGCTCGACACCCGCACGACCACTCTGCGCGGCAGACAACTGGAACGCGACATACAGGAACGCGACAGCACAACGCCGCATGCGCGCAATATCGACGCCATCCGCACGCTGCTCGAGCAGGCCAGCGCACTGGTCTGCGAGACGCTGCAACAGCACGAGTTTCCGGTGGTGCTGGCTGGCGACCATTCGACCGCCGCGGGGACGATCGCCGGCATCGCGAAGGCGTTTCCCGACAAGCGCCTGGGTGTCGTCTGGATCGATGCCCATGCCGATATTCACTCACCCTACACATCGCTGTCGGGCAACATGCACGGCATGCCGATTGCGATTGCCGGGCGTTTTGATAACACGGCCAATGCGGTCAATACGCTCGATGACGTGACCCGTGCGCACTGGGACGCCTGCAAGGCGCTCGGGCGCCGTGACAAGGCGAACCTCGATCTGCGTGATCTGGTCTATGTGAGCGTGCGCGACACCGAACCTGCCGAGGATGCTGCCATCGCGAAGTTCGCCATCCCGATCTTTCGCACTGCACAGATTCGGCGTCTTGGGCCTGAGGCGGTGGCGCAAGCCTGCCTCGACCACCTGAACGAGGCCGACATCATTTATGTCTCATTCGATGTCGACAGCATGGATGCCGCCATCTGCATGGGCACCGGCACACCGGTGGCGGGCGGCATCACCGCCGACGAAGCCGCGCGAATCAATCGGCGACTGGTGAGTGATCCGCGGGTGGTGTGCTGGGAGATCTGCGAGATCAACCCCGAACTCGATCTGCGCAACTCGACCGGACAGGTATCGATGAGGGTCTACGAAGCAACCCTCGATGCGCTTCACATGCGCCTGGCCACCGCAGCCGCGATCCACGCCCGACGCGACGGCGTCTGAAGCTCATGAAAAATAATTTATTTTTCTGAAATCCGGAAATCGGTCAGTCTGCGCTGCCACAGGTTTCCAGATTCTGCGTCATTGAACGAACTTCGCCTGGCATGTCAGGGTGATGTCACGGTCGATTTTCTAGAATCGCGCGGCAATAAGCCGGACATCCGACCGCTTCGGACCCAACACAAGGAAACCCCGCCATGAACCGTCGTCACTTCATTTTTGCCACCTGCTCGGCAACTGTCGCACTGACCGCCTGCTCAGGCCTGCCGATGGGCATGGGCTCGTCGGGCAGCAGTACCGCCGCCATGCTGAGCGGCCTGCAAAGCGCCACCGGCCTGTCGGCCAACCAGAGCACCGCGAGCGCCGGCGCACTGATGGGCCTGGCTCAGAACAAGCTGTCGCCGACCGATTTTTCGAGCATCAGCAAAAGCCTGCCCGGCATGTCCGACATGATCAGCAAAGGCTCGTCGCTCGCCGGTGTCTCGCCGTCGGCACTCACCTCGATGAGCTCGGTCGCCAGTGCGGTCTCGAGCCTCGGTGTGACTCCTGCCCAACTGAACTCGGTTGCAGGCTATATGGGCAAGTATCTGGGCGGCGCCGGCAACAGCTCGGCCGCCTCGCTCCTGGCGGGCGTTCTTCGCTGAGCGCTGCACACAGAGGCTGACGCCACAGCAGCGCCAGCGTGAGACCCGGCGCCTGGTCTGTCGCCTGTCGGCCTCTCGGATA
>CANKWX010000031.1 GCA_947487165.1 Burkholderiales bacterium
CTTCGATGCCCGGCTGCCTTTGGGGCGGCTCACCGTGGTCACCGGCGTGTCCGGGTCGGGCAAGTCGAGCTTTGCGCGCGATGTGGTGCTGGCCAACCTTTATGCGGTGGTCACCGCACGCAACAGCGGCCGCGCCGGTGCCGACAAGGCGCTGTCGCTGCTGGCCGCACCAATCGGCTGCGAGGCCATCGAGGGCACCGAGCCGATCGGCCGGGTACTCGAGGTCGACCAGACCCCGATCGGCAAGACACCGCGCTCCTGTCCGGCCACCTATGTCGGTTTCTGGGATGCGATCCGCAAGCTCTTTGCCGACACCACCGAGGCTCGCGTGCGCGGCTATGAGGCGGCGCGGTTTTCGTTCAATACCGGTGCCGGGCGCTGCCCGGCCTGCGAAGGCCAGGGCGTCAAGACCATCGAGATGAGTTTCCTGCCCGATGTGAAAGTGGTTTGCGATGTCTGCGCCGGCCAGCGATTCAATCGCGAAACCCTGCAGGTCACGATGCGCGGCAAGAACGTCGGCGAGGTGCTGTCGATGAGCGTCGACGAGGCGGTGATCTACTTTGCCGCGCACCGCTCGATCGAGCATCCGCTCAAGCTGCTGCAGGATGTCGGCCTGGGCTACCTCACCCTTGGCCAGCCGAGTCCGACGCTGTCGGGCGGAGAATCGCAGCGCATCAAGCTGGTCACCGAACTGGCCAAGGTACGCGATCTGGGCGCGAGTGCCGCCTCACGATATAACCCGGTGCACACGCTTTATGTGCTCGATGAACCCACCGTCGGCCTGCACATGGCCGACGTCGAAAAACTCATCCGCGTGCTGCACCGGCTGGTCGATGCCGGCAACACGCTGGTGGTGATCGAACACGACATCGACATCTGGGCAGAAGCCGACTGGATCATCGATCTCGGCCCCGAGGGCGGGGATGGCGGCGGGCGCATTGTCGAGGTCGGGCCACCGCTCGATCTGGCGGCGCGGGCCTCGAGCCACACCGGGCGGGTGCTCAGCGCGTTTCTAGCGTCGCGAGCGGCACTGGCATCCCGGGCAGCGTAAGCGACCCGGCGGACAGCGCACCTTCGAGCGCGAGCAGATGCTGCTTGCGCTCGAGTCCGCCGGCATACCCGGTGAGCGAGCCGTCGCGGCCGATCACCCGGTGACAGGGTACGAAGATCGATACCGGATTGCGGCCGACCGCCGCGCCCACCGCCCGCATGGCCGCAGGCGAGCCGATCTGCCGGGCAAGCTCACCATAAGTGCTGGTGCGGCCGCGTCCGATGGTTTGCAGCGCAGCCCAGACTTTTTTCTGAAACGGCGTGCCGTGCATCGCAAGCGGCACTTCGAGCTCGACCGCCTCGCCTGTGAAATAGCGCTCGAGCAGCGCCGCCATCCGCTTTGCGAGCGGATCGTCATCATGACGCGGCCCTAATGTCGCGAGCAGTGGCTGATGCTTCTGGCCATCGAAATACAGGCCGGTCAGCGCGCCGGCATCGAAGGCCAGCGCGATCGGGCCGAGCGGGCTCGGCAGCAGGGCATGGTTCATGACGAGCGCTCCTGTGAGGCATTGAGGGTTGAGCCGATCGCCTGGCCAGAGGCGTTTATCGCAGTCAGCTTGGATGCGTCCGCCCTGAGCGCAGGCACCGCCGCCAGCGAGCGCCACAGATGCATCACCGCATAGCCGCGCCAGGGCCGCCACACCTCGGCCGCGGCAATCGCCGCACGCGGCGTGGTAACGCCCAGCGCCTTCATCACACCGACGTCGGCCGCCGGAAAAGCATCGGGCCAGCCAAGCGCGCGCATGGCGATGTAGTGGGCGGTCCAGTCGCCGATGCCGGGCAGCGCTTTCAGTCGAGTGATGGTGGCATCGACCTCGCCCCCCGACTCGAGCATCAGTCCCTCGTCTGCCACCGCGCGGGCCAGTGCGATCAGGGTGCGGGAGCGCTGCCGGGTCACGCCCAGCACACCGATCGCCTCGGCCGGCAGTTCGGCCACCGCAGCGGCCGACGGAAACGCTCGCGACAATTCGGGCCAGGGCGTCACAACCGGATCGCCGAAGGCGACCGCAAATCGGCCGGTCAGGACACTGGCCTGCTTCACCGTCACCTGCTGGCCGAGAATCGCCCGCACCGCAATCTCGAAGCCATCGAATGCCCCGGGCAATCGGACGCCCTCGAAGCCTGCCGCCAGATCCCCCAGGCCGTGGGCCACCTCGTCGGGCCGTGCGCCGAGGTCAAATGCGCGCCGCACCCGCCCGAGTGCCGCTGGAATCACCCCGACCAGCGCCGGATCGATCCGCACTTGCAGCACATGCCGCGCCGCAGCCCGATCAGCAGGAGGCGCGACCTCGATCCAGCCAAGGCGTTGGCCGCCCCCTGGCGCGGGCAGCCTGACAATGCGCCGGTAGACCGGCAAGCCAGGGTGCTCTCGGGACGGTCGACGAACACGCCCCTCGACAGGCGGTGGGACCCCGACTCGCTCAACACCATCGATTGCCCGGCGGCCCAGAAATTCGGTCAGCCACAACCAGTCGAGCGGCGGCCTGTACGCCAACCTGAACTGCAGGATGCCGTCATCGCCGGCGAGCGCCGGTCGGGCTGCACGACGCAGGTCGGTGGGCGCCAGCCGATAGCGCCGCACGAAGCAGTCGTTAAACCGGCGCAGGCTCGAAAAGCCGGCAGCAAGCGCCACGTCAGTCACCGGCAGGGCGGTGTCGGTCAGCAGTCGCTTGGCCAGCAGCAGCCGCTGGGTCTGGGCATAGTCGATCGGCGAGACACCGAACTGCGCATCAAAGACCCGCCGCAGATGCCGGTCGGTCACACCGAGTTGCCGCGCGATCTCGGGCAGACCACCCACCGTGAGTGCGCCGTCTTCGATCAGTGCCGCCGCCGACTGCGCGAGCCGGGCACTGGCGTCGACGCTCGAATAGCCCGGCGCGAGCTCAGGCCGACAGCGCAGGCAGGGCCGAAAGCTGGCGTGCTCGGCCGCGGCGGCGCTCGAATAAAAGCGGCAATTCTCGCGACGCGGCGTGCGGGCGGTGCAGATCGGCCGGCAGTAGATGCCGGTGCTGGTCACGCCCACGAAGAAGCGCCCATCGAAACGGGCATCCCGCGCGCGAAGCATCTGCCAGCACAAGGCAGCGTCGGTAGTTTGTGGCAGCATCCCTGACATGAAGCGGATTATCCGCTCGCTCCAACCTCAGCGCTCGCCATATTCGGACATGACTGCCTCCTCCCACGACCCGGAGAAAACCGCCCTGCCTGAGATCGAGTCGCTACAGGCCCATGCCGCGCGACTTCAGACGCTGGCGCTGCGCGATCTGCTTCGCGACGACCCCACGCGATCGACGACCCTGTCGCTTGATGCCGGCCCGATTCACGCCGACTTCGCACGACAGTGCATCGACACCGCCGTGCTGCATGATCTCGAGGCCTGGGCGCTGCGCTGCGGTTTTGAGACCTCGCGCAACGACCTCTTTGCAGGCCGCATCGTCAATCCAACCGAAAAACGCCCCGCGCTGCACACCGCGCTGCGCGGCGTCGGCGGCGACACCCAGCTTGCGCAAGCGGTCGCGCTCGAACGCCGGCGCATGGCCGAACTTGCCGGTCGCATCCGCAGCGGCGCTTTACCGGGCTTTCGCGGCATGCCGATCACCACCCTTGTCTGCATCGGCATCGGCGGCTCCGACCTTGGGCCGCGCCTGGTCTGCGATGCGCTGACCAGCGAGGGCGATTTCGACGTGCGCTTCGTCGCCAATGTCGACCCGGACGACCTCGAGCGCGAACTGCGCGGACTCAATGCCGCCACGACCGCCTTCGCAGTCATCTCCAAAACCTTCACGACCCGCGAGACACTCGCCAATGCAGCGGCAGCACGCGCCTGGCTGCTGGCTGGAGGATGTCCTGAGGCTGCGCTGGCCGGGCAGTTCATCGGCATCACCGCAGCACCCGAAGCCGCGCGGCGATGGGGCATCAGCGATTCGCTGATGCTCACTTTCTGGGAGGGGGTTGGCGGGCGATATTCGCTGTGGTCGAGCGTCGGTTTTGGTGTAGCGCTGGCCTGCGGTGTCGAAGCCTTCGACGCCCTGCTCGATGGTGCGGCGCTGATCGACCGGCATTTCCGTGATGCGCCGCTGTCAGACAACCTGCCGGCTCGCATTGGCCTGATCTCGGTCTGGAACCGGTCGTTTCTCGGCCTGCCCTCGCAGGCGGTGGTGCCTTATGCCGAGCGCCTGCGACTGTTGCCGGCCTGGCTGCAGCAGCTGGTCATGGAGAGCAACGGCAAGTCGGCTGCGCTTGCCGGCGGCACGGTTGCACTCAAGACCTCGCCGGTGATCTGGGGCACCTCCGGCACGAATGCGCAGCATTCTTACTTTCAGCAGCTTCATCAGGGGCCCGACATCGTGCCGGTCGACTTCATCGTCGCGCGGGGCAGTCGCGCCGAGGCCCTGGGTGCCGATGACGATCGCCACCGAATCCTGGTGGCCAATTGCCTCGCGCAGTCGGCTGCTCTGGCCATCGGCAAGACCTCTGACGATCCGCACCGGCTCTTTCCGGGCAATCGGCCGAGTTCGATGCTTGTTATTGCGCAGCTCGATGCCCGGGCGCTCGGTGCGCTGCTGGCCTGCTACGAGCACGCCACCTTTACCGCGGCGGTGGTGCTTGGCATCAATCCCTTCGATCAGTTCGGCGTCGAGCTGGGCAAGGTCCTGGCGGGCGAAGTCGAAGCGCTGCTGGCAGGTGGCGCCGGTGAGGGGCTCGACGCCACGACCCACGCCCTGGCCAAGCGGCTGCGCTGATTTAATCGGGGTCAGAAGACAATTTCTTGTCTGTGCGCCCTCAGGCGAGTTTCAGCGGCAACGACCGCAAGCGCTGCCCGGTCGCAAAAAACACCGCATTGGCAACCGCGGCAGCCACCGGCGGCACCATCGGCTCGCCCACGCCCTCAGGCCCCGCGGTCGAGGCAATGATCTCGGTCTCGACTACCGGCGCGTCACTCATGCGCAGCACCGTGTAGTCGTGAAAATTGGACTGCTTGACCTGCCCCTTGTCGATCGTGATCTCGCCGTGCAGCGCCGCGCTCAAAGCAAACACCACACTGCTCTCGGCCTGCTGGCGGATGAGATTCGGATTCACCGGATAACCGCAGTCGATCACGCAGACCACCCGATCGACCCGGATCTGCTTGCCGCGGCTGACCGTGACTTCAGCCACTTGCGCGACGATCGAGCCGAAGGATTCATGCAGCGCAATGCCCCGACCGCGCTTGCCGCCCTCGCTGTCGATCGGCAGCGGCGAGCCCCAGCCACCGAGTTCTGCCGCCCGCTGCAGCACCTTCAGATGACGGGGATGGCGTTGCAGGAGGTCGGCGCGAAACGCCATCGGATCCTTGCCTGCCGCACCGGCCACTTCGTCCATGAAGCATTCCTTGAAGAAGGCCTGATGCGAATGGCCGACCGATCGCCAGAACCCGACCGGAACCGGCTCGACCGTCGCCACATGCGCGATCCGTGCCGCCGCAAACTCGTAGGGTTGGTCAAAGGCCCCTTCGCTCGTGGTCTTGTCCGGACCACCCGCCGGCAGGTCAAAGAGGCGGTCAAGCACAGCCGGCACGATCGCCTGACCCGCCGACAGGTTTCGCCAGGCCAGCAGACGGCCCTGCGCATCGAGTCCTGCTTCGAAGCGGGCCATTGTCGCCGGCCGATAAAAGTCATGCGTCATATCCTGCTCGCGCGACCAGAGGGTCTGCACCGGCGCACCGTCGGCGGCCATCGCAATCTGCGCAGCCTGGCCGATGCAGTCGACATCGAGCCGACGCCCGAAGCCGCCTCCGAGATACTGGACCTGGATGTCAACCTTGTCGGCCGTCAGACCGGTTGCTTTGGCCACGGCGCGCCGGGCCAGATCAGGTACCTGAGTCGAAACCCAGGCGGTCGCGCGACCATCGCTGACCTGCACCGTGCAATTCATCGGTTCAAGCGCTGCGTGAGCCAGATAGGGCGCCCGGTATTCGGCAGACAGCTTTCTCACCGCGACCGCCATCGCGCCGTCGGCATCACCGACCGTCGTGAAGGCATGACCTTTGCCGCTGTCGAGCGCGACGGCAAGCCGGGCAAAGACATCGGCGCTCGAGACCCCGGCAGCAGCGCCGTGATCCCAGGTCACCTGCACCTGCTCGAGTGCCTTCATCGCCCTCCACGGATGATCGGCAATCACTGCCACGCCGCCGGTGCCGCCATGACGACCGGCCACTTCGAGCACCTTTTTCACGCCTTTCACTCCGGTCGCCTTGCCGGCATCAAAGGACTTCGCTTTGCCGCCGAGCGTCGGGCACATCAGCACGCTCGCGTAGAGCATGCCCGGGCGAACCACATCGATGCCGAAGCCGGCGCGACCGTCCGACTTGACCGGCCCATCGAGGCGGTGCAAGGGCTTGCCGATCAACGTGAAGGCAGAGGCGTCCTTCAACTTGACATCGGTCGGAATCGGCCGTTTCGCCGCAGCCTGCACCAGTTCGCCGAAGCCCGCCTTGCGGCCCGATGCATGACTGAGCTGCCCGCTCGCCACGGTGATTTCGCCTGCCGGCACGCCCCACAGGTCGGCCGCGGCACCCACCAGCATCGCCCGCGCGCTGGCACCCGCCTGACGCATCGGCATCCAGAGGTCTTTCATGCTCGATGAGCCGCCGGTCATCATCACGCCGAACTCGCGCATCGCCTTGGCAGTCATCCAGCCGGCAAAGCGCTTGACGCTGCCCTCATCGCCGGGATGAAAGGGCAGGCCATCGACCAGCGAGGCAAGGTTGTTGTAGATCGGGTCGATGCCGGTGTAGCCGGTGCGCACCTGTGACCAGTCGGCATCGAGCTCGTCGGCCAGCAGCATGGCCAGACCGGTATGGATACCCTGCCCCATCTCCGACTTCGACATCAGCACGGTGACCGTACCGTCGGTGCCCAGGCTGACCCAGCCGTTGAACGCCAACTGCCCCGGCGCCACTGTCGGCAAAGCCGACGGCATCAGACGCTGGCGTACCGGCATCAGGCCCCAGCCGATGGTCAGAGCGCCCACCGCCGCAATCGTTCCCAGGATGAAATTCCGGCGTGTCGACATGGCCTTCTGGCGCCTTTGGAGGTCGGTCAAGCCATCGATGGTGCCACAGCCGTCATGACCCGACCCTGACTTGATTCCTGTGATTTCGGATCAAGCTCAATCAGGCGCATGCTGGCAACACCAGGGCCGACTCAGCCATGAACGACATCAGCACCCACCTCAGGCTTCCGATTGAAGGGATGACCTGCGCCTCCTGCGCGGGTCGGGTCGAGCGCGCTCTGCGAAAGGTGCCCGGCGTGAGCGATGCCACCGTGAACCTCGCCACCGAGACCGCCAGCGTGAACGGCACCGCGCTGTCGCGACAGACGCTGATCGATGCGATCGTCAAGGCCGGCTATCAGAGCCCCGATGAGGCTGACGATCCTGCCACCCTCAGGGCTGGCAGCATCTCCCACGTTGCACCGGATGCCAGTGCTGTCGACACGGCATCTCGGCCGCAGGAAACCGACGCGGCCGCGAAACGGCTGCTGCACGAGCGCCGCCAGCTCGCCCTGGCCCTGCTGCTGACCGCCCCGCTGGTGCTGCCGATGCTGGCCTCGCCTTTCGGCTATTCGCTCATGCTGCCGGCCTGGCTGCAGTTCGCCTTGGCGACACCGGTGCAATTCCTGATCGGCGCACGCTTTTACATCGCCGGCTTCAAAGCGGTCAGAGCCGGATCGGCCAATATGGATGTGCTGGTCGCGCTGGGCACCTCGGCCGGTTGGGGGCTGTCGACCTGGCTGTGGCTCACCGCCCATCCCGGCCACACGCCGCATCTCTACTTCGAAGCCTCGGCAGTCGTGATCGCCCTGGTACTGCTGGGCAAATACCTCGAGTCGCGCGCCAAGCGCCAGACCACCGAGGCCATCCGTGCCCTGAATGCCCTGCGGCCCGACACCGTGCGCCGCCAACTCGGCACACGCATCGAAACCGTGCCGATCGCGCGCATTCTGGTGGGCGATCGGGTGGTCGTGCTGCCGGGCGAGCGCCTGCCGGTCGATGGCCTGCTGCTCGAAGGCAATACCCAGGTCGACGAGTCGATGCTGACCGGCGAGCCGCTGCCGATCGACAAGCAGCCTGGCGATCGCCTGACCGGCGGCTCGATCAACGGCGACGGTCAGATCCTGCTTCAGGTTGGTGCGGTCGGCACCGAGACAGTGCTGGCCAGCATCATCCGCATGGTTGAGGACGCTCAGGCTGCCAAGGCGCCGATCCAGCGCATCGTCGATCGGGTCTCGTCGGTTTTCGTGCCGGCGGTGCTCGTGATTGCCGCCCTCACTTTCGCAGGCTGGCTCGCCACCGGCCACGGCATCGAGCCGGCCACGATCAGCGCAGTGGCAGTTCTGGTCATCGCCTGCCCCTGCGCGCTCGGTCTGGCCACGCCGGCCGCCATCATGGCCGGCACCGGTGTGGCCGCCAGCAAGGGCATCCTGATCCGCGACGCTCAGGCGCTCGAACTCGCGCAGCGCATCACGGTCGTGGCCTTCGACAAGACCGGCACGCTCACCGTCGGTCATCCGGTTCTCACCGACACGATTCCGACAGGCACGGCCGATGTGATGCGCCTGCTTGGCCTGACTGCGGCGCTGCAGTCGGGCAGCGAGCATCCGCTCGCCCGGGCGGTGTTGGCGGCAGCCGCTGCGGCCCAGGCACCTGCGCTGGTCGCCACCGATGTCCGTGCGCTGCCGGGGCGGGGCCTCGAAGGCCGTGTCGAAGGCCGGCCCCTGCGCATCGGCAGCGAGCGGCTGGCTCGCGAGCTTGGCGCGATCCATGAGATTGATGCGACCGCCCGCATTGAGTCGACAGTGTTATCGACCGACTCGTCGACCGACGAATCAATCATCGAATCCGGCGCAACGCACAAGCACCAGACACTCATCAGCGAAGCGGCCCGCCTGCAGCGCGAGGGACGCACGGTATCGTGGGTGATCGACGAAGACGACACCGGACAGGCCCGCGCCATCGGACTGCTCGCCTTCGGCGACACCGTCAAACCCGGTGCCCGCGAGGCGATTACGCAGCTTAGCGCGATGGGCATCCGCAGCGTCATGATCACCGGCGACAACCAGGGCGCCGCGCAGGCGATTGCAGGCCAACTGGGCATCACCGAGGTCATCGCCAACGTGTTGCCGATCGACAAGGCTCATGCGGTCAATCAGCTGCGAACGCGCGCCGACATCGTGGTCGCCATGGTCGGCGATGGCATCAACGACGCCCCCGCGCTTGCCGCCGCCGATGTCGGCATCGCCATGGCAACCGGCACCGATGTCGCCATGGCCACCGCTGGCATCACGCTGATGCGCGGCGATCCGGCGCTCGTGCCGATCGCCATCGACCTGTCGGCAAGAACCGTCGCCAAAATTCGCCAGAACCTCTTCTGGGCCCTCATCTACAACATCGTCGGTATTCCGCTTGCCGCCCTAGGCTGGCTGTCCCCGGTGATTGCAGGCGCGGCGATGGCAATGAGTTCGGTGAGCGTCGTCAGCAATGCCTTGTTGCTTCAATATCGACCCGATCGGGTACGGATCTTGCGACACGGCCACGGTGGGGGTTTCTTTAATCGGCTGACTGACCGCCCATCGGGACGATGACCTCGTGTGTCTCATTTGTTGCAATTTGACGGACAAACCGGATCAAACAGGTCCACCATCGATTCACTGCTGACGTGACAGGAGCTCGCACATGGAAGCCGGATTGAACAAGCTGATCTCTGGATTTGACGAACCCAGCCGTACACCGGGTGCGCAAGGCGCAACGCACTCACCCGCTCCCGCATCAGGCGGCGTTCTCAGCCGCTACAAGATGCGCTTCGACTCACACCTCAAAGAGGAATACTCGCTGCAGGAGTACCTCGAGCTGTGCAAG
Organism: Burkholderiales bacterium; assembly: GCA_947487165.1. GTDB lineage: Bacteria > Pseudomonadota > Gammaproteobacteria > Burkholderiales > Burkholderiaceae_E > UBA4615. Next base: position 9,946 of record CANKWX010000031.1, read on the forward strand.
CGCGACCCAAGCGCTTATGCCTCGGCCGCCGAGCGCATGCTCACCGCAATCGGCGAGCCCGCGCTGCTCGACACCCGATCCGATCCGCGCCTGTCGCGCATCTTCTCCAACAAGGTGATGCGGGTCTACCCGGCGTTCAAAGACTTTTACGGCATGGAAGAGACGATCGAACAGATCGTCTCCTTCTTCAAGCATTCGGCGCAGGCCCTCGAAGAGCGCAAGCAGATCCTCTACCTGCTTGGCCCGCCGGGCGGGGGCAAGTCATCACTCGCCGAAAAACTCAAGCACCTTATGGAGCAGATGCCCTTCTATGCCCTGAAGGATTCGCCGGTCAATGAATCGCCGCTGGGGCTTTTTTCGCCGACGGACGATGGCCCGAGCATCGAGGCCGAATACGGCATTCCCAGGCGTTACCTCGGCTCGATTATGTCGCCCTGGGCGGTCAAGCGCCTGAACGAATTCGGTGGCGACATCAGCCGATTCAGAGTGGTGAAGCTGCGCCCATCAATCCTGCAGCAAGTCGCGATCGCCAAGACCGAGCCGGGCGACGAGAACAACCAGGACATTTCTTCCCTGGTCGGAAAGCTCGACATCCGTCAGCTCGAACGCTTCTCCCAGGACGACCCCGACGCCTACAGTTACTCGGGCGGCCTGTGCCTGGCCAATCAGGGCCTGCTCGAATTCGTCGAGATGTTCAAAGCACCAATCAAGGTCCTGCATCCGCTACTGACTGCAACGCAGGAGGGCAATTACAAGGGCACCGAAGGCTTCGGCGCGATTCCTTTCGACGGCGTGATCCTCGCGCACTCCAACGAAAGCGAGTGGCAGGCCTTTCGCAACAACAAGAACAACGAGGCCTTCCTCGATCGCATCTACATCGTGAAGGTGCCCTATTGCCTGCGCGTCTCGGAAGAAGTCCGCATCTACGACAAGCTGCTCGAATCGAGCTCGCTCTCGAAGGCGCCCTGCGCACCCGGCACGCTGCGAATGATGGCGCAGTTCGCGGTTCTCACCCGTCTGAAAGAGCCCGAGAATTCGAGCCTCTTTTCGAAGATGCGGATCTACGACGGCGAGAACCTCAAGGATGTCGATCCAAAAGCCAAGTCGCTGCAGGAGTATCGCGACTTCGCCGGTGTCGATGAAGGCATGAGTGGCCTGTCGACCCGTTTCGCCTACAAGGTGCTCTCGAAGGTCTTCAACTTCGACCACGGCGAAGTGGCCGCCAATCCGGTCCATCTGCTGTACATGCTCGAGCAGCAGATCGAGCGCGAGCAGTTCGCCCCCGAGACCGAAAAGAAATACCTCGCCTTCATCAAGGAGCATCTGTCGCGCCCCTATGCCGAGTTCATCGGCAAGGAAATCCAGACCGCCTACCTCGAGTCGTATTCAGAATACGGTCAGAACGTCTTTGATCGCTATGTGAGCTTTGCCGACTTCTGGATCCAGGATCAGGAGTTCCGCGACCCGAACACCGGCGAGATCCTCGATCGCAACCACCTTAACGACGAACTCGAGAAGATCGAAAAACCCGCCGGGATTGCCAATCCCAAGGACTTCCGCCACGAGATCGTCAACTTCGTGCTGCGAGCCCGGGCCAACAACAACGGCAACAATCCGTCCTGGACTAGCTACGAGAAGCTTCGTGGCGTGATCGAGAAAAAAATGTTTTCGACGACCGAAGATCTTTTGCCGGTGATCTCGTTCAACGCCAAGGCCTCGATTGACGAGCAACGCAAGCATCAGAACTTCATCGATCGCATGGTCGAAAAGGGCTATACCTCCAAGCAGGTTCGACTGCTGGTCGAGTGGTACCTGCGCGTTCGCAAGTCCTCCTGATCCTGCAACGACTGCCGTCGGAGACACCATGTCCGAGATCATCGATCGCCGTGTCAATGGACGACGAAAGAGCGCTGCCAATCAGCAGCGCTTCCTCAAACGCTACAAGGCGCAGGTGCGCGAGGCGGTTGCGCGCGCCGTCTCGCAGCGCAAGATCGCCGACACCGCTCAGGGCGGCAATGTCACGATTCCCTCGCGCGACCTGAACGAGCCGACTTTCGCAGTGGGCCAGGGCGGCATGCGCGAGCGGGTGCTGCCGGGCAACGATTCCTTCAACACCGGCGATCGCATCCCCAGACCTCAGGGCGGCGGCGGTGGCCAGGGCAGCGGGCAGGCGAGCGACTCGGGCGAAGGCGAAGACGCCTTCACTTTCGCCTTGAGCCGCGAGGAGTTTCTCGAGTTCTTCTTCGAGGACATGGAGCTGCCCGACCTGGTCAAGACCCAGCTTGCCCAGATCACGCAGTCAAAACTCAAGCGCGGCGGCTACCGAAACGACGGCACGCCTTCCAACCTCGCCATCGTACGAACCATGCGCGAATCGCTCGGGCGGCGCATCGCGCTGGCGGCACCCTATCGCCATCAGCTGACGAAAATCGACGAGGCGATCGCCGCCGAAATCGAGCAGCGTGTTGATGCAGCAGGCGAGCCCCTGGACCACGCAGCAGGCACACAGTCCGATGCCAGGCTCGCGCACTTGCGGGCCGAGCATGAACGCCTGACCGGGCGTATTGCACGCGTCCCCTTCATCGACGAGTTCGATCTGCGCTACAACAACCGGATCCCTCAGCCGCGCCCGATCGCACAGGCGGTGATGCTGTGCATCATGGATGTCTCCGGTTCGATGGATGAGAACCGCAAGGAACTCGCCAAGCGCTTTTTCATCCTGCTGCACCTGTTTCTCACGCGCCACTACGAGCGCATCGAGATCGTCTTCATTCGTCATCACACCACCGCGGCGGTGGTCGACGAAGAGGGTTTTTTTCATTCGCGCGAATCGGGTGGCACCCTGGTGTCGAGTGCGCTCGAGCTCGCGCTCGAGACCATCAAGGAGCGCTTCCCGGCCGACCTCTGGAATGTCTATGTGGCGCAGGCGTCGGACGGCGACAACTGGGAAAGCGACTGCCCGAAATGCCACGAACTGCTGGTGAACGAGCTGCTGCCTCGTGTGCAGTACTTCAGCTATGTCGAGATCGATTCGGCGCAACCGCAATCGCTCTGGGAGCAATACGAACTGGCCCGTGGCGCCTCGCGCAACATGGCGCTGGGTCGCATCCTCGGCCGCGCCGATGTCTATCCGGTGCTGCGTGAACTCTTTGCCCGCAAGGAAAGGATGGCTGCCTGATGACCGACTTTGCCTCCTCCCAATCCAGAAGCAACCCGTCCGTCCCGCGTCGCAGCGGGCCGATGCTGCCGGGCGGCTCCGAATGGACCTTCGAGTCGATTGCGCAATACGACCGTGAAATTGCCCGTGTTGCGCAGGCCTATGGCCTGGACACCTATGCCAATCAGATCGAGGTGATCAGCGCCGAGCAGATGATGGATGCCTATTCATCGCACGGCATGCCGGTCGGCTATACCCACTGGTCCTACGGCAAGCACTATCTTTCAACCGAGCAGACCTATCGTCGGGGGCACATGGGGCTGGCCTACGAGATCGTGATCAATTCCGATCCGTGCATCGCCTACCTCATGGAAGAAAACACCCTGCCAATGCAGGCGCTGGTGATTGCGCATGCCTGCTACGGGCACAACTCCTTTTTCAAGGGAAATTATCTTTTTCGAACCTGGACGCATGCCGACTCGATCATCGACTATCTGGTCTTTGCCAAGCGCTTTGTCGCGGATTGCGAGCAGCGCTATGGCGAAGTCGAAGTCGAACGGGTGCTCGATGCCTGCCATGCGCTCTCGAGCCATGGCGTCGACCGCTACAAGCGCCCCAACAAGCGATCGCTCGCCCAGGAGCAGGCGCGCCTGAAAGATCGCGAAATCCATCTGCAGCAGCAGGTCAACGACCTGTGGCGCACCCTGCCGCGCGGCCTGCGCGACGATGCCGCCGAGGCACCCCGAGCCTTTCCGGCAGAACCGCAGGAAAACCTGCTCTATTTCGTCGAGAAGCACGCCCCGCTGCTTGAGCCCTGGCAGCGCGAGCTGGCCCGCATCGTGCGCAAGATCTCGCAATACTTCTATCCGCAGCGCCAGACCCAGGTCATGAACGAAGGCTGGGCGACCTTCTGGCACTACACCATCCTGCAGACGCTCTACGATGAAGGCCGGGTGAGCGACGCCTTCATGTTCGAAGTGCTGGGATCACACACCAATGTGCTGACCCAACCCAACTTCGACAGCCCGCGCTACAACGGCATCAATCCTTATGCGCTGGGCTTTGCAATGTTTCGCGATATCCGGCGTATCTGCGAATCGCCGACCGAGGAAGACCGCCGTTGGTTCCCCGACATCGCGGGCAGCGACTGGCACAAGACCCTCGACTTTGCGATGCGCAACTTCAAGGATGAAAGCTTCATCGCGCAGTTCCTGTCGCCCAAGCTGATTCGCGATTTCCGGATGTTCTGTCTGGTTGACGACGACGCCGAATCGACGCGGCGTATCGGCGCGATTCACAACGACGAAGGCTACAAGCTGGTTCGCGAGTCGCTCGCACGGCAGTATTCGCTGGCCGAGCGCGACCCCGATATTCAGGTAGTGTCGGTCGACCTCGAAGGCGACCGATCGCTCACGCTGCACCATTTCCAGCATGCGCGGCGCCCGCTTGCGCCCGAATGCGAACGTGTGGTCAGGCACCTTGCCGAACTGTGGGGCTTTACCGTCAAACTCGAGACCCGTACCGAGGATGGGCGCATCCTGCCGCTGCATGAATGCCGCATGGAGCCGCGACAGCGGCGGCTCAGTGGCAGCGCCGCCACCACCGCACTGCGACGGATGGGGGCACGCTGAGGCGTCTGACTGGCGTCCCGGATTGGCCACCGAGATGGCCCGTTGAGGGGCTGTGAAGGAAATCGGCTGCTGCTGCCCCAAAGACCCCTGCCGGGTAAATGTCAGCTTGATGTGGGAAAGCGGTCGATTAAGCGCGCGGCTCGAAGACCCGGATCCGACCCTTAGCTGACGCTGGCTCGTTTCAAGTCGAGTGGCTGGTCCACTCAGTAAACGGCGATTCGCAGATCGCTTCGAGCCCCTTGCTCAGGCAACGGCGCGGGCCAGAGGAACGACAATTTCAACTGACTCGAACGGGACCAGAATGTCGCCCTCGTCGGTGCGTTCGACCAGCCCCAACTCCTCCATGCGCGCCACATCTGTGTGCACGTTGGAGTAGTTGCGCTCAGCAGCCTTCGCCAAGGCATATACGCTGCACGGGCCAACGCGGCGAAGTGTGTCGAGCAGGTCGAGCCGTGCGGGCGTGAGTTCTGCAAACAGCGAACGCGCAGACTGAAAACTTAGATGGAAGTCGGGCACATGCCCCTTTCGGGCGGCCTTGACCTGGGCGGCTGCCGTCTGGAAAACCGAGCCTTTGCTAGACACTTCGATGATGGCCTTCATGACGACTCCCAGCGCTCGACGTCGAACTGAAAGTCCGCGAGCAGTTGTTCCACAGAGTTGAATTTGTACTGGTACTCGCGATCACCTACGTGACGATGATCGCCCTTGCCTCGCTCGTTGTCGTAGCGCACACGGGTAATGCCGGACTCGCCGAAGAACAGCCGGTACTTGTATCGATGCGTGCTGGGCGGCAGCGGCTCCGGAAGCTCCCAGATGATGATTTCGACGATCGAGCCATCATCGCGGACTTCCTTAGCGCGGGCGACCTGGACAGCATTCATGTATTGCATTGTAGCAATATATAGATGCTTTGTGTTTTGCTGCCGAACTAGTGACTACCAAGCATCCGGCATGCCAGTTAACAAGACCGTGCGCATCTAGCTCGGCCTTCAGGGACTCAGCCCGGTTGCGTACAGGCCGAAAAACATCGCCCGATCGGCGAACCGATGGCGGCTGCACTTTGAAACCGGTCATCCGCACGTCGAATTTCCAACCGATCGTATGACCGCTCCTGGCCGGCTGCAGTCGATCGAGGTGACCCTGCTGGAGTGGATCAAGCAACCAGCGCAAGCGGCTTGATCTCTTTAGCGATGGTTTTGCCGCTCTCGATCTCGGCCACTCGCAACTCGTAAGCTGCCTGAAGGTTCAGCCAGCCCTTGGCCTCACTGCCGAAGTAGCGCTCCAGGCGCAGGGCCGTATCAGCCGACACACCGCGCTCGCCCTTGGTGATCTCACTGAGGCGCGAGTAAGGCACGTGCAGGGCGATGGCCACGGCGCGCACGCTGACGCCCATAGGCTTGATGTAGTCCTCCAGCAAGATTTCGCCAGGGTGGACAGGACGCATACCGTTCTTGAACATGATGCACTCCAATGCTGTTCAGGATTCGAAGCCAGTCGGGCTTGGGTCAGTGTGGATCTTCAATGAGCACGTCATAGGGACCGCTCTCACCCCACTTGAAGCTCAGCCGCCACTGGTCGTTGATTCGCACATGCCAGGCGCCGTCGTATTCCTTCAGGTCGTTCCCTGGTGGGGCCTTCATGAAACTCACGGAAGGTGCCGCGTCGAGTTGAGCCAATTTACGCTCGGCCACGCTCTTAATGTTGACGAACCGGCGACACTTGCCTGTCGTGAACAGGCTCTCTGTGTCGGAGCAGGCGAACGACTGAATTGACATGAAGAAATAATTACCTGTTATCCGGTTAACAGTCAATACAGAATAGTCGGGCGAAGTGCAACGACGCAATACCGACGCACTAACGACGCGTCGTTGGTCATGCTGAGTGGACTACCCAGAACCTGTCGTTCGCGACCGCCCGCTTCTGGCCGGGACGAGCCATAGGTAACCACCACGCGACGGCGCGCTGCGCGGAACACGAACCGTCCAAGGCGCACGGTCCCATTCATGGAGGTGGGTGGCACAAGCCGATCGGCACCGGTGCCGGGTTTGAAGCGGAATCGGCGGCGGAATTCATTGGACTGTGCACGACGGCGGCGTTCAGAGCGCAGACGTCGCGTTGACTCCGACAGTCACATCAACTCAACGCGCGGTCAGCAGCGCCGTTGAGGTCGCGGTGGCGAGCAGCGCACCCGCGGTATCGAAAAGGCTCGCCTCCAGAAAGGCAACGCGTCGGCCCATGCGCAGGACTCGGCCCTCCGCAATCACCCGCCCTGGCGCGACACGCTGCAGGAAACTCACTTTCAGCTCCAGGCTGGCCACGCCGACCGGCTCAGCCGCTCGGACGATGACCGCCTGGGCCATGGTGAAGTCAAGCCAACCGCTGATGAAGCCGCCCTGCACGATCGTGCCATCGGTATGACAGAAGCGCTTCATCGCCTCGAACTCAGCGCGCACCACACCAAGCTTGCGGTCGGTCGACAGCACCTGCACGAAACCCATCGACTCAAGCAACCCATCCTCAGGCAAGGACAGGCCCATCTCGTCTTTTTCCATCACGGTCGAATCAGCCGGCGACCGCGTCTTTCGTGCACTTCTTGACGAAGCTGTTTTTGGCAGCGCCGTAAATTTTCTTTTCGTCCGCCTGCATGGTGCAAGTCGACTTGGCGTCCTTTTCGCACTTCTTCATGAAGCTGTTCTTGGCAGCGCCGGCCAGCTTCTTTTCGGCAGAGGTCGTGGAGCAGCTGGCGCCCTGAGCCTGTGCGGCAGCAGCGAACGAGAACAAAGCAGCAATAAGGATCAGACGTTTCATGAGGAACCCTCTCTGGTTGGATGATGGCAAACAGCCGGGAGGATGTTACGCGCTCGCTCGATTCAGCGCGACCGCCTCAGACCTCGACCATCTCGAAATCTGCCTTGCCGACGCCGCATTCTGGACAGGCCCAGCTGTCGGGCACATCGACCCACAGCGTTCCGGCGGCGATGCCTTCATCGGGAAGACCGGTGGTCTCGTCATAGACAAAACCGCACACCACGCAAAGATAGGTTTTCATGCTGATTCCTTTTTTGAATTGGCGGAAGCAAGGGCTTGCCGATAATGGTCGGCATGCCGTTCTTCGACTCGCGCGAGCGCCGCAAAGCGCTTGGCCGCAGTCTGCAGCACCGACCTGAACGCCTGCGCATGCTCACGGCTTTCAGCGATCTGGTCGTCGAATTCTGCCACCGCCTGGTTGTTTCCCTCTTCGACCGCGAGATGCCGAAAGCTCGGATACATCTCGGTGTATTCATGGGTCTCGCCTTCGATCGCGATCTCGAGGGCACGCGACGGCGTGAGTGACGCTGCCGGATAGAGCAGATCGAGATGCCCGAATGCGTGTTGGACCTCCTGTTCGGCGGTGGCTTCAAAGATGGCTGCAGTCGCCTCATCTCCGGCCTTTCTGGCCAGTTTCGCAAAGTAACGGTACTTGATGTGGGCCATCGACTCGCCGGCGAAGGCCGACTCGAGGTTCCTGATCGTGATGCTGCCCGACGGGCTTGAAGTCTTGCTCATGGCTGATGCCTCTGCTGGGTTGAAGGAGGGTTCCCGGATGGGACAAGCCGATGCTGAGGCCTGCAGAAAAATCGATCCAACAGATAATAACGATAGTTATAATCGGAAATTCCGATGGATGACGATCACCCATTACCCATTACGCATCACCCGGCGCCATGAGTCTTCTGCCTTCGCTTCGACAGCTCTCTTATCTGATCGCCGTCTCCGAGTCGCTCAACTTCACGCAGGCGGCCGCGGCCTGCCATGTCACGCAGTCAACGCTCTCGGGTGGCATCCAGGAGCTCGAGCGACTGCTCGACGCAAGCCTTGTCGAGCGCGACCGCCATACAGTGCGCATGACGCCGGTGGGCGAGGCGGTCGTCGATCGCGCGCGCAGTCTGATCTCGATGGCGAAGGATCTGGTCGAGCATGCAGCGCAAGCTGGCAGACCGATGACCGGGCTGCTTCGGCTGGGCGCAATCCCGACCATCGCCCCTTATCTGCTGCCGCCGCTGCTGCGCATCAGTCGCGAGCGACATCCCTCTCTGCGGATCGCCTTGCGCGAAGACCAGACCAGCCGGCTGCTTGAGCAGGTGCGGGGCGGCGATCTCGATTTCGCGCTGATTGCCCTGCCCTACGACACCGATGGCCTGAAGCTTGCCACCCTCTTCGACGAAGAACTCTGGCTGATCGCTCTCGCCGGCGATGCCGCAGCGCGCCTCGTTCGCCCGCGGGTCGAGCAGCTCGATCCGAAGCGCATGCTGCTGATGGAAGAGGGCCACTGTCTGCGCACCCATACCCTGACAGGCTGTGGTCTGGGCGAGCGGGCCAACCCGGGCGGGCTCGAGGCAAGCAGCGTCTCAACCCTGGTCCAGATGGTCGAAGAAGGCCTGGGCTTCGGCCTGCTGCCCGAGATGGCGATCCGATCGGGGGCACTGAACCAGACCACTGTGATTGCGCGCCCGATTGCCGCGCCCGCACCCAGGCGAACGATAGCCATGGTGGCCAGACAGAGCACCGCTCGCGGAGTCGAATTCGATGCGGTCGCCGCGATTGCGCGGTCGCTCGAACCGGTCGCAACCCCTGCGCGCAAGCGTCGTCTCAGACAGTCGGTCTGAGACGCAGGGCTCAGCCCCTGACCTGCAGCACCATCTCGACCTCGACCGCAATCTGCGATGGCAGCGCCGGCATACCCACCGCCGAACGCGCGCCGCGCCCGCGCTCCTCGCCAAAGAGTTCGACGAACACGTTTGAGAAGCCGTCAATGACCTTGGGCTGCAGCCCGAAGTCGGGTGCGCAGTTGACCATGCCGAGCGTCTTGACCACCCGATCGACACGATCGAGCGAGCCCAGCACAGCGCGGATGTTGGCGAGCATGTTGATTGCGACCAGGCGCGCAGCCGCCCGCCCCTGCTCGACATCGAGATCGACGCCGAGCTTGCCGGTAATCGAAGTGCCATCGGGATGGCGCGGGCCGACGCCCGACATGAAGAGCAGGCCGCCGGCGACAACGCCGGGCACATAGTTGCCAATCGGGCGCGGCGCGGGCGGCAGCACGATGCCGAGCGCTTCGAGTCGTTGATCCAGATTCATCGCAGGTCTCCTTCAGAAAAATATTTTTCGCAGCAACTCGCCTCAACAACTCGCCTCAGTCAGGCCAGGCGCTTGCCAATAAACACCGTGGCCACCACCGCCAGCGCAAAGCCAACGGTCATCGCCTGCAGCGGTTCGCCCAGAATCGGCACCGCCGCCAGGATGCTCAGGAAGGGCTGCAGCAACTGGGTCTGACTGACCTTGAGAGCGCCGCCGATCGCCAGCCCGCGATACCAGGCAAAAAAGCCGGCCCACATCGAGAAAATACCGACATAGAGCAGCCCCAGCCAGGCCTGCGGCGCAACGCTGTGCTCGGGCCAGGTGAGCAATGCGCCCGGCAGCGTGATCGGCAAGGCCATCACGCAAATCCAGCAGATCACCCGTTCGGCACCCAGCGCCGGCGTGACCAGTGCGCCGAACACATAGCCGAGCGCTGCGGCCAACACCGCGCCGATCAGCAGGAGATCCGCCCATTGCAAGGCAAAACCGCTGCCGTGCTGCTGCGCACGAACCAGCGAATAGACCATCACCAGCGCAGCGCCTGCGGCAGCACACAGCCAGAAACCCAGCCGGGCGCGCTGATGCATGACCCAGGCCGCCACCGCCGCAGTCACCAGTGGCAGCAGCGCGATCACCACGGCGGCATGGCCGGAGCTGACATGGCGCAGCGCAAAGCCAAGCAGCAGCGGAAAACCCAGCGCATTGCCGAGCACCGCCAGCGCAAGCGAGCGGCGCTGAGTCGCGGTGGGCCAGGGCGAGCGGGTCACCAGCAAAAAAATGATCGACAGCGCACCGGCCAGTGTCGCGCGGCCAAAGGTGACAAACCAGGGCGAGAGCTGGGGGGCATCAGCGGTGCCGGTGGCCAGCCGGGTCATGGGCAAGGTGACCGCAAACACCGCCACGCCGAGCAGACCCAACCACATCCCGCGGGTTTCCTGCGGTGTATTGACCGACCTCAACGGCGAGCAGACCGCACGACCCTCACGATCACCGCAAGCGCTGCCACCGCCACGATCACGAAGAGCGCACCGCTCCAGACTTCGAAGGCCAGACCCGCCAGACGGGCTGACGCCGCATCGGCGCAAGTTGCCCCCACCCGGAACATCGCCGGCCAGATCGAATCGAGCTGCCATGCCATGAGGGTCCGGTCGGCCCAGGTAAAGGCGCACGACAGGGTCTTGGCCGCCACGGTGTGCTGATACCAGGCGGCGAGCACGCCGCCGGTCGAGAGGGCGAGCAACAGGAGCGCCGCGACGATGGGGCCAAGCCGCGGCAGGCCACGCGCAGTCAGCGCACCGACGAAAGCGACCACGATGATCGCGATGACCACCACCCGCTGCATCACACACCAGGCGCAAGGCTCGATGCCGAAGCCATGCTGCGAGACCAGTGCAATCAGCAGCGCGATCAGGCAGACCACGCCGATCACGGCCAGCAGACTGGCGGATCGGCTGTCGCGGCGATCGATAAAAAGAGAGCGGGAGCTTGGCATCGTTGAATCATAGCCGCTCGGCGCTCGCCCGACACCGGTGACGGGGCGCAGGACAACTCGGGCTGTGGCGGCGTGTAGACTCGCCGCCAATGATGGATCTTCAAACCCGTGTCCTGCCCAATGGACTGACAATCGCCTCGGTGAGGCTGCCCGGGTTTCGCACCGCGGCGGTCGGCACCTTTGTCAGGGTCGGGTCGCGCGACGAGCCGGCCGAGCTCAACGGCATCTCGCACTTTCTCGAACACATGGCTTTCAAAGGCACTGCCACGCGCGATGCCAGGCGTATCTCGCTTGAAATCGAGCGGGTCGGCGCGATGATGAATGCCTACACCGCCAAGGACCACACCGCCTTTCATACTGTGCTGCTCGCCGAGCATATGCCGGTGGCGCTCGATGTCCTGGCCGATGTGGTGCTGCGATCGACCTTCCCGCCCGACGAGATCGAGCGCGAGCGACAGGTGATCCTGCAGGAAATCGGGGAAGCCAACGATGACCCCGAGTCGATCGCCCAGGATGAATTCGATCTGCGCGCCTATCCCAAACAGGCGTTCGGACGGCCGATCCTGGGCAATGCCCGTTTCGTGAAACGCGTTGGACGCGACGATTTCCGCCAATACCTGGGCGCGCACTATTTCGCCAGCAACACCGTGATCTCGGCGGTCGGCGATATCGATCACAAGCGCTTCGCCGACGAGGTGGAAAAGCGCTTCGGCGAAATGCCGCAGGGCAAACGCGCGCAGCGCGAAGCGGTGCGCTATGTCGGCGGCTTCCGGCATGTCGACGACGACTATGAGCAGACCTCAGTGGCGCTCGGCTGGCCGGCGCCGGCGCGCAGCGATCCGAGCTTTCCGGTCTATGAACTGCTGGGCGAGTTGCTGGGCGGCGGCATGTCCTCGCCGCTCTTTCAGGCGGTCCGTGAACGTCATGGTCTGGCCTATCAGATCGACGCCTGGACCGAAGGCCATGAGGACTGTGGCCTGCTGCAGGTGACCGCCGGTGTGGCGCCGCGCAATCTGCGGCTCTTTTTCGAGGTGGTCTGCAGCGAGATCAGCGAGCTGACCCGTCGTATCACGCCGGAAGATCTCGAGCGCACCCGCAATCAGCAGGCCACGCATCTGGCCCGCAGCCTCGAACGACCGATGGATTTGGCAGAAACCGTGGCGCGTGACCTGCTGGTTCATGGCCGCGTGCTGTCGCCGCTTGAACGGGTTGCCACGACGATGGCGATCGGCGAGACCGAACTGCAGCACGCCGCACGCGAGCTGCTGTCGCAGCCGCCCACGCTGGTGCTGGTGGGTCGGGCCGGGCGTGGTGATCATCACCGGGCGGTCAGACGCAGCCTTGACCACTGAGCAACCGGGATCGGCTCAGGTCGCCGTGGGTCAGCGGGTCAGGACGCTGTCAGCGGCGCGCCGGGGCGTGCCAGCGCAATACCGGCATCGCGGCAGGCTTGTGCAAACGCTGGCGACCCCAGCCAGTCAAACTCTGCCTGCCTGAAGGCGCCGATCGGATCACTCGGATCGAGGCCGTTGGCGGGATGACAGGCGATCAGTGCGCCATCGGGCAACACGCCGAGCATGGCCCGCCAATCCGCCGGGATGCCATCACCGTCAGTGAAGTCCTGCAGACCGCCAAACGCAGCATTGGCCGCAAGCCCTGCTGCGCCGAGTCGCCTGGCGAGTGCAGGCGCACCCAGCAGACGCAAGGCCAGTCGTTTGGCTGCCGAGTTGCGAGGACCGAAGGCCGGAAAAAGATTTCGCACGACGATGCCGCCGCCGTGTCGCCCCACCGCATCGAGAACAAGTTCTCGCAAGGGCGGCAAGACATGGACATGCTGGTGGCTGTCGACGAAATCCGGCGCACGTCCGGCCAGATCCTCGAAGGCCTGCCATTGGGCCGCGATTTCTCGGGCAAGCGCCTGTCGAGGCATCGAGAACGTGGCCGCACGCGCGGCAAGAAACGCCGCACCGGGCAAGGGCCTGCCATCGGCCAGACCGACGCCTTCAACGAAATTCAAATGCAAACCGAGAGCCACGCCCTCAGGAATATCGTGCAGGTGCTGCCAGGCTTGCGGCCAGCGTGCACCGGCGGTCATCGCCGCGATCGCGGTCAGTCGACCTTTGGCGGCCAGATCGAGGATGCCCCGGCTCACCGGCTCGGAGAGCGCGAAATCGTCTGCGCAGATCGCCAATCGCCGCACTCGCATGGCAGGCCCGATCAGGCGTCGTCCCGGGTCGGCGGTGCGAGCCCTTCGTCAATGCGGTCGACGAGGTAGAGCGGACGCCCTTTGACCTCACGGTAGATGCGGCTGATGTAAGCGCCGAGCGCCGCCACCGACAGCATCTGCAGTCCGCCGAAAATCATGATGCCTGCCGCAAGCGTGGCAAAGCCGCCGATCGTCTGCCCGAGAAACAAAGCCTCGAAGATGATCCAGCCGGCATAGCCAAAGGCAAAGATCGACACGATGATGCCGGCCACCCCGAAGATCTGCAGCGGCAGCGCCGAAAACGAGGTCACGCCGGTGGCCGCGAGCTTGACCAGCTTGCGCGCCCCGAACTGCGAGGTGCCGGCGGCGCGCGGCGCCACTTCAAAAAACTCGCCGATCTGCCTGAATCCGAGCAGGGCAAACAGGCCCTTCATCATGCGTTCGCGTTCGGGAAAGCGATTGAGCGCATCGACCACCTTGCGATCAAGCAGGCGGAAGTCGCCGGCGCCACGCGGCAGGACAATCCGGTCCTCGCGCCCGACGAACTTGTGAAAGGCCCACCGAAGCAAGCGCTTGCCCAAGGTCTCGGGCTCGGGATCGTGCCGCACGCCATAGACCATGTCATAACCCTCGCGCCAGCGGGCAATGAAGACTGGCAGTGTTTCCAGAGGATGCTGGAAGTCGGCATCCATGATCACGACCGCATCACCCGAGGCGATCTGCAGGCCGGCAGTCATTGCGGCTTCCTTGCCGAAGTTGCGCGACAGACGAACCACCCTCACCGCCTGGCTGCGCGAAGCGGCCAGGGCCAGCGCCGGGCTGCCGTCGGTGCTGCCGTCATCGACCACCACCACTTCCCAGCGCAGATCGAGGGCGCCGAGAAACTGCTGCAATGCGCCGAGAAAATCGCCGATGACCTGCGCCTCGTTATAAACCGGCACCACCACCGACAGCAGCGCATCCGGGCCGCGGGCAAGAATCGGCAGGCGCGGCGCATCCGACACGGTCAGGTCGCGCCCGGATGCGGCCAGCGGTTCGCCCGATGTCATCGGATGGGTAATGCCCGGCTTCAACGCGCCCCCTGAGCCGACGCGACCGGGCGCACCAGCGTGTAGTTGTCATGAGCCATCAGGACCTCGATCAGACCGGCTGCAAGCTGCGGTCCGACCAGACTATTGGCAATGATCCGCAGCCCATCGCCGCGTGCATAGCAGGCAGCCTCGGACACCGGATCATTGCCGATACAGGCACGGCCGCGTGAATAGAACTTCCCCGAAAACCTCAGGCTGCCGGGCACGCTCAGTGGCAGTTTGCCGGCAGGATCGATTCGATCGACCTGCGCCATCAGATAACGGGCTGAACCGGCATTCAGCCGGCTGAACATCACCGGAGCGATCGCCGCCAAAACTGCGACCCATATCAGCCCTCCGACGGCCGCGACCCGAAGGCGCGAGCCCGACAACGTCGCCAGGCGCGGCGCCAGCAGCAGGGCGAACGGCGCGATCGCGGTCAGGCAGTAGGTCCAGATGATGTTTCGGGCGAAGGTGAACATGAGCAGCGGCGCGAGCGTCCAACACCACCACCATAACCGACCCGGCGGCGCAGGGGCAGCCAGGCCGGCATCGTCGGAAGCGCTTGCGCCACGAGGCATCAGCCAGGCCAGCAACCAGGGGCCGAGCGACATCACGGTAAAGGCCCAGATCATGCCGATCGGCTCGATATGTGCCGAGCCGTAGCGATCACCCTTCCAGCCCGGTTCGATGAAGCGCATGAAATGCTCACCGACGATGAAATAGCTCAGGAACCCCGGGTAATAGACCTCGGCGAGCAGATACCAGGGCAACGCGAGCAGCATCGCCAGCGCCAGTGCACGGATCGAGAAAAACAGCCGCCAGGTCTGCCAGGGTGCCCGCAGGGCCAGTCCGTAAAGAAAGATCGGAAACGCGATCAGGGCCACGGTGGCCAGCCCCTTGGCGAGCGTGCCCAGGCCAACCGCCGCCCAGAAACTGTTGCGCCAATGGGCGCGGCGATCAGGTCTCGCCGTGATGAGCTTTGTTGCGCAAGCCATCGCCACCGTGACCGCCAGGCACTGCACTGCGTCGGTCATGACCGCACCAGCGGCAATGAAGCCCAATGGCGCACTCGCCAGGATCAGCGCGGCAAACAGCGGCTCAACCTGAGTGATCGATCCGCCGCGGGCGGCAAGCCACATGGTGATGACGATGACGATCACCATCGTCAGCAGCGAGGGCAGTCGCAGCGAAAATTCGCTCACGCCAAGCAGGCTTGCCGAGACCATCGCGAGCCAGGTCGATGCCGGCGGCTTGGCAAAAAAAGGCAACTCAGGCGATGAGTGAGGCATCAGCCAGTAGCCGTGGGCAACACCGACACGCGCGATCTCGCCATAGCGCGCCTCTGTCGTGTCGGCCAGCGGCAAAAGGGCGTTGAGCCCGAGGCGAATCAGCAGCACGCCGAAAAGCGCTACGACCAGCAGAAGGACGATGGTCCGATCAGGTGCTCGCGCGGATCCGGTCGCGGCACGAAGCACAGGCTCGTCAGCGGGAGGAAGGGGCATCGAGGGTGCAGAGGGTGCCAGCAGCGAAGACCGGCGGGAGCATACCGTATCAACCCGCAGGCTAGCCTGCGTCAATCTCCTGCGCGCCCAGCTTGAGCCTGGGAATGAGTTCGCGCCCGTACTCGCTCACATCATTGACTGGATCGAAGCCGCGAATCAGAAACGAGTGGATGCCCATCCGGTCGTACTTCAGCATGGCATTCAAAGTACATGCAAAACTCGCTGTACTGTCGATATCGACCTTGGGACGCTCACCCGGCGATTTCTCGACACGCTGTTTGAGCGTCATCAACAAAGTGCGGCACGGCGGGTGCAGCCTGCGCAAATCGATCATAAGCTCAACCGCTGTGCTTGGCACCTCTCGTGCCGCAGGAGACTCTGATGATCGACTTCTCGCCCAAGGTCCTCGAACTGCGCAGCCAGATCGAGGCCTTCATGGATGCGCATATCTATCCGAACGAACAGCGCTTCTATCGCGAGGCCGAAGAGCTCGGCCCCTGGTCGGTCTATCCGGTGGTTGAGGCGCTCAAATCGCTGGCCCGCAAGGAAGGCCTGTGGAACCTCTTTTTGCCGGCCTCCGAACATGGCGCAGGGCTGAGTAACTGGGACTACGCACCACTGTGCGAAGTGATGGGCCGCTCGCACCTTGCACCCGAAGTCTTCAACTGCTCAGCACCCGACACCGGCAACATGGAAGTGCTCGCCCGTTATGGCACACCCGAGCAGCAGGAGCGCTGGCTCAGACCGCTTCTGGACGGCGAAATCCGCTCGTGCTTTGCGATGACCGAGCCTGCGGTGGCCTCGAGCGACGCCACCAACATCGAGTCATCGATCCGGCGCGACGGCGATGAGTACATCGTTAACGGTCACAAGTGGTACACCACCAATGCCACCGACCCGCGCTGCCGGATCGCGATCTTCATGGGCAAGTCCGACCCGAACCACCCTAACCGGCATCAGCAGCAATCGATGATTCTGGTGCCGATGAACACCCCAGGCGTGAAGGTGATTCGCCCGATCGGCGTCTTCGGGTTTTACGGCGTGCCCGACCGCGCCTCAGAAGTTGTCTTCGAGAATGTGCGGGTGCCGGCCGCCAACATGCTGCTCGGCGAGGGTCGCGGCTTCGAGATTGCACAGGGGCGCCTGGGGCCGGGTCGCATTCATCACTGCATGCGGCTGATCGGTCTGGCCGAGCGGGCCTTGTCGATGATGATCGACCGGGGCTTGAAGCGCGTGGCCTTTGGCGGGCCGGTGATCAATAACAATGTCTGGTCGGAGCGAATCGCCGAGTCGCGCATCGCGATCGACCAGGCCCGGCTGCTCACGCTGCAGGCGGCTCACATGATGGACACCGTCGGCAACAAGGCCGCGCGTTCGCAGATCGCCATGATCAAGGTGGCCGGGCCTGCCATGGCCTGCAAGGTGATCGACTGGGCGATCCAGGCCCATGGTGGCGGGGGCACCAACAACGACCTCGGGCTGGCCAGCGCCTACGCCACTGCGCGCCTGCTGCGCCTGGCCGATGGCCCGGATGAAGTGCATCGCAACCAGATCGCCCAGTTGGAAATTCGGCGGCACCAGAATCGGGCGACACCGCTGCCCGGCTCGTGGACCGAGGTGGCGAGGGACTGAGGGCGAAGCAGATCGTGAGGAAACGCCGCGGACTCGCGGGTTTCCATCAACCGGACAGCAGTTCAATGTAGGCTTGGTAGCTATAGCTCCGGTTCTTTTTCTGCCCGGTCATCTCCACCGCAATACCCAGGCCCTCCAGCACCTTGACTGCCGCGGTCGCGGTGGGGAAGCTGGTGTCGAGTTGCTGGCGCACGCGTTCGATGGTGAAGCGCGGCATCATCGGCAGCATCTCGAACAGCCGGTAGCTTGCCGGGCCTGCCTTGGCGGATTGCAGCAAGCGCCTGCGGTCTGTCGCAACAAGGCTGGCGACGGCAATGATGTTTTTCTCCGCATCGACAGCCGCGGTCACGACACCTTCGAGAAAGAAGCTGACCCAAGACTCCCAATCACCCTCGGTACGGATGGCCGACAGGCGACGGTAATACTCAGATTGGTGTTGCTTCAAGTAGCCACTGAGATACATCAATGGCTCAGACAGCAATCCCCAATACTCGAACAGCGCAGCAATCAGCAGTCGACCAATGCGTCCGTTGCCGTCGAGAAAGGGGTGGATGGTTTCAAACTGCGCGTGGATGAGCGCTACCTTTACCATCGGGGGCAAGTCGGTCGACGCTTCATGAATGAAGCGTTCCAGATCTGCCAGCAGAGTAGAAACCTGCTCCGGAGGCGGTGGCACGAAGACCGCGTTGCCTGGCCGCGTGCCCCCCACCCAGTTCTGCGAGCGGCGCAACTCGCCCGGTTGCTTGCCTGCACCGCGCACCCCGTCAAGCAGGCGCCGGTGCGCCTCGCACAATAGTCGCACGCTGATGGGCAGCCCTTGGGGGTCGCGCAGTTGATCCTGCGTCCAGCGGAAAGCGCGGAGGTAGTTGGTGACCTCCTCCACATCATCGGTATTGCTGACTTTGAATCCTGCTTCCTCATCGAACAGGTCGGTCAGTGTGGCCTGCGTGCCCTCGATCTGGGACGTGAGCAGGGCTTCTTTGCGGATGGCGCTGTACAAGAGCCAATCCACCGATGGCACCAGCCCTGACACACCCGCCAAACGCGCAAGCGCCAGTTCGGCCTGCCGGTTGAGGTCGGTGAAATCCGCGGGGGACAGGTCCGGAGCAGACGGAGGCAAGGAATGAGGCAGGAATGCACGCACTGACTCACCCAAGGTCGTGGAAATCAAGTAAGTCCCAGTGGTGCGTGTCATTGAAAGCAGCCTTTAGTCGCCCGCCATCAAATTAAACTATTCTTTAATTAGATTGGCAACGATTAAAGACGGCTTTCCGACCTGCTCAACCTGAAACCGGAGAGTAAATTTCAACCGGGGTTCCGTCAGAACCGCGAACCTAGGGGACCGTTTGTCCCCAAGGTTTTAACGACGGCTCCTTGATAGACATCGCGCCTGCGTCGATGGCCCCGGCATGCGCCTGAGCAACATTTTCGGTGAACAGCACAATTTCCATCCTCAGCGGGGTTTCTGACTGATTCGCCCTGACATAACCGCCTGGCAAATTGGATGCACCAAGCTCATGGGTCGCAAAGGCCAGGGCTGGCGGCGCGCGAAGCTCGTTCAACCGCAAGAAGAAAAGGGCTCGACAATTTTCCGCCTCTTGTGATTGGCGGAGGATTACGGAACCGAACCCGCGTCCCAAATTTGAAGCGGTGCGTTCGCGCCGTCCTTGAGGACGCGGTTTGGCGCCAAGGAACTTACTTGAATGCCCACACGCAGCATTGATGGAAGCCAGAGAAATTTCTCTATTTTCTGTATTGACAGAAATTAATGAAAGTGTATCTTTCGATCATGAACCCGCGCACCGCCGCCTCCCCAGACGAAGCATCCGCCACGCCCCGCCTCCCGGCCGTGACTGAACGCTTCGTGCTGCACTGGGGGGAGATGGGTTCTCGCTGGGGCGTGAACCGCACCATGTCGCAGATTCACGCGCTTCTGTTCATCACCGGCCGGCCCATGAACGCCGACGAGTTGTGCGAGCAGTTGGGTGCGGCGCGGTCCAATGTCAGCACCTCGCTGCGCGAGTTGCAAGGCTGGGGCCTGGTCCGAATCGTCCACCTGCTGGGGGACCGACGCGACCATTTCGAGACGTCAGGCGATGTATGGGAATTGCTGCGCACGATCGTGAGGGAACGCAAGCAGCGAGAGTTCGACCCCACCATCCAGGCGCTGCGCGACTGCCTGGCTCACCCCGAGCTGTCCCGCGAGAGCGCGCTTGCCCGGCAGCGGATCAACGAGACGCTGGTGCTCATGGAGACCACCTCGGCCTGGACGGAGGAAATGCTGCGCCTGCCGCCCGAGACGCTGGTGAAGATCATGAAGCTGGGCGCGAAGGCCCAGGCCCTCCTGCGCGGCAAGGGCAAGCCATGAGCCTCAATTTATTTGGCCATATGTTTCGTTTTATTCTGAAATTACAGAAATAAAGGGAAGTAATGAATACTCGAAGCTCCCTGCTCCTGACGGCCTACTACGACGGCCAGTGCGGCCTGTGCAGCGCCGAGATGGGCGCCATGCATGCGCGCGACGCCCTCGGCGATTGGCACGGGGGCGTGGATGCGATTGCGCTGCTCTACGCCGCCGTGGGTGCGCCCTGGTTGGCACGCGCATCCGCTCATGCGCCCTGTCACGCGGCGCCTGTACCCTCGGGTGGTGGCGCATCGCCACACCCTCAGCCGCCTGGGCCTCGATCTGGTGGCGCCACGGGTGCTTCGCCTTTTCGCCAGACGCCACCCGCAGCGACACGTTCCACATTGCACG
Organism: Burkholderiales bacterium; assembly: GCA_947487165.1. Taxonomy (GTDB): domain Bacteria; phylum Pseudomonadota; class Gammaproteobacteria; order Burkholderiales; family Burkholderiaceae_E; genus UBA4615. Next base: position 30,515 of record CANKWX010000031.1, read on the forward strand.
CACGGCACTGCCGGCTGGACAGCCGCACGCCGCGGGCCTGCGGCCTGCCCCGCCTGAAGTCACTCCCCGCCAGGAGAACCGTATGAGCCAGAACCTCTTCGCCGCGGTGCGGGCTCGCAGACCGCGCCTGGACCGGCTGCTCGCCGTGCTGCGCCAACGCGCTACTTTGCGCACGGTGTGGCGCTTTGTCTGGCTCGGACCTTGGGTTGGGCTGATGGTAATAATGGTGCCCGCGTTCTTGACCGCGTTCTTGGCCGCGTTCTTGAGCAACTTGCGAGCAATGCCACCGCGAGTGGCTGAGCCACTTGGGATTGGGGACCTTATTCGAAGTGCCGATCTCTTTATAACCGGCGCCTACTTTTTGGGCGGGCCGCCCGCCTTGGTGGCGGGGCTGTTGTTCGCCGCCTGGTATCACGGAGCCACCCGTCCACCCGCCTGGCCCAGACGGGCCGCTCTGGGCGCACTGGCCGGGCTGGGCGGCTGCTTTGCCGTCGGGGCGTTGGGCGGACTGATGGAGGCACTGGGGGTGCTGAACCGCCCCGGCTTCTTGGTCTGGTGGGAACATTCAGCCAGCCTCGCTCTCTCAGGCGTTCCGGCGGCAGTGGTGGTAGCGCTGCTGCAGAAGGCCTCAACACCGCCCGACGAGCCCGTGTCGCCATAGTCAGCAGGCTTGCACGCGGGTCTTTATCAGCCTCGAGGCGGATAACACCAACGACGGCAAGTCGGTTTCAGCCAAGCGACGTTCACCAGGGAAGGTGATCGACTGGGCGATCCAGGCCCATGGGGGCGGCGGCACCAACAACGACCTCGGGCTTGTCAGCGCCTATGCCACTGCGCGCCTGCTGCGCCTGGCCGATGGCCCGGATGAAGTGCATCGCAACCAGATCGCCCAGTTGGAAATTCGGCGGCATCAGAATCGGGCGACACCGCTGCCCGGCTCGTGGACCGAGGTGGCGAGGGGCTGAGGGCCCGGCGTGCCGCTGGGAGCTCAGCAGGTCGTCAGTCAACCCGAGGCAGCCTGTCGGGTTTGACTCAGCTCGAAACCGGGGAGCAAATTTCAATCAGGGTTCCATCAGGACACCGGACATAAGACACCGTTTGCCCCCACGGCTTCACCAACGGCGCTTTGATGGACACCGCGCCCGCCTCGATGGCCCTTGCATGCGCGTCGGCCACATTGTCGGTGACCAGCGCAATTTCCATTCCAAGCGGTGTGTCCGACTGATTCGCCTTGACATAGCCCCCTGGCAAATTGGCAGCACCAAGCTCATGGGTCGCAAAAGCCAGCACTGTCGCACCGGTATCCAGCTCGCCATAGTCGCCCGACTCGTGAACGAATCGCCGCCTCAATCCAAAGGCCTTCTCAAAGAATTCGACCGATGCGAGCACGTCGGGCACATAGACAATGGTGTAGCCGAATTTCATGGTTTGGTCCGTGGATGCGCAATCAGATCAGCGCTCAGGTGACATTGATGGGAGCGTGAACACGAGATCGACATTGAGCGCCAGCGGGGCCCTGAGCTTGTTCGACCGAGAAAGCCTGGAGAAGATCCGAGCGCTTGTGATTGGTGGACCGAAGGAGGATCGAACTCCCGACCTCCGCATTGCGAACGCGGCGCTCTCCCAGCTGAGCTATCGGCCCAATCAAGCGTTTGAATATAGCGGATCGACCAAGACAAAACAAACACGCATCGGGCATTCACGCCCGGCAATCGCTCAGCAAAAAATCACATCAAACCAAGCGCTTTCGGCAGCCAAAGCGTGATCGCCGGAAACGCCACCAGCACCGCCAGGCGCAGGATGTCGGCAAACAGAAAAGGCATAACGCCCTTCCAGATCTGGCCGGTCGGCACATCGGGCAGCACGCTTCGCAAAACAAACACATTCATCCCGACCGGCGGGCTGATCATGCCGATCTCGACCACACACACGATCAGAATGCCGAACCAGATCGGATCGAAGCCCAGATGGGTGACCAGCGGAAAGAAGATCGGCACAGTCAGCAGAATCATCGACAGCTCTTCCATCGCGGTGCCGAGAATCACATAGACCGCGCAGATCGCCACGATGACGAGAATCGGGTTGATCTGGAACTGCTCGACGAAGTCCTTGAGGTCCTGGGGCATGGTCGTGAAATTCGCAAAACTGGCAAAGATCGACGCACCGATCAGGATGGTAAAGAGCATCGCGCTGGTTCGCGCAGACTGCACCAGGATGTCGACCAGCACCGGCACGGTCAAGGTGCCACGCGCCAGCGCAAAGAGAAAGCCGCCCATCGCGCCGATACCGGCTGCCTCGGTCGGGGTGAACCAGCCGCCATACATGCCGCCCATGACAATCGCAAAGAGCACCAGCACGCCCCAGATATTGCGCATCGCCTGCAGGCGCTGGGCCCAGCTCGAGCGCTCACCGGGCGGCCCGAGCGCAGGATTGCGGGCGGTGGCGATCGCGGCAGCGGCGATGTAAAACCCGGTGGCGAGCAGCCCAGGCAATACACCGGCGGCAAAGAGCGCACCGATGCTCTGCTCGGTCATGATCGCGTAGAGCACCATAATGACCGAGGGCGGAATCAGGATGCCGAGGGTCCCGCCGGCTGCAATCGAGCCTGCGGCAAAGGAGTCACGGTAGTTGAAGCGACGCATCTCGGGCATGGCCACGCGCGCCATGGTGGCGGTGGTGGCAATCGACGAGCCGCAGATCGCACCAAAGCCTGCGCAAGCCGCAACGGTCGACATGGCAAGCCCGCCGCGACGATGCCCAATAAATGAGTAAGCAGCGGCATAAAGCTCACGCGACATGCCCGCGCGGGTCACGAAGTTGCCCATCAGCACGAATAGCGGCACGACCGACAGGGTGTACTTGGCCACATCGAGAATTTCGGTGGTGCTCGCGGCCAGAGCCGCTGGCCACGACCTCACCAGACCGATGCCGATCAGGCCGACCAGGCCCATGCTGAAAGCGATCGGCACGCGCAGGGTCATCAGCGCGAACATCCCCGCGAAACCAAGAAGCGTGGCGAGCATTCAGTGCCCCATGACGATCAGACCGCGCCTGCGGTCGGGTCGTCAGCCTGCGGTGGCGGCGGGCGAATCGCCAGAAACAGGTGCATGAGCGCAGTCAGCGCGAGCAGCGCACCGACCGCATACTGAAAGGGCGCCATCGGCCACAGAAACTGCGCGGTGGTGTCGCCGTCGACCCCGGTCCGAGCCGCCCTAACGAACACCAGCCAGGAGGCACCAGCCACAAGCGCTGTGCAGATGAGGTTCGAGAGGACTCCCTGCGCGGCTTGCAGTCCTTGCGGCAGGAAATGATCGAGCAGATCGAAAATCACATGCTCGCCCCGCAGAGATGTCAGTGGCAAGCCGGCGAAAATCAGCCCTAGCATCAGCAACTCGGTCACTTCAAGGCTGCCAGGCAGGGAGTGATCGAACAGCTTGCGCCCCATCACGTCAAGGAAAGTCAGCAGCATCATGCCGAACAGGCAGCCTGCGGCAAGCCATCCAAGCACTTTTTCAAGTGTGCGGATCACGGCAAGGCAGAACGCAGTCGAGAGAGTCGATCAGGCAGACGCAAGGCAGACAGCGCGATTACTGTTTTGCGATTTCGGCGCGGTATTCCTTGATGATCTGCTCAGGATTGGCCAGCCCCTTGGCTTTGGCATCGGCAATCCACTTTGCTTCGAGGCTCGATGTCTTGCCCTTGATCTCATCAACAAAGGCCTTCGACGCAGATTGCGGCACGACACCGCTCGACTGCATGAACGCATTGCCTCGGCGATCGGCTGCATCCCAGCCGCGCCCGAACTGACGCGCCGCCGTCTCACCCGACAGCTTCATGATTGCTTCCTGATCGGCTTTGGCAATCTTGTTCCAGGTACCCTCGTTCATGACGAAGGCAAAGCTGGTGTTGTAGAGGCCACCGGGAAAAGTCGTCTTGTACCGCACCAGCTTTTCGAGCTTGAAGGACTCGATCGATTCAGCCGGAAAGAACACGCCATCCATCACGCCCGAGGACATCAGCTCGTAGGATTCGGGAGCCGGCTTGAGCGTGACATTGACACCCATCGCCTTGCCGACTTCATTGACCATGCCACCGCCGACCCGAAACTTCAGGCCCTGCATGTCAGCCAGCGAATTGATCGGCCGCTTCGAGTTGTAGACGATGCCCGGGCCATGCGTGAAGACCGCCAGCACCTTCAGGCCTTTGTGCTCGCCGAGCTTGGCAAGCGACTTGTCGTAGATGCGCTGGTAGGCCACCGAGGTGGCTTCTGCAGAATCGCCCATGAAGGGCAGCTCGACCACCTGGGTGGAGACATAACGACCCGGAGTGTAGCCATGCACGCTGTACGACACATCGGCCAGTCCGTCGCGAACGGCATCGAAGGTGCCAGGCGGCGCCACCACCGGCTTGGGCAAAATATTGCACTTCACGCGGGAGGCGGTTGCGGCGGTCACGTCATCGCACCATTTCGACTGCGACTGCGACAGCGTGTGATTGGGACCAAGCCAGCTCGACACCGTAAGAACCACCTGCGCGCTGGCAGCGCCCTGCAAGGCCATCAGGCCGGCGCCGGCAAAGAAGGAAAAAAGCGTCTTTTTCATCGCGAGCCTTCAGGAAATTGGATTCAGGAAATTGAATGATGATGAGGCGAAAATCTTACAGGCGGCCTGAAGCAGGAGGCCAGAAAGAAAAAGGCGCACGTCACCGTGCGCCCTGAATTGGCAGCGTTGCTACCTCTCCTCCTCCTCAATATTTCTTTTCAGAATGACATTCTGCATTCCGAACGTGAGCGATCCTAGCGAAACCGTCATCATTCGTCCACCGGTTTTTTAGCGGCCTGCAACGCGCCGACGCAAATGCCGGCCATCGCGTCAATCACCGATAAATGGCTGCCGAGCGCCGGCTCGACCGTCACCCGCAAACCCGGATGGCGCTCGGCGATTGCGGTGAGTCGATCGGGAAGATCGCGCAGCACGTGACCGCCGGCGGCCAGAAACACCGGCGCCACCACGATCGTGCGAACGCCCTGCGCCACCAGGACATCGACAGCCGCCGACAGATCGGGGCTCATGAACTCGAGAAAGGCCAACTGCAGCGGCAGTTGGGGGTTGATTGCACCGATACGATCGGCGAGGGCCTTCATCGTGTCAGCCCAGCGCGGATCTCGAGCGCCATGACCAAAAAGAACCAGCCCCGTCAGATCGCCCGCGCTCATCGCATGCGTCCAACCCAGCCGAGCATGGCCAGCGCAAGGGCAAATGCCACCAGGCTGGGAATGCTGACTGATACCCAGGCAGGCCAGGTGTTCAGAAGACCAAGGTGAGAAAAAAGACCGTTCATGAAATGAAACACCACCCCCAGCATGATGCCGGAAAACACTTTGTAGCCGATGCTGCCTGCCCTGACCTGCAGATAACCAAAGGGCAGCGCGAGCATCATCATGACCAGCACTGCCATCGGATAAATGATCTTTTTCCAGAGTGCGATTTCGTAGCGTTGCGCATTCTGGCGATTCTCATAGAGATGCTGGGTGTACTGAATCAGCCCGATCAGCGACATGCGCTCGGGCTCGACCATCGCAACGCGAACGATGTCGGGACCGATCTCGGAAGGCCACAGGCGCGATGATTCGCGGATCACCTTCGACTCGAGTGTCCGCAGCCCATCTGCGCTGCGCCCCTCGATGAATCGAGTCTCCTCGATGCCGGAAATCTGCCATCCCGACTTGCCGTCGTATACCGCGTGGCTTGCACGGATGACCGATCGAAGCGTGAAGAAGGCATCGAACTCGAAGATCTGCAGGCGCTGGAGCGAGGCATCGGGCAGGATTTCCCCCACGTTCACGAAGCGCAAATACTCGGGTTCGCCGGCCGCATTGCGAACGGTGTCCTTGATCCACATGCCGGAGCGAAACTGGGTGCTGATCCGCCCGCCGGTGGCAGTCAGGCGAATGCTTTGTGCCAGCCGCTCGGCAGGCGGCGCAACCACCTCGCCGAAAAACGCCGTTAGCAAAGCGAACATGATGCCCGCCACCAGCACACCGCGCAGGGCAATCTTGCGGCCCATGCCGGCGGCCCGCATCGCCGTAAACTCGGAATGCGAGGCAAATTGCGCCAGCGCATAGATCGCGCCGATCAGCGCGGCAATCGGCATGATTTCATAGACATGGCTGGGAAGAATCAGCAGAACATAAGCCAACGCATGCTGGATGCGATAGCCGCCACGACCGAGGTCATCGAGTTCGCCGACAAGATCGAAAAACGCGAACAATCCAAGAAAACCGAAGAGCACGAAGACCACGCCAAGGCTGATCTCGCGTGCCAGATAGCGGCCTACCAGCGTCATGGAGAGGACCCCGCAGCGGGCCCGGACGGCTCATCCGACGACGCTCGCGCTGATCGCAACGAGGACAGACTCGGCAGCCAGGCAGGCATCAAACGGACAAGCGTCGTGCGACGCCAGAACAGAAAGCCCGCAATCGCCAGGACCGCCGCGTGGGTGGCGATCAGCGCCAGCGCAAACGAGATGCGCCCCTGTGCCACCCAGACCTGCATCAGACCGGTCACGTTGCTGTAGATGACATAGATCAGCACTGCCAGGATGATGTTCACCGACTGCCCGACCCGGGGATTGACGAAGGCCAGTGGAATCGCCAGCAGCGTGAGTGTGACCCCCGACAGCGGCAAGCCAACCCGCCAGATCAGTTCACCGAGATGCGAGGGCGTCGGATCGGCGATGAGCGCCATGGTCGACATCAATCGGTTGGAGGCATCCGCCTTGGCACTGGCACCACCATCGAGCCGCAGGCCATAGCGCTCGAACTCCATCAGTCGATATTCGTTGCCGCCCCACAAACCATCCCACCGATGACCATCCTCGAGAATCAGGAATCGCTGAGAATCAGATTGCACTTCCACCCGCCCGCCGGTTGAGGCGACCACGGTCAACCGACCGTCGATGAACTGGGTGACGAACACATTGCGCACCTGCGTCTGGTCGGCACTGATCGACTCAACGAAGAACACCCGATTGCTGCCGCCCGATTCGCGAAACTGACCGGGCGCCACCCGCGAGACATCTTCGCGCTGCTCGAAGCGACGCTGATAGATGTCAGCCTGCTGGCTGGCCCAGGGCCCGACAAAAAGCCCCACCAGCGCGATCAGGCCAATAAACGGCGCGGCAAATCGAAACACAGGATTGATCCAGGCGGTCAGCGACTGGCCACTGGCGAACCAGATGACCATCTCGGAGTCGCGATAGGACCTCGACAGCGCAACCAGCACCGTCATGTAGACCGTGAGAATCAGCAAGACCGGAATGTAGTTGACCGCCGCGAACGCGATCAGGGGCAACACGTCGGCGGTTGCCACCAAATTGGAGGCCGCCCGCCCGAGCAGGCGGATCAGCGTGGTGGTCACCATGATCGTGAAGAGCGTTGCGAAGACAGCGCCCGCCAGGTTGATCAGGTCACGACGAAGTGCCTGTTTGAAGAGCATCGTCGGCTGGGAAGGCTCGCATATAATCGACCGGTTCGGCCCCGACAAACCGCCCAGGAACCGCCTCGATGCAATTTAGCACAAAGACCACCGCGCCCGAGAAGACCCGCACCGGATGCGCCATCCTCCCGGTCCTCGGCGGCAAGCCGACCGCATCAGGAAAAGCCATCGATGCCGCAAGCGGCGGTGCCATCGCGGCAGCCATTGCCCGGGGCGACCTTGCGGCCAAAGCGGGCTCGACCCTGCTGGTCGGACTTTCGGGGGCCATCGAGCGGGTTTTGCTGGTTTGCCTCGGCGATGCCGGGCCGGTGTCTGAAAAAACCTTCACCGACGCGTTGCGTTCGGCGCTGCGAAGCTTGCAAAGTACCGGCGCGCGCGATGCTGTCTCGTGGCTCGGTGACGCAGAGGTCACCGGCCGCGGTGCAGGTTGGAAGGCACGCACCCAGGCAATGGTTGCCCGGGATCTGGCTTATCGCTTCGACACCATGAAGAGCAAACCCGACCCGGCGCCACGCGGTCCAGGCTCGCTCGCGATCGGCTGCGAACGCGCCGATGCCAGCGCCATCAATGCCGCACTAAAGCTTGCAACCGCCTTGTCCGATGGCAGCGACCTGGCTCGCGACCTGGGCAATCTTCCCGGCAATGTCTGCACACCGGCGTACCTTGCCAACACCGCCCGACAACTCGGCAAGCAGTTCGGCATGAAGGTCGAAGTGCTCGAGCGCAAGCAGATGGAAAGCCTCAAGATGGGTTCGCTGCTGGCAGTCGCTCAGGGCTCCGATCTGCCGCCTAAGTTCATCGTGATCCGCTATGAGGGCGCAGCCGCAAGGTCGGCCCCGATCGTGCTGGTCGGCAAGGGCATCACCTTCGACACTGGCGGCATCTCGCTCAAGCCGGCCCCCGAGATGGACGAAATGAAGTTCGACATGTGCGGCGCCGCCTCGGTGCTCGGCACGATGCGCGCCATTGCCGCGATCGGTCCGCGGGTCAATCTGATCGGTGTGATCCCGGCCTGCGAAAACATGCCCTCGGGCCGAGCAACCCGCCCCGGCGACGTCGTGACCAGCATGTCCGGGCAGACCATCGAAGTGCTGAATACCGACGCCGAAGGCCGGCTGATCCTGTGCGATGCACTGACCTATGTCGAGCGTTTCAAACCGGCGGCGGTCATCGATATCGCCACCCTCACCGGCGCCTGCGTGATTGCCCTGGGCAACCATCACAGTGGTCTGTTCACCCGCAGCGACACGCTGGCCAGCGAGCTTGACGGATGCGGACGCGAGGCCGGCGACACTTGCTGGCGCATGCCTCTCGATGACGAATATCAGGAAGGACTGAAGTCCAACTTCGCTGACATGGGCAACGTGGGGGGTCGCGCAGGCGGCGCCATTACTGCGGCCTGCTTCCTGTCGCGATTTACCAAATCCTATGAATGGGCGCACCTCGACATCGCCGGAACGGCCTGGAAAAGCGGTGCGCAAAAGGGCGCCAGCGGCCGGCCGGTGGGTCTGCTGACGCAATTCGTGCTCGCGCGCGCTGCGTCCTGAGCAAGACACTGAGGCCATCACTGGGCTCGAAAGCGCGCACAGGCACCGGTCAGGGCATTTCAGGGCAGCGGCATTGACCCGAGTCGATTTCCATTTCAACGCCTCAGACAAGCTGCTCTATGGCTGCCGGCTGGTGCGCAAGATCTATCGAACCGGCCAGCGGGTATTGGTCTGCGCCGACGACGCGGCGATACTGAGCGCCTTCGATCAGGCCTTGTGGTCCTTCAGCACCACTGATTTCATTCCGCACGTGATGACCGGTGACCCGCTGGAAGCCGAAACGCCAGTGCTGCTCGGCACCACCGCCGATCAGGTGTCGTGCCACGAAGTGCTGGTCAACCTGGGGCAGACCACTCCCACCGGATTTGCCCGCTTCGAGAGGCTGATCGAAGTCGTTAGCCTCGATCAGGCCGATCGTGAGCCCGGGCGCGAACGCTGGCGTTTTTACCGTGACCGGGGTTATCAGGTCACCACCCACGATATCGCCGCACTTGAGGCAAAACGCTGATTGCACTCGCCCCTTTACTGTTGATTCAATTCGCTGTCGATTCAATTCTGTTTCCGACTCACCCCCTCCCCCAAAGACCGCCGTCATGAGCAACCCAGGCAGTACCGCCCCGAAACCCGGCAGCGAAGCGATTCCGATGCTGACCGAGATCGTCGAGGTGCCGGCCTACTCTGCCGAGAATCTTCCCGCGACCTTGCGAGACATCAACTGGGACGAGGTCGCCGAACGGGTTCGCAAACAGGTCAGCGAACATCTGGCCGAGCGTATCGGCGCGATCCTGGACCTTGAATTGAACAAAGCCCTGCAGACAGCGCTCGAGCCTGCGGTCGAGACGATCTCGCACAGGCTGCACGAGTCGCTGCGCGAACGCATGCAGGCCGCGATCGATGAGGCGGTATCGCTCGAGATCGCCAGGGTTCGCATGAAGAAACCGGATGCTCGTTCCTGAGCCCCCTCAGCAGCCCGCTCGCGGCGCGTCCCAAACTGTCGTGTCTCCTATAATGCCGCTCCTTTCGCCGCCTTCTTTGCAGGTTCCCATCCGATGAACGCCCCGCCATCGCGCGACGCGGCAGACGCTGCGCTAGCCAAGAGTTTCGAGCCCGCCGCCATCGAAGCGAGGTGGTATCCGGTCTGGGACGAACGAGGCCTGTTCCACAACCCGCCTGCAGCACAGATCCCGGGCAACACCAACGCGCCTGCTGACACCAGCGCCGGCTACTGCATTCAGCTGCCACCGCCGAATGTCACCGGCACGCTCCACATGGGGCATGCCTTCCAGCAGACCCTGATGGACACGCTGATCCGATGGCAGCGCATGAAGGGGGCCGACACCAACTGGGTGGTCGGCACCGACCATGCCGGCATTGCCACGCAGGTAGTGGTCGAGCGTCAGTTGCAGGCCGAGGGCAAAACCCGCCACGACCTCGGCAGGGCGGCCTTCCTCGATCGCGTCTGGCAATGGAAGCAGCAATCGGGCGACACCATCATCGGCCAGATGCGTCGGCTTGGCACCTCCGCCAACTGGGACTATGCCGATACCGCACAAACGCGCGGCGGCTACTTCACCATGGATGCAGCGATGAGCGCCTCGGTGCTCGAGGTCTTCGTGCAGTTGCACGAGCAGGGCCTGATCTATCGCGGCAAGCGACTGGTGAACTGGGATCCGACGCTGCAGACCGCCGTCTCCGACCTGGAGGTCGACAGCGAAGAAGAAGACGGCCGCATTTGGGAGATTCGTTATCCGCTCGCCGGGGATGCGGTCACGATCAATCTGCCTGCCACCGCCGATGAACCGGCACGCTCGGTCGTGGTCGACTCGCTGATCGTGGCCACCACCCGCCCCGAGACCATGCTGGGCGACACCGCAGTCGCGGTGCATCCCGATGACCCGCGTTACGCCCCTCTGGTCGGCAGGCGACTTCGCTTGCCGCTCTCAAACGGCTCGACCGATGCCACCGGCTGGCGCGAGATTCCGATCATTGCCGACGACTATGTCGATCCGGCCTTCGGTACCGGTTGCGTCAAGATCACGCCGGCTCACGACTTCAACGACTACAAGGTGGGGGAGCGTCATGGCCTGCAGGCCATCAGTGTGCTGACACTGACCGCCACGATCTCGGAGGCCGCCCCCTCGGCCTACCAGGGCCTCGACCGTTTCGATGCCCGCGCAAAAGTCCTCGAAGACCTTCGAAGCGCCGGGCTGCTGGTGAGTGAGAAGCCGCACAAGCTCACCGTGCCGCGCTCGGCGCGCACCGGGGTGATCGTCGAACCGATGCTGACCGATCAGTGGTTCGTGGCGATGAGCCGGCGCGATCACAGCAATACCTTCTTTCCGGGCCAGTCGATTGCCGACGTGTGCCTGAAAGTGGTTGCCGACGGCGAGGTCCGGTTTGTCCCCGATCACTGGCGCAGCACCTATGACCACTGGATGAACAACATCCAGGACTGGTGCATCTCACGTCAGCTCTGGTGGGGCCATCAGATTCCGGCCTGGTACAAGGCCGATGACACCGGCGCCGCGATTCACGACGGCACGGTGTTCGTCGCCCGCGATGAAGACGGTGCCCGCCAGCAGGCCGAGCGCGCCGGCTGGCAGGGTGCGCTGGTGCGCGATGCCGATGTGCTCGACACCTGGTTCTCGTCGGCGCTGGTGCCGTTCTCGTCGCTCGGCTGGCCAAAACAGTCGACTGACCTCGCGAGGTACCTGCCTTCGTCGGTGCTGGTGACCGGCTTTGACATCATCTTCTTCTGGGTCGCCCGGATGGTGATGATGACCACCTTCTTCACCGGCAAGGTGCCGTTCAGGGATGTCTACATCAATGCCATCGTGCGCGACGCCGAAGGCCAGAAGATGTCGAAATCCAAGGGCAACACCATTGATCCGCTTGATCTTATCGACGGCATCACCCTTGAACGTCTGCTCGAGAAATCGACGGTCGGTCTGCTTCGCGAGGATCACAAAGCCCGCGTTGCCAAATCAATCCGCAAGAGCTACCCGTCGGGCATTCCGGCCTACGGTGCCGATGCGGTGCGCTTTACCTTCGCCTCGCTGGCCACCTTTGCGCGCACGCTCAACTTCGATCTCAACCGCTGCGAGGGCTACCGTAATTTCTGCAACAAGCTCTGGAACGCCACACGATTCGTGCTGATGCAGACCGAAGGGCGCGACTGCGGTCATGCACCCCACACGGCCGATCAGTGCGTGCCCGGCGGCTATCTGTACTTCACACCGGTCGACCGCTGGATCAGCTCGCAACTGCAGCGGGTCGAGGCCTCGGTTGACGCCGCACTCAGCGAATACCGCTTCGACAATGCCGCACGC
>CANKWX010000032.1 GCA_947487165.1 Burkholderiales bacterium
GACCAGAGTTTCATAGGGCTCTTCTCGCTCGCCGGTTTCGGCGTTGAGGCGCACCTTCGGCTTCGGACGCGACACCGCCATCTCGAAGCCTTCGCGGCGCATGTTTTCGAGCAGGATGGTGAGGTGGAGTTCGCCTCGTCCTGACACCACGAAGGTATCGCTGTCAGAGGGGAATTCGACCCGCAGCGCGACGTTGTGCTGCAGTTCGCGCTCGAGGCGATCACGGATCTGGCGGCTGGTGACGTACTTGCCTTCGCGTCCGGCGAGCGGGCTGGTGTTGACCATGAACTCCATGGTCAGGGTCGGCTCGTCGACTTTGAGCAGCGGCAAGCCATCGGGCGTATCGGACGCACACACCGTCGTGCCGATGTCGATACCCTCGACACCGGTGATCGCCACGATGTCACCGGCCAGTGCCTCGTCCATCGGAATCCGCTCAAGGCCCTTGTAGCGCAGCACCTGACCGATCTTGCCCATCACCGGTTTGGCGCCCGGACCGTGGACGACCGCGACCTGCGAGCCGGCGGTGATGCGACCGCGATTGACCCGCCCCACGCCGATCCGGCCGACATAGCTGCTCCAGTCGATGGACAGGATCTGCATCTGAAGCGGACCGTTGATGTCGTCGGCGCGCACCGGAACAAACTTCAGAATCGCGTCGTAGAGCGCGCGCATGGTGCCCTGGGGCATGCCGTTGTCGGCCTTGGGCAGCGCGTCGAGTTCATCGATTTCATTGACCGCAAAGCCGGCAAGCGCCGAGCAGTAAACGATCGGGAAGTCCATCTGCTCGTCGGTGGCACCGAGCTTGTCGAAGAGTTCAAAGACCTGATCGATCACCCAGTGCGGACGGGCGCCCGGGCGGTCGATCTTGTTGACGACAACGATCGGCTTCAGACCCAGCGCCAGCGCCTTGCGGGTCACGAAGCGGGTCTGTGGCATCGGACCATCGACCGCATCGACCACCAGCAGCACCGAGTCGACCATCGACAGCGCCCGCTCGACTTCGCCACCGAAGTCGGCGTGGCCCGGGGTGTCAACAATGTTGATGCGGGCACCGTCGACCTCGATCGCGCAGTTCTTGGCAAGGATCGTGATCCCGCGTTCCTTCTCGAGATCGTTGGAGTCCATGACCCGTTCGGTGAGCGCCTGGTGCGCACGGAAGGTTCCCGACTGCCTGAGGAGCTGGTCGACCAGCGTGGTTTTTCCGTGGTCGACGTGGGCGATGATCGCGATGTTGCGGATGGGCTGCATGAGAGATGTTCCTGCTTGAGTCGGTCAGTCGTGATGGGTTGCAAGGACGCGCTGGGGGGCGAGCAGCCCCGGCGGCGCAAAAAGGGCCGTACCGAGCAGGCGATCGCCGCGATACACGCGCACCGGACCAGCCGGTGCATTGGCAAGCGGGGCACGACTGACATTGTCGAGCACCAGACGTTGCCCCTGGATGAAACGGTCGGCGAGCGAGTCGGCGAGCGCGACTGGCGGCAGACCGGACAGCAGCATGTCGACCGCGCCGACCATGGCGATACGTGCTTCGGGCTCGATTTGCTCGAGCGCATCAGGCGTGCAGGCGTGGGTGATCGAGAGCCTTCCGACTGCAATGCGGCGCAACGCGACCAGGTGGGCACCGCAGCCGAGCCGCTCGCCGATATCCTCGGCCAGGGTGCGGATGTAGGTGCCTTTGCTGACCCGCGTGCGCAGACTCACGCGCGGGCGCAGCGGGTCAGCGCGATCGATGCCGGTCAGCTCGATCGAATGGATGGTGACCGGACGTGCCTCGCGCTCGAGCACGATGCCCTCGCGGGCATAGGCGTAGAGCGGCTTGCCGTCGCGCTTGAGCGCCGAATGCATCGGCGGCACCTGTTCGATGTCGCCCAGAAAGGCCCTGCAAGCGGCGTCGATCGCCGCATCGTCGCAGCTCACCGGCCGCTCGCCGGTCGTCTGCCCTTCGGCGTCACCGGTCTCGGTGGTGACACCCAGACACAGAGTGGCTTCGTAAGTCTTGTCGGCGTCGAGCAGATCGTGCAGGAACTTTGTTGCTTCGCCAAAGGCAATCGGCAGCAGACCGCTTGCCATCGGGTCGAGCGTGCCGCCATGGCCGGCCTTGGCAGCATTGAATGCGCGTCGGGCGCGCTGCAGCGCATCGTTGGAGCTTGGCCCGATCGGCTTGTCGAGCAGCAGCACGCCGTCGAGGTTCAGACGCGCGCGCTTCATTGTTCACCCCGCGGCGCTTCGTCAGAGGCCGGCCGCAGACCAGGCTCGTCGTCGAGTGCGCGAACCGCATTGGCTTCATCGATCAGCCTGGACAGCCCGACCCCGCGCGTGACCGACGCGTCATGCACGAATCGCAGTTCGGGATTGGTGTGGATACGGATTCGCCGACCGAGCTGAGAGCGCATGAAACCCGCGCTGCGTCGCAAGCCCTCAAGCGTGCGCGCAAGCGTCACTTCGTCGTCGGGCATCACCGAGAAGTGGATCGTGGCATAGGCATAGTCGGCCGTGATCTCGACCGAGGTGAGCGTGACCATCCCAATGCGCGGATCCTTGACCTCGCGGGCGATCATCTGCGCGATTTCCTGGTGGATCTGCTCGGCCACCCGGACCGATCGATCACCGCCACTGCGCGAATGCCTGTTCATGCTGCCACCGCCTGTTGCCCGCACCGGATGCGCCTGAACGTCGCACGGCGCGGGCCGACCGCCCTCAGGCGATCAGGCTCGCTGCCTGCTTCGCTCAGAGCGTCCGCGCGACTTCCTTGACCTCGAAAACCTCGAGCTGGTCGCCGACCTTGATGTCGTTGTGGTTCTTGAGGGTCAGGCCGCATTCGAAGCCATCGCGCACCTCACGAACATCGTCCTTGAAACGCTTGAGCGAATCGAGTTCGCCGGTCCAGATGACCACTGAGTCACGCAGCAGACGGATACGCGAACTGCGCCGAATCACGCCCTCAGTGACCATGCAACCGGCGATATTGCCGATCCGGCTGACCGAGAAGATCTCGCGGATCTGCACCAGGCCGATGGTCTCTTCGCGCTTTTCGGGGGCGAGCATGCCGCTCATCGCCGCTTTCACTTCATCGACCGCGTCGTAGATGATGTTGTAGTAGCGGATGTCGATCCCGTTGGACTCGGCCAGCTTGCGCGCAGCCTGATCGGCACGGACGTTGAATCCGATGACCACCGCCTTGGATGCGACCGCGAGGTTGATGTCGCTTTCAGTAATGCCGCCAACCGCCGCGTGCACGATCTGAACCTTGATCTCTTCGGTAGCCAGCTTGAGCATCGACTGCGACAAGGCCTCCTGCGAGCCCTGGACATCAGACTTGATGATCAGTGCCAGCGTCTGGCTCGCGCCTTCGGCCATCTGTTCGAGCATGGTCTCGAGCTTGGCGGCCTGCTGGCGGGCCAGCTTGACATCCCGAAACTTGCCCTGACGAAACAGTGCGATCTCGCGCGCTTTTCGTTCATCGACGATACCTACCAGCTCCTCGCCCGCTGCCGGCACTTCGGACAGACCCTGAATCTCGACCGGAATCGAGGGGCCGGCTTCGGTGATCGACTTGCCGGTCTCATCGAGCATGGCTCTCACGCGGCCATAGGCCGAGCCGGCCAGCACGACATCGCCGCGCTTGAGCGTGCCCGACTGGACCAGAATGGTGGCCACCGGGCCACGGCCCTTGTCGAGTCTTGCCTCGATGACCAGGCCCTTGGCCGGCGCATCGACCGCGGCATTCAACTCGAGCACTTCTGCCTGCAGAAGCACATTTTCGAGCAGATCGTCGATACCCTGCCCGGTACGCGCCGACACCGGCACGAAGGGCGACTCGCCACCGAACTCCTCGGGCACAACCTGTTGCGACACCAGTTCCTGCTTGACCCGGTCGGGATTGGATTCAGGCTTGTCGATCTTGTTCATCGCCACGACGATCGGCACGCCGGCCGCCTTGGCATGGTGGATCGCCTCGATGGTTTGCGGCATGACACCGTCGTCGGCGGCGACCACCAGGATCACGATATCGGTGGCCTTGGCGCCGCGGGCG
This sequence comes from Burkholderiales bacterium, assembly GCA_947487165.1. Lineage (GTDB taxonomy): Bacteria > Pseudomonadota > Gammaproteobacteria > Burkholderiales > Burkholderiaceae_E > UBA4615. The sequence goes on from CANKWX010000032.1 coordinate 4,037, forward strand.
CGCATCGCTGTAAACGCTTCGTGGCCCGGGGTATCGAGGAAGGTGATCACCCCGCGTGGCGTTTCGACGTGATAAGCGCCGATATGCTGCGTAATGCCACCGGCTTCGCCTGAAGCCACTTTGGCGCGACGAATATAGTCGAGCAGCGAGGTCTTGCCGTGGTCGACGTGGCCCATCACGGTCACCACCGGCGGACGCGGCAGCCGCAGCGCCTCGGCATGCGACTCGGCTTCCTCGAGCATGGCCTCGGGATCGTCGAGTGCCGCAGCGATCGCGGTATGGCCCAGTTCCTCGACGATGATCATCGCGGTTTCCTGGTCGAGCACCTGATTGATGGTCACCATCTGGCCCATCTTCATCATCAGCTTGATGACCTCGGCCGCCTTGACCGACATTTTGTGAGCCAGATCGGCCACCGAAACGGTTTCGGGAACATGGACCTCGCGAACGATGGCTTCGGCCGCCGGTGCTGCCTGCATCGACGAGGCCCCACGGCTGTCGCGCCCGCCTCCCCGTCCGCCGCGCGGACCGCGCCAGCCACCGACACCACCCCCGGCATCACCGCGAGTCTTGATCGCACGTCGCTTGGCGGCGTCGTCCTGCCAGGTCGATGAGAGATTTTCGGATTTGACATGCTTCTTGACGCCCGGGGCACCAGGCGCCGCTGCAGTGCCGGCAGGACGAGCCGCATCGGGCTTGGTCGTGGGGCGGTGCAAGGTTCCGGTCTTGGCCTCGGCGGCCACAGCGGGCGCGGCAACAACCGGTGCAGGAGCGACCACAGGCGGCGCCTCGACCGGCTTCGGTGCAGGCCGACGCGAGGCGGTGAGCAGCCGGTTGATGGCAGCCGCTTCGCTCTCAGCGCGCTTGCGCGCATCAGACAGGGCGGCCGCATTGGCTTGCGCCTTGCGAGCCACTTCGGCTGCCGCCTGTGACGCTGCCCGTGCCAACTCCGCTGCTTCGGCTGCCTTCGCTTCAGCCACATCACCCTCGGTGGTCTGCGCCTGGGTCGACTGGGCTGCAGCGATACGCTCGCGCTCGAGGCGTGTCTGCTCTTCGAGACGGGCGGCCGCAGCCGCGGCCTCTTCGGCCCTCAGACGCTCGGCTTCGAGGCTTGCCTCGCGCTCGCGCATTTCCTGGGCCTGGCGCTCGAGCTGCTCGCGCTGCTCGCGTTCGGCAGCTTCCTGCTGAGCCTGGGCGGCAGCTTGTTCAGCCGCTGCTGCTGCGGCCGCCGCTGCAAGCGCTTCGGCAGAAGGTTGCGCCTCACCGACTTCGGCTTCGCGCTGGACAAAGACTCGCTTTTTACGGACTTCGACCTGAATCGTGCGAGCACGACCGGTGGCGTCAGCCTGTTTGATCTCAGAGGTCTGCTTGCGCACGACCGTGATCTTCTTCTTGGCGCCGTCGTCCGCGCCATGAGCACGGCGAAGTGCGGTCAGCAGCTGCGCCTTGTCACTTTCCGTCAGCGTATCGCTGGCCGAAGCCTTGTCGACGCCAGCCGACCGCAACTGCTCAAGCAGCACATCAGCCGGGACTTTGAGTTCGGCTGCGAAACTCGAAACGTTAGTGCTTGCCATTCAGATCCTTTCGGCTCAGGCCGACTCGTTCTCGAACCAATGAGCCCGAGCCGTCATGATCAACACCTTGGCGCGCTCCTCATCGAGGCCGGTTGCCTCCACGAGTTCGTCGAGCGCAAGCTCGGCCAATTCATCACGGGTGTGCACATTGGCATCAGCCAGTTTTGCAGCGAGATCCCGATCCATGCCCTCAAGATTCAGCAGGTCCTCGGTCGTGGTCTCGAGTTTTTCTTCCTTGGCGATCGCTTCGGTCAGCAATGCATTGCGAGCACGCTCGCGCAACTCGTTGACCGTGCCTTCATCGAAGGCCTCGATTTCGAGCATCTCGTTGATCGGCACGTAGGCCACTTCGTCGAGGCTGCTGAACCCTTCGTCGATCAGGATGTCGGCGACTTCCTCGTCGACATCAAGCTTGCCCATGAAGATTTCCCGCAGCGCGGCGCGCTCGGTTTCCTGTTTGCCGGCACTTTCCTCGGCACTCATGATGTTGATCTTCCAGCCGGTCAGCTCGGAGGCCAGCCGGACATTGCGCCCGCCGGTGCCGATCGCCAACGCGAGGTTGTCTTCATCGACCACGACGTCCATGCTGTGCTTTTCTTCATCGACCATGATCGACGAGACATTGGCCGGGGCCAGCGCACCGATCACGAACTGCGCGGGATCCTCGGACCACAGCACGATGTCGACCCGCTCACCGGCCAGTTCGCCGGTGACAGCCTGAACCCGTGAGCCGCGAACACCGACACAAGTACCGATCGGGTCGATGCGGCGGTCGGTGGTATGAACCGCGATCTTGGCTCTGACGCCTGCATCACGCGCAGCCGCCTTGACCTGCAGCAGTCCCTGCTCAATCTCGGGGACCTCAAGGCGGAAGAGCTCCATGATGAACTCGGGGGCAGTGCGCGACATGAAGAGCTGGGGACCACGCCCCTCGCGATTGACCTTGCCGACCCAACCGCGAACCCGATCACCCACCCGCAGGTTTTCTTTGGGGATCATCTGGTCGCGTGCCAGGCGGGCTTCGATCTTGCCGGACTCGATGACCGCGCCTTCACGGTCGAGCCGCTTGATCGTGCCGGACAGCAGGGAATCGCCGCGCCCGAGGAAGTCATCGATGATCTGCTCGCGCTCGGCGTCGCGGATCTTTTGCAGGATCACCTGCTTGGCCGCCTGGGCACCGATGCGACCGGCCTCGACCGGCTCGAGTTCTTCTTCGAGGTACTCGCCGATATCGATGTCGGCGATCTGCTTGCGCGCCTCGGTCAGGATGACCTGAATGTCGTGATCCTCGAGCTCTCCGTCGGGCACGACCAGCCAGCGACGAAAGGCTTCCGACTCGCCGGTCTCGCGATCGATGGTGACCCGCACATCGACCTCTTCTTTGAAACGCTTCTTGGCAGCAGACGCCAGAGCGCTTTCGAGCGCGGCGAACACCACCTCTTTCAGCACGCTTTTTTCGCGCGCCAGCGCATCGACCAACAACAGTACCTCGCGGCTCATCGTGAAGCTCCTAAAACTTGACCTTGGGCACCAGCCTCGCCCGCTCGACCTCGGAGAGGACAAATGAGAGACGGCGAACCACCTCTCCCTCAGATGCATCGGCCGGGACCTCGGCGTCGGACTCTGCAGACTCCGTGCCCGGCTTGCTCGCACTGCTTTTCGCATTGCTTTTCGAGTTACTGCTACCGCGACCGTTTGCAGACGCCTTACCGGCCGACTTGGCCGTCAGCTTTGGCGACTCGATCAGATCGAGTGCCCAGCGATCTGGCGCCGACTCGTCGCGCACCAGCACGCCGACAAAATTTCGTCTGCCCGACAGCGGCTCACGCAATCGGAGCGACACCTCAGCCCCCTCGAAACGCGCGAAATCGGCCTCCCGCTTGAGCGGCCGGTCGAGACCCGGCGACGAGACCTCGAGTCGTGAATAGTCGATGTTCTCGACGGTCAGAAAATGCGTCAACTGATGACTCACCCGTTCGCAGTCTTCGACCTTGATCATCGGCGCTTCAGGCGAATTGGCTGGCACCGATATCTGCTCGAAGGCACTGGCAGGCAGGTCGATGTAGACCCGCAGCACGCCCGCCCCGGCGAATTCGACATCGACCAGTTCATAGCCCATTGCGCTGATGGTCCTATCGATCGCGGCAATCACCGGTCTCACGTCGGACAGCACTCCCTGAATTACCCGCAACCGTAAAAAAAAATGGGCCTGACAAGCCCATTTCCAAAACCAATATGTCTAACCAATCGATTATAACGCACTCGCTGCATTTCGCCCACTCGCAGCGGGCCTCAGCCCGGTCCGCGACGACGCCCGCCACCGGGAGGACGACCGGCGCCGCTGCGCTGACCGCCTGACGTGCCCTGGCCGCTGCGATTGCCGCCCTGCCCACCCTGCCCACCCTGCCCGCCCTGCCCACCGCGGTTGCCACCCTGACCACCGCGATTGCCACCCTGGGTGGTTCGCTGTGCGCCCTGACCGCCACGGTTGCCGCCTTGCCCCTGGCCACCACCAAAGCCGCCGCCCTGCACGGCACCCGATCCGCCCTGACCCGCGCCACGGTTTCGTCGCCCCTGACCGCCAGGTTTGGGCTGACCCGCAAGACCGGCCGGACCGAAGCCCGCGCCAAACCGCTGCTGGCGGCCCTGCTTGCGCACCGCACCGGTGATGCCAGACAGGTGAGCGTTGGCCGAGGTCGGCTGCCAGTCGTCATCTTCGCGATTGACTTTCGACGCACGGGGTGGCGGGACCAGCGCAAAGTCCGGCGGCGGTTGCGATTCAAACTCGTCGTCTTCTTCGTCATCGTCAAAGAGACGGTCGGCATCATCGGCACGAAAAGGCTGGTCAGACAGACCCGCACGCGCGGCAGCAGCCGCCACCTGCTCGTCGCTCGGCTCGCGGTCAAAATCCTCATCGTCGGCATCAACCTCTGCCGACGCAGGCCGCGGTCGCCCCGGCTCAAGCGCGTCGGGCTGACCGGCCGCGGATGGGCCGGTACGCCGAGGCGGTGCCTTGGCATCGCGCCCGACCTGCTTGAGCATGCCCGTGAGCGCGGTGACATCACCGGCATTGAGTTCGACCCACCGGCCGCGAATGAGCCCGGCCGGCAGACCGATCGGACCAAAGCGAATCCGAACCAGCCGCGAGACGATCAGACCCACCGCCTCGAATATTCGACGCACCTCGCGGTTGCGTCCCTCGCCAATGACGACGCGATACCAGTGATTGGCGCCGTCACCACCGACATCTTCAAGCGACAGGAAGTTTGCCGGACCATCTTCCAGCGGTATCCCCGCCAGCAGCTTTTCGCGGGTCTCGTCGTCGATTCGGCCCAGGATGCGGACCGCGTATTCGCGCTCCCATCCAAAGCGCGGATGCATCAGCAGGTTGGCCAATTCACCCGAGGTGGTGAACACCAGCAGTCCCTCGGTATTGAAGTCGAGCCGCCCCACGGCAACCCAGCGCTCACCCTTGAGCCGGGGCAGCCGTTCGAAGACCGTCGCGCGCTGACCGGGATCGTCACGACTGCAGATTTCGCCAGGCGGCTTGTGATAGAGCAGGACTTTCGGAGCAGATTTTTGGACGCGACGGTTCAGCGGCCGACCGTTGACCCGCACCTGATCGGAAGGCCCGATGCGCTGACCGACATAGGCCGGCTGGCCGTTGACCGAGACCCGTCCGGCAATGATGAGTTCCTCCATTTCGCGGCGCGAACCGATACCGGCATCCGCCAGCAGCTTGTGCAGCTTGGGGGCATCGTCATCGGCCTCGCGGGGCGGTGCCGCGCGCGGGGCATTGCGCCGGCGCGGATCGGTCGCATCGACGCCGACCTTTGCCTGGCGCGAATAGATCGGAATGACCTGATCGGGATCGTTCGGCGCAGCCGCATTTGAACCACCCTGCCCTGCCGGCGACTCTGACTCGGCATTACGCGGTCCGCCCGGTCCGCGTGGCCCCTGTCCGTTGCGACCCGGCCGCCTGCGATTCATGCGGTTGCGCGGCCCCTTCGGTCCGCGACGATCGTCCTGGCCCGGCGCGGCAGCATCAGCCGCTTGAAATCCGGCGGCGCCGTGTTCCCCGGAAGGCAGGGCGGCCATGGCCGCGCTTGCGGCCGAGTCACCAACGAAACGATCGGTCTGCGAGTCTGGGGGAGCAGGCGCTGCGGACTCGGTGTTCGAGGACTGTTCACCCGCCGCTTCACCACGAACGGCCGGACGGCGGGAACGCCGACGCGGCCTTGACGCCGGCTGACCGTCTCCAGGCAGCTCGGGCGATTCGGCGGATTGGGGCTGCTCGGGATTGTCGTTCATGGGTCGGCTGGCGGCTCAGGTTTGTTGAGGTGGGGATCGGAAGGCAGGGAAGACAGGTCGGGGGACATCGCAGGATGCGCAGGCAATGCAAGGTCGATCGTCGGGATCATCGGAGAGATGGCATCGGTGGTGAACTCGATGACCCGCTGACCGATTGCCTCGGCCACCGGCAGGTCGGCATCAAGTGCCGGCAGTTCTCGCAGCGTGCGAAGGCCGAGGTCGTCAAGAAACTGACGGGTCGTGGCAAAAAGCGCCGGGCGTCCGACCACGTCCTTGTGGCCGATGACTTCGATCCAGCCCCGATCCTCGAGCGTCTTGATGATCTGAGCCGACACCGTCACGCCACGGATCTCTTCGATGTCGCCACGGGTCGCGGGCTGACGATAAGCGATGATCGCCAGCGTTTCGAGCACGGCCCGTGAATAACGCGGCGGACGCTCGGGATTGAGGCGCTCGATGAAACGGGCAATGTCCGGGGCAGTCTGAAAGCGCCAGCCACTGGCCAGCGGCACGAGTTCGACACCACGACCCTGCCATTCGAGACGCAGTGTTTCCAGCAGCGCCCTGACGGTGTCGGGTCCGACGTCGATCTCGTCAGCGAACAGGCGCCGCAGATCGGTCACAGCCATAGGCTGCTGCGCGCAAAGCAGCGCTGCCTCCATGATGCGTTTGACATCCGCGGTATTCGTCACGCGGTGAGCCCTGTGAAATCGGGTGGACGGCCAGCCTCAGGCCGTGACATTCGCAGCGTCCCTGCGGGCAGCGACTCGACCGATCAAATGAGCGGGCTCACGCTGCAGCGAGATTCGGCGGGAACAACAATCGGAAAAATCGGGATCACGACGCGCCAGGCGCGGCGACCAATTCGGGGCGGCTTTCGGATCGACAGGAACGCAGGGCAGATAGCCCCGATTCGGCTTCGATTCTGGCACGGCAATACCGGCCAAGTCCCTGCCCTGAATCACTGACTCCAGCTCGCGATGGTATCAGCAGGCAGGCACGAGCGACAAGCGCAACAGCATGGACGGCGCAGCGCGGAGGGTCTAGCGCTCAGAACAGCTGCCTGAATCGAATCGCCAACATCGTATCGAGTGCAGCGGTCGCATCATGGTTGGGCTGCTGGCGTACGGCAAGCACGGCGCTGACCGAGCGGTCGCGGCCAAGCGGAGCGCGATAGGCCAATTCGGTCAGCAACTCTCGTCCGGAAGGCACCAGCGAAAGACTGCGGTTGGACATCACCGGGCTGCCCTCGGCATCGACACCCGACTGCAGCGATGTCGAGATCGTGCCGGAACGGGTGCGCAAGGGCTGCGACACCGACATCGACAGGCCATCGCCACTCATGAAGGCGTCGCGCCGAACCAGCGCGATCGACATCGCCTCGGTGACCGAATCGCTGACCACGCCGACGACCCCTGCGGTCTGCAGCGTCGGGGTCCGACCGACTGCATAGGCGCTTGCCAGTACGATCTTCGATGAAAGGTTCAGCGCTGCACCGAACTGCACAGCTTCGGTCTGCACCTTCTGGTTGACGGTCAATCCGCCCGAGCCGATCGATCCCAGCCAGGCGCCTTGCTCCTGCGAATTGCTCCAGGTGGCTGATACCGCGAAGCTCTGGCTCATTCGGTGCGACACCTCAAGCAACAGCGTGCGGGCATCGACCTGCGTCCAGGCAATGCCGTTCGGCTCGGTCGCCGCACCCGAATACAGACCAGCCTTGACCATGGTGTTGCCATACCGCAAGCCGCGGGCCAGCATCGCTCCGCGCGGCGTCAGCGCAGCATAGGGATTGGCCAGAGCGGTCACATCGAGACCGGCACCGATGCCAAAGTACTGGCCGCCCTGATTTCCCGCCCCGAACGCGAACTCACCCGCTTCGTCATTGCGAATCAGGGCAAACGACTCGGCACCCTGCACCAGCAGTCGGGTGCCGTCGGGCAGCATTCTCTCCAGCTGCTGCATGCGCAGATCCATGGCATCGAAGGTGCGCCCGAGCATCAGCGGCAGGGGATCGGCCAGGCGCGACTGAAGATTGACGGTGTAGTCGCGCTGATAGCTGTCGACGCCGACCACGGTCATTGCGCGTGCGGCCCCGGGCTGGGCAAGCGCCACGGTCGCCGGCGACAGCCGCATCGCGGTACTGCCACTGACAGTCACCGTGCCTGTTGCGGTCGCGCTGCTGAGGTCGCCAACCGGTTGCATGGCTGCGTCGACATCGAGCAGGCCGCGGCCATAGACCGGGTCGGTGCCGCGGGCGCCGAGATCGCGGGCAGTCGCCAGCAGGATCGAGCCGACGTCTTTCGGACTGAGCCTCGGCCAGGTGGCCTGCAGACGCGCCGCGGCGCCCGAGACCGCCGGCGCGGCCATCGATGTGCCGGACATCAGGACCTGGGCAGTATCGCTGCCGACATGGCTCGACTTGATCTCGACACCCGGTGCGACCAGAAACCATTGCGCAGTGTCGCCCGCCCGATTCGAGAACTCCGCGATGCGATTGCTGGCATCGACCGCGCCGACCGCGATGACCGCGCCACGTGCCTGAGCGCCATTGGCCCACGACTGCGCCGCGAACCTCGCCGGCCAGTCGGCTTGTGCCGCACCGCGGTTGCCGGCCGCCACCACCACCAGCGCCCCCCTTGCAACCGCGTCGCGAATGGCTGCTCCGGCGACCGGCGCGCCGGCCGACAGGCTAAGGTTGAGGATTCCGGCGCGAGGCGAGGCCCAGTTCAGGCCAGCCGACAACGAGGCATCGGTCGCACCGGCGCTGCTGAAAACCTTCACCGGCAGGATGGTCAGACTGGCGCCTGCACCGGCGTTGGCGGCCAGGATGCCGGCCACATGCGTGCCATGACCCATCAGATCACGGGTATCGGCGCCGCCATCGACCGCGTTGTAGCCGGCCTCCAAGACGCCGCGCAGATCCCTGTGGCCGGCTCGAACGCCGGTATCGATCAGGCCGACCATCACCTGCGCGTGCGCCGTGCCGAGGGCCAGCATCAAGGACATCGCAAGCGTCGCCGGCCTGAGGGCGCGAGCGGTGAGACGCAACGATGCGTACGACAAAGCGGTCATTGACTGCGGCTGATTGGCTGATGAACCAGATCGTCGCGGTCAATCGATTTTCAGTCTGTGAAGCCCTTCACGTACCGCTGGTCGGCGAGCAGCAACCGTGCATTACGTCACTCGAGAACCGCAATGAGATCGCGGGCGTGGCTTGACACCGCCCCGGATCAACGCCCAAACGGAGTGGGTATAGCCTCACCGATGCACCGTAAACCGGCGCATCGCAAACGCCCCAGACCCCTTACCGCCCCTACAGGAGCGTAAGCATCTGCGCCATTCGCCGCTGGTAGGTGTGGTCCTGCAGCACGCGCTGGTGCCCGGCCTTTGCCACCGCCTCGCAGCCATCGCGATCGGCCAGCCATTCGCGCAGCAAGCCCGGCAGGCTCTCAAGATCACGGTAGATCACCACTTCCTCGCCCACTTCGAAAAGGCTCGGGATCTCGTCTTTGACATCGACGATCTGGAGGGCACCGCAGGCAGGCGCCTCGAAGAGCCGGGGATTGACACCGTGGCTGAAGCGACCGAACCAGGTGTGGAAATTGAGCACGATCCGGGCACTACTGAAATAGGCCGACATCTGCGCCGGTGTGAAAAACCCCGGGGTCAGGTGTGCGCGCAATGGCGAGTCGGGCGCGATCTTTTTCTGCCAGGGCCCATACAAGCGCAGGTTGAAGCCGGCCTTGACGAGCATTTCGATGAGTTGCTGCCTCGCCGGACTCCAGTCACCGGCAAAGCAGACATCACAGGCCAGGGCCGGATCGGGCGGCGACGCATGGTGAACCGTCGGCTCGCAGGCGGTCGGCAGGAAATGCGATTTCACACCGAATGCCTCTTCGACCTGACGGGCACAGACCGATGAATTGCTGAAATAGACGTCGTATTCGGCGGCCCGATCAAAGCCGGGCTGAGACTGGAAGGGGTCGTTGATCCACCAGCAGGCGCGCACGACACCACGCGCGCGGGCAAAGCTCAGGGTCTGCGCACTGATGTGCAGGCCGTAGATCGTAAAGAGCAGATCGGGCCTGAATTCATCGATCGCGCGGCGCAGTCGGCGGTTGACCTGCGCCCAGAACTCGGTCCTGCGCCGCAGGGGCGCGAGTTGCTTTCCTGCCGCGAGGGCCTTTTCAGCGAGCGTCGGGTAGTAGTCCTCGACCCGCACCTCGTTGCCGAGTACACGCAAGGCCGCGGCCGAAAAACCGCTCATCGGGACGGTCTTGAGCTTGCCGGGGACGACTAGGAGGATCTTCACGGGCTGCAACGGCGGAGCTGAGGCTCAGGATCGATGGATATTCTGCGAACCGACATGATATTCGCGAAGGCTTAGGACCTCGGCAATCAGCCTGCCGGAGACGAACTGCGCCAACGACAGTCTTCGGAAATCTGCTTGGTTACGGAGGCAGGTTTTGTCCTGGGTCTGCGCCTAAGTCCGTGACAAAAGTCATTTCGGTATTTTTGACAGCCTTGCATCATTGAAAAATCGCCTTTTCAGCGTTTCTCTTGGCTCAGAGCGGCTTTGCGGGAAGCGGCACGGAATTCGCTGCACATCTCAGCAGGAGCGCGATGGGGCGCCTCTCAAATCATCGATCGGGAACCCGTGATGTTGAAGAAAGTATTCGCTGCAGCCGTTCTGTCCGCCTGCGCTCTTGGTGCGCAGGCCACACCAATCGCCTCTGTCGCCGCCAACACAAACCCATCCGAGTTCATCACTTTGGCGAGCGGTAACGGCATCGGTCAGGTGAGCGGTGGTTCGCTTTACAGCGGTGGTTCGGTTTACACAGAGGCAGGGCGTGTTTATGCCGCTGTTCCGAAACCTCCTGGAGGGACCACAGTCGGAACCTGGCTTGCTGCAGGTCCGTTGAACATCAATAACGGCGGTGGCGATGCCAACCTTCACCTCTCAACCCAGTTCGTCAGTTTCCTCTGGGGCTCTTCTGACATCAGCAACGAACTTGTGGTGGTAACGAATCTGGGCAGATATTCGTATAAAACAGAAAATCTTCCGGAAGTTTTCAACACCAGCTTTCGAAATGTCTATATCGCCTTTTCGACCGATGGCAATGAGTTGATTACCGACTTGATTTTCAAGATGGATAAAAACTTCAACTCATTCGAGGCTTCGAATTTCTCGACCACCGCGGTCCCCGCACCGGCCAGCATCGCCCTGCTCGGCTTAGGCTTGATCGGAATCGGTGCGGCCCGTCGCAAGCTAGCCTGATCCGTGTCGCGACCTTACAGCCGCGGCTGAAGTAACCCCATCCAGATGGCGGCACCGACGGCAATCCAAAGCAGCACGATCATGACTGCACCGACACGGCTGCTCGGCTTTGAGCCCTGCGTCTTCATCCAGGAATCTGCCTGATCCCGGCAATCGGCGAGCACCTCGGGCGGCACGAGCCTGATGGTCAACCAGATCAAGACCGGAAGCAGCAAGACATCGTCGACAAAACCGAGCACCGGGATGAAATCCGGGATGAGGTCAATCGGGCTGAGCGCATAGGCGACGACAAAGACGACCAGCGCTTTCGCATACCAGGGCGTTGCAGGGTGCTTACCGGCAAACCAGAGTGTCACCCCGTCACGCTTGATTCGCTTGGCCCAGCGCTTGATCGCATCGGCGGTCGTCATGACCGAAAGCATGCCATGGCGGCCCATGGTTGTGCCCAGCATGCGATCCACTGGAAATCCTCATCGTGATGCACTGGGCACTAAAGCAAAATCCGCTGCAAGCATGGCTTGGAGCGGATTCGTTGGCCTTTCGACCTGCTTTGCTTTCGATCTGATTGGTTGCGGGGGCAGGATTTGAACCTGCGACCTTCGGGTTATGAGCCCGACGAGCTGCCAGACTGCTCCACCCCGCGTCCGTAAGCCAAAGAGAATAACACATTGTGACAGTTATCACCACGCTCAGAACCGTCGCGGCCGGCGCTGCTACACTCGTTTGGTTCTTTTACAGACCATCCCCATGAAATTCTGCTCGAGCTGCGGACGTGAAGTGATCCTCCAGATTCCTGATGGGGATAACCGACATCGCTACTGCTGCAAGCACTGCAGCGCCATTCATTATCAGAATCCCCGTATGGTGATCGGCACGGTCACGGTCTGGGAAGAGAAAATCCTTCTTTGCCGGCGCGCCATCGAGCCGCGCCACGGCTACTGGACCCTGCCGGCAGGATTCATGGAAAACGGTGAGACCACCGACGAAGGGGCCGCCCGCGAGACGCTCGAAGAAGCCGGCGCGCGGATCGATATGGGTCCGCTGTTTTCGATGATCGACGTGCCCCATGTCGATCAGGTGCATATGTTCTACCGCGCCTCACTGCTGCATCTGGATTTCGAGCCGGGCCCGGAAAGCCTCGAAGCCAGGCTGTTCCATGAAGACGAGATTCCGTGGGACGAGATTGCCTTTCGCACGGTTGGCCAGACGCTCAAGTGGTTCTTCGAGGACCGACGCAGCGGCCGATACGATCTGCATACCAGCGCGATCCGCTACCAGCCGCCTCGCCCCGAAGCCTGACCAGACCCGGGCCGCATGCTGACCTGGGTCGACCCCGCTGCGCCCCTGCCGCACGCCTCGTCGGCGCTTGATGAGCCCGACGGTCTGGTGGCTGCCGGCCGGGACCTCTCGGCACGACGCCTGCTCGAGGCCTATCGCGGCGGCATCTTTCCCTGGTACAGCGCCGGGCAGCCGGTGCTCTGGTGGTCGCCCAATCCCCGCATGGTGCTGTTCATCGACGAGTTCAAATTGTCGCGCTCGCTCGCAAAGACCCTGCGTCGCCTGCATCGCGAAGGCATCTGGCAAATCAGTCTCAATACCGATTTCGAGGCGGTGATGAATCAGTGCGCCCAGCCTCGTCCCGACCAGGATGGCACCTGGATCACAAAGGCCATCATCAGTGCCTATTGCGACCTCCACCGGATGGGGTGCGCGCATTCGGTCGAAGTGCGCGAAAACGGCGAATTGATCGGTGGCCTTTATGGTGTCTCGATCGGGCGGATGTTCTATGGCGAATCGATGTTCGCGCGGCGCACCGATGCCTCGAAAACCGCTCTGGCAGGGCTTGTCTGGATGCTCAAGGCACAAGGATTCACCATGATAGACTGCCAGCAGACCACCTCGCACCTGGCCTCGTTTGGTGGCCGTGCGATCCCTCGCCAGGCCTTTCTGGAGCAGGTTGCGGCGCTCACCGGGCAGCCTTCTCCCGACTGGTCTTCGATGCAAGTGACGTTTCCGGTGGTCTGAGCCTGCAAGCTTTAACCCGTTCTGCTTGAACCCAAACGTTCCCATCCAGACGCCAACGGCATGACGCTCCTCAATGAACTGCCGTTCTCGGCGCTCCAGTTCTACGCGACGGCGCCGTATCCCTGCAGTTATCTCGAAGGGCTTCAGGCACGCTCGCAGGTCGCCACACCCAATCACCTGATCAACGCCGATGTCTACAGCCAACTGGTGCGCTCCGGCTTTCGGCGCAGTGGCGTCTTCACCTACCGGCCCCACTGCGACGGTTGCCGCGCCTGCGTGCCTGTGAGGGTGCCGGTGGCGAGCTTCGTCCCCGATCGCAGCCAGCGACGGGCTTTGAAGCGCCACGCCGACCTGCGTACCCTGATCGCCCGCCTCGCCTTTTCGCCGGAGCACTACGCGCTCTACCTTCGCTATCAGTCGACGCGCCATTCTGGTGGCGGCATGGACCACGACAGCCGCGACCAGTACGCGCAGTTCCTGCTGCAAAGCAAGGTCAATACACGCCTGGTCGAATTCAGGACCGAAGACGGCACGCTGCAGATGGTGTCAATCATCGATGTGCTTGACGATGGGCTGTCGTCGGTCTACACCTTCTTCGACCCCGATCTGCCAAACGCCAGTCTGGGCACCTTCAACGTGCTGTGGCAGATCGAGCAATGCCGCCAGCTGGGGCTGGCCCATCTTTATCTCGGCTACTGGATCGCACAGAGCCCCAAGATGGCCTACAAAGCCCGTTTCAAGCCGATCGAACAATTCGACAACGGCCAGTGGCAGGCGTTCGACGCGTGAGCCTCTATCGCCTGGCCAGACCCCTGCTGTTTGCACTCGATGCCGAGCAGGCCCATGACCTGACGCTGGCCTCGATCGGACCGATGGCCGCCAGCGGCGCACTGCGTCTGGCGGCTGGGCCGATGGTCGATGACCCGGTCGATCTGCTCGGTCTGCGGTTTGCCAATCGCATCGGTCTGGCGGCCGGTCTCGACAAGAATGCCGCCCATGTCGATGCGCTGTCGCAGATGGGATTCGGTTTCATCGAAGTGGGCACGGTCACGCCACGGCCGCAGTCGGGCAATCCGCGCCCCCGCATCTTCCGGCTGCCGCAACGATCGGCCCTGATTAACCGGCTCGGCTTCAACAACCTCGGGCTCGATGCCTTCGTGGCCAACCTGGCCCGAACCGGTTATCGGGGCGTGCTCGGTGCCAATATCGGCAAGAACGCCGACACGCCGCTTGAACGGGCCACCGACGACTACCTGATCGGGCTGCGGCGGGTCTGGCCGCTGGCTGCCTATGTCACCGTCAATGTGTCATCGCCCAATACCAGCGGGCTGCGCTCGCTGCAGGAAGGCGAGGCACTCGACGGTCTTCTGGCCGCACTCGATACCGAGCGCACGCAGCTTTCCCGCACCCACCGGCGCAGCGTGCCCCTGCTGGTCAAGATCGCGCCCGATCTCGATGACGAGCGCATCGCCTTCATCGCTGCCGCGCTGGTGCGCCACAGCATCGATGGCGTGATTGCCACCAACACCACGCTCGCGCGCGACGCGGTCAAAGGTCTGCCGCATGGCGAGGAAGCCGGCGGCTTGTCGGGCGCGCCGGTGTTTGAAGCCAGCAACCGGGTGATCAGGGCATTGCGGGCCGCGCTGCCGCCGCGCTATCCGATCGTGGGGGTGGGTGGCGTGATGTCGGGCAAAGACGCCCACGCCAAGCTTGCCGCCGGCGCCGACCTGGTCCAGGTCTATACCGGCCTGATCTATCGGGGCCCGACGCTGGTGGGCGAGTGCGCACGCGCATTGGCCAGCGGCTCGAGGTAGGGCTCCCAGCAGTCGACAAAAACGCTCGATGCGGTGGTGTCAGAACCCCAGAGCTCGCGCGCATCGAAACGGACTGTATAGAGCCAGCAGGGCGACTCGCCTTCGCCGCGGGCATGCGTGTCGGGATAGACATGGGTGCCGTGCAGCGACACGATCGTGCCTTGTCGGCCGCGCACATAGCGCGGCAAGCGGGTATGCGTGGCCGGGTTGATCTGACGGGCCATGACCGCCTCGCCCACTGCAAACTGCGCCGGCGCAAGGCTCTGGCGTTCGGTGGGTGCGCCGCGCGCCAGCACCGATGACACCGCGTCGGCGTTCAGCACGCGGGCCAGCGGGCGTGGCGGTTCGCGCATCAGTCCATCGGCGAGCTCGGCCTCGGTCACCTGTCCGCGTTCGAGCATCAGTCGCACCAGCGCTTCAAACCAGATCCGGTAGTAGGTGCTCGCCAGGTATTGCGCCGGCGGCAAGGACTCCCGCGCGAATCGCCCCTGATCGAGATTCCAGCTGCCGGTCGCGCCCATGGCCAGGGTCAGTGCGAAAGCCCGGGGCTCCCAGGCTTCGTGAAAATGCGCATCATCGGCATCGGGCACGACCCGCCCGAAACCCTGCATGCCGCCGAGATCCTGGGCGCCGTTCATGGTGCAAGTGCGGCGGGGGCCGAGTCGGGGAAAAGCGGCAGGCCGGTGCCGATCATCGAGTCGCGGGTCACCAGGTCGGCGAGCTGCTCGGGCGTCCAGTCGTCGGTGCCGGCGGGACGGGTGGGGATCACCAGATAGCGCAACTCGGCAGTCGAATCGAACACACGCAGCTCGGTCTGTGCAGGGAGCTCAAGCCCGAAATCGGCCAGCACGCCACGCGGATCGATCACCGCGCGCGACCGATAAGGCGCCGACTTGTACCAGGCCGGCGGCAGACCCAGGACCGGCCAGGGATAGCAGGAGCACAGGGTGCAGACCACCAGATGATGGACACCCGGCTCGTTGAAGAGCGCCACCATGTGCTCGCCCTGACGACCGGTGTAACCAAACTCGGCAATGGCTGCGGTGGCATCGGCCGCAAGGCGTGCGCGGTAGTCGGCATCGACCCAGGCTCGTGCCACCACCTTTGCGCCGTTGCGCGGACCGACCCGGTGCTCGTAGGTGTCGATCAGGACGTCGAGCGCGCGGGCCTCGACATAGCCCTTGTCGATCAGCAGCTTTTCGAGCGCAAGGACCCGCAGCTCCATGTCGGAGAGCGTGTTGCGGTGGGGTTCGGCGGACTGGGTCATGAGCAGTCAGTTTAACCCGGGGGCGGGTGTTGGCGGCGATGGCGGCAATGGCGGCGAACGTAGAATCGGCCCATGACAGACATCGTGCTTGCCACGCTCAACGCCCGCTGGTCGCATGCCTCGCTCGGGCTGCGCTATCTCTACGCCAACCTGGGCGAGCTGCAGTCACGCGCGCGCATCGAGGAGTTCACGATTGCAACGCCGCTCGATCAGGTGGTCGAGCGCCTGCTCGAGGGCGCGCCCGGCATCATCGGGCTCGGCGTCTATATCTGGAATGTCGAGCGCACCACCGAGCTGATTGCCCGGCTGCGCAAGGCGGCGCCCGCGATCAGGATCGTGATCGGCGGCCCGGAGGTCAGCCACGAAGTGCACGGACAGCCGATCGTGCAGATGGCCGACCATGTGATCACCGGCCCGGCCGACCTCAGCTTTGCCGTGCTGGCGCGCCAGTTGCTCGACGGGCCGCGCCCACTCATGAAAGTGATCGCCGGCGTGCAGCCCGAGCTCGATGCGCTGGTGCTGCCCTATGCCCACTACACCGATACCGACATCGCCCATCGCAACCTCTATGTCGAGGCCTCGCGAGGCTGCCCCTACAAGTGCGAATTCTGTTTGTCGGCCCTCGACAAGACCGCCTGGCCATTTGAGCTCGACCGGATCCTCGAGCAACTGGCGCACTTGCATCGCAGAGGCGCGCGGCGATTCAGGTTCGTCGATCGCACCTTCAACCTCAAGGCACAGACCGGCCGGGCGATCCTCGACTTCTTCTTGCAGCGTATCGAGGAGGCGCCCGACGATCCGGTCTTCGCGCACTTCGAACTCGTCCCCGACCATCTGCCCGAGGCGCTGCGCGAGGCGATCGTGCGTTTTCCGGCAGGTGCACTGCAGTTCGAGATCGGCATCCAGACCTGGAACCCCGACGTTCAGGCGCGCATCAGCCGACGCCAGGACAACGCCCGCGCAGAAAACCATTTGCGCTGGCTGCGCGAGCAAAGCCAGGCCCATCTGCATGTCGATCTGATCGCCGGATTGCCAGGCGAAGACCTGGCCAGCTTTGGCGCCGGCTTTGATCGGCTGGTGGCGCTGCGCCCGCACGAGATCCAGGTCGGCATCCTCAAGCGCCTGCGCGGCGCGCCGATTGCCCGCCACACCGAGGCCTTCGGTCTGCATTTTTCGCCGACACCGCCTTATCAGGTGACCGAGACCGATGCGATATCGGCCACTGACCTGGCCCGCATCGAACGGTTTGCCCGCTACTGGGACCTCTACGGCAATTCGGGGCGATTTGTCGGCACCCTGCCTCGCTTGCTCGGTGAAGCGCCGTTCGCACGCTTCATGGCGTTCTCGGACTGGCTGCACGAGCATGCTCAGGCAACGCACCAGTTGTCGCTCGAAGCGCGCGCCGAAGCCTTGCTCGCCTGGCTGACCGAGGTCGACGACGGTGACGCTGAAACAGTCACCCGATTGATTGCTGCCGACTATGCTCGCAGCGGCGCTCAGGGCCGACCGTCGTTCATGGCTCGTGGCCTTGGCCTGACTGATCGGGATGCGGGCGCCGTACCCGAACGCCAGGCACGCCACCTCGCGGTCAGCGAGGCGGCGTTTTTCCCGCCTGCTTTGCCCAGCGTTCCTTGAAGGTCGGCCCGACCGGCGCCGGCATGTCCCGATACAGGCTCCATCCGGATCCACCGGGAAGCCGCGCGATGCGATGGGTGTCGCCGCCCATCCAGCCCAGAACACGGGCGCCGATGCGCGCGAGCGGTCGATAGATTGTCGGCCGCTTTGCGGCGAACGCCCAGGCCGCCAGGCCCAGCCGCTCGCGCCACGGCCGCAGCCCGCGCTCGAACTGCCGCTCGCGCAATTTGCGCAACAGATCGGGCAGCGGAATCTTCATCGGACAGACCACATGGCATTCGCCGCAAAGGGTGGCTGCCTGCGGCAGATCGAGGGTCTTTTCGAGGCCGACATAAGACGGGGTGAGCACCGCGCCCATCGGGCCAGGATAGACCCAGCCATAGGTATGACCGCCGATCTTCTGATAGACCGGGCAGTGATTCATGCAGGCACCGCAGCGGATGCAGCGCAGCATGTCCTGGAACTCGCCGCCCAGCAGTCCGGTGCGACCGCCGTCGACCAGTACGAAATACATATGCTCGGGGCCGTCCTGTTCGCCCGGGGCGCGCGGGCCGGTCAGAATCGAAAAGTAGTTCGAGATCGACTGTCCGGTAGCCGAGCGCGGCAGCAGGCGGGCCATGGTGGCAAGGTCTTCGAGGGTCGGAATCACCTTTTCAATGCCGGTCACCACCACATGCACCTTGGGCGGCAGCACGGTGCACATGCCCTCATTGCCCTCGTTGGTGAAGACCGCCACCGAGCCGGTCTCGGCAATCAGAAAATTGCCGCCCGACACGCCCATATCCGCCGACAGGAATTGCGGGCGCAAAAACTCGCGCGCCTCACGGGTCATCTGCGGAATGTCGGTCAGACGCGGGCGCTTGTGCACCCGCGCAAAAAGGTCTGACACCTCGTCCTTACTTTTGTGGACCACCGGCGCCACGATATGCGACGGCGGCTCGTTGTCGTTGATCTGTAGGATGTACTCACCCAGATCGGTCTCGACCACCTTGACGCCGGCGGCCTCGAGATGACGGTTGAGCGCCATCTCTTCCGAGACCATCGACTTCGACTTGGTGACCTTGGCAACCTCGTGGCGCCTGGCGATCTCGACGACCAGTTTCGAGGCGTCTTCCGGCGTCTCGGCCCAGAGAACGGTCGCCCCCCGGGCGGTGGCCTGCGCCTCGAAGCGCTCGAGCCAGACATCGAGATTGGCCAGCGCACGATTGCGACGCTCGACCGCTTCGTCGCGGGTCGCCTCGAAGTCGTCGAGTTCGGTGATCGCATTGGTGCGCCCGACCGTCCAGCGCTGCGAGAGCACCTTCAGATTCTGCTGCAGCCGCACGTCGGCGAGTTTTTGCCCGCTGCGCGCCTTGAAGTGCATCGACTGGACTTGCATCAGCGCGCCTCCTGCGTGGCAGCGGCTGACGATGGATCGGCAGCACTGCCGGCCAGCACTTGCGCGATGTGGAGTACGCGGGTGGTGTTGTCGCCGGTGCGGCGCAGGCGACCTTCGATATTGAGCATGCAGCCGAGGTCACCGAGCACCACGCAGGGTGCACCGCTTGCGTGAATATGGCCGATCTTTTCGTCGACGATTGCGCTCGAGATGTCACCGTACTTGACCGCAAAGGTGCCACCGAAGCCGCAACAGGCTCGCGCCTCTTTCATCTCGGTGAGACGGATCGACGGATTGAGCGCCAGCAGCGCGCGCGGCTGGGCGTGCACGCCCAGCTCTCGCAGGCCGCTGCACGAATCGTGGTAAGTCACCTCACCGGCAAAATTGCCCGGCAGCGACGCAAGGCCGATGACATCGTGCAGGAAAGCGGTCAGCTCAAAGGTCTTTTGCGCCACCGCATCGATGCGGTTGCGCAGGTCCGGATCGTCGGCAAAAAGTGCCGGATAGTGCTGACGAATCATCCCGCCGCAGGAGCCCGACGGCACCACAACATAATCGAAGCCTTCGAATTCCATCAGGAACTTTCGTGCCAGATCGCTGGCCGCCACACTGTCGCCCGAGTTGTAACCGGGCTGGCCGCAGCAGGTCTGGGTCATCGGCACCTCGACCGTGCAGCCGGCCGACTCGAGCAGCCGAGCCGTTGCCTCGGCAATTTCGGGCCGCATGACATCGACCAGACAGGTAATGAACAAGCCAACTTTCAAGCAGCACCCCTCTTGCCTCGACACCGATTTCACAAAGCGATATAACGTATCACGATCCACAAACCCGCATCCCACTGGGATGACGCACGATACCGCCAGATGGTCCAACACCGAAACGACGACGAACATTCCACCCCCGATAGCAGTTCGCGCACGGCGATCCAGGTCATTGACCGTCTGGTCTCGCTGCTCGATGCCCTGGCTGAACATCCGGAAGCGGTCAGCCTCAAGGACCTGTCGCGGCGCACGGGCCTTCACCCTTCGACTGCTCACCGCATCCTGAACGATCTGGTGGTCTCGCGGCTGGTCGACCGATCGGAGCCCGGCAGTTACCAGCTCGGCATCCGTCTTCTTGAACTCGGCAATCTGGTGAAGGCGCGGCTCAATGTCCGCGATGCAGCGCTCTCGCCGATGCGCGAGTTGCACAGGCTCACTCACCAGCCGGTCAATCTGTCGATTCGCCAGGGCGACGAGATCGTCTATATCGAGCGGGCAGTCTCGGAGCGCAGCGGCATGCAGGTGGTGCGGGCCGTCGGTGGCCGCGCGCCGCTGCATCTGACCTCGGTCGGCAAGCTCTTTCTGGCCGCCGACGATCCGCGCAATGTGCGCGCCTATGGCACCCGAACCGGTCTGGCTGGGCATACCCGCAACAGCATTACCAGCGCCGACAAACTCGAGCGCGAACTCTCGCTGGTGCGAAGTCGCGGCTATGCCCGCGACAATGAGGAACTCGAACTCGGCGTGAGATGTATTGCCGCCGGCGTCCGTGACGATGCCGGCAAGCTGGTCGCCGGTCTGTCGATTTCGGCGCCGGCCGATTTCCTCCAGGACGACTGGATCGAACTGCTGGTGAACACGGCGGGGCAGATCTCGGCCGCGATCGGGTTTGATGCGGCGGACTGAGCCGCTTTCGGCAGGAGGGCGGCGGCTCAGCCGCAATCGGCAGTAGGGCGGCGGCTCAGCCGCCGCGGGACCTCAGGAGCGGGCCTGCGCCTGGACCAGCGTGGGATCGAGGCGCAGCCGTTCGGTCATCCAGCGGCGCAGTCGCTGAGCATCAGCGAAACGCGACTGCGCGCCGCTGGCATCGAGCAGCACAATGATCATCGTGCGCGATTCGATGCGGGCCTGCATCACCAGGCATTTGCCGGCTTCGGAGATATAGCCGGTCTTTTGCATGCCGATCTCCCAGGCCGGATCGTCGATCAGGCGATTGGTGCTGCGAAAGGTCACCTGTCGCGACCCGAGGTCGACCGTGGCTTCCGTCGAAGTGGAGTACTGACGAATCAGGGGATAAGCCGACGCTGCCCGCACCAGTCGTGCCAGGTCACGGGCATTGGCAACATTGCCACTCGACAGACCGGTCGGGTCCGAAAAATGGCTGTCCGGCATGCCGATCGCGGCGGCCTTGGCATTCATGGCCCTGACGAAGGCGCTCTGACCACCCGGGTAATTGCGAGACAGCGCGCTGGCTGCGCGGTTTTCAGACGACATCAACGCAAGATTCAGCAGCTCCGCGCGAGACAGGCGCGATCCGATCGGCAGCCTGGAACTGCTGTGCCGCTCGGTATCGCGGTCAGCCTCGGTCACCTCGAGTAGCTCGGTGCCAGGCAGACCGGCATCAATTACCACCATGGCGGTCATGACCTTGGTGATTGATGCGATCGGCAGCACGGCTTCAGCATTCTTCTGAAAGATGGCCTCACCGGTCTGCTGGTCGATCACCATGGCGACCGATGAGCGCAGATCGAGCGGATCGTCGACCATCCTCAATCCGATTGCCTGCCCGATCGACAGTCGTGCCGGCTCGACCGAGCGGGGCGAATAGGACACACGGGACGTCCGGGCAGCGCGGGACGACGATGACGCTACCGCTTTGAGCGACGACCTCCCGGCTGCCGAGCGTGAGGCTGAGGCGGTCTGCTGCGGTCGTACCGCAAGCGGCTTGCCCTTTCCTCCGCGGGCGGGGCTGGTCGAGGCATTGGGCGACCGGATCGTGACCGCCTTGGCGGATGTGCTTTTTTTGACGGAGGCCGATGAAGGCTCGCTCTTTTTGGATGCCGAACTCGACGTTTTTGCAGTCGCCGCAACAGCCTGAGCCGGCAGCGCCACGGCTGCGATGCCCAAAACCGTTGCTGCCAAAGCGCGCAAAAAGAAGATCGAGGGGTTCATAGGGATCACTTTGACAGGTCAGATCGGCCGAAATCGAGACTGGATTGTATCAAGAGCCAATCGAAATTTGGGAAAAAATCCTGTCCGGATAAGTACTTGGAACAGGTTTCAGATATAGAACATCAGGTATACGACGAACGGTAACCCGCGGGGCTGCGAAGTGCCAGTCAAGCTCGAAGCGTGCTGCGCGAGTCGACGGTCGATGCACAGGACAGAAAAACCGCTGCTCGCGTGTTGACACGCCCCAATCAATCGGTATACTGAACATTGTTGCACTGCACAAACGCAGGTGTACGGGCACTGCCCAGCCTCTATGTGCCTGTTAAATCTAATTTAAAAATTCAACCCGAGGGTTTCATGATCACTTCCGTAGACCAGATCACCGCAATGCACAAAGCCAATGTCGAATCGATGCAGGCGCTTGCTGCCAGATCAATGGCCGGCCTGGAAAAGCTCGCAGAACTGCAGATGGCGGCTGCCAAGTCGACTTTCGAAGATGCCTCCGAGCAGATGAAGGCGCTTTTCGCTGTCAAGGACATCAAAGAATTCACCGAAATGGCGAACACTGCAGCCCAGCCTGCCGCCGACAAGGTGAGCGCTTATGCTCAGCATGTTTATGCGATCGCGACCGAGACTGGCTCGGAAATCACCAAGATCGTTGAAAAGCATCTTGCAGACGGCAATCAGCAACTGCATTCGGCAATCGATGCCATGGCCAAAACTGCGCCCGCCGGCACTGAAGGCATGGTTGCCATCGTCAAGCAGGCAGTGACCGCCGCCAGCAGCGCCTTCGATCAGGTCAATCGTGCCGCCCGCCAGGCAGTCGACATGACCGAGGCGAATATCGCTTCTGTGGCCAAGACCGCTGCGCCGACCCCGTCGAAAGCGCGCAAGGCAGCCTGAAGCCAATGATCGGCTGACGCCTCTCCAACCGGGTTCGCAGACCGCGGACCCGCGCGAAGGCTCAGCCGATCTCGCCGCCGAGCGCCTGCACGCCAGCAAGCAGGCGCTCGAACGCGGCATCGACCTGATCGAGCCGCCCCTTGGCGCCAAGTTCGATATGCCGGCGCCCCATGGCAGAGCCGCTCGAGCCATTCGCTGAATGATCTGCAGGCTGGCCCGCTGTGCTGCCGACCGAAGGCAGGCTGTAAACCTTGATGCCGTCGAACTCACGCTCTACCGCTTCCATGAGCGGGGTGAGCGTCGACTCAGCCATCTCAAAGACCAGCATCGACCGATCGCCACGCTGCTCCAGGTGAAACTGGTCGGCATAGTGCGTCTCGAGCACCCATTCGATCATCGGCCAGGCCATCACAGGAAAACCCGGTACAAACCAGTGGCGACCGCTGGTGAAACCGGCAATCCGGTTGAAGGGATTGGGGATGATGCCGGCGCCTGCCGGAAATTCGGCCATCTTCAGACGCTGGCGATTTTCGGGCAGCGTCATATCGGCCGCGGCCTTGCCCTCGCGAGCCATCTCGGCGGTACGCTCTGCGATGAAGCGCGCTGCCTCGGGATGCAGAACCAGTTCGACACCGAGCGCGGCGGCGGCCGCCTGACGGGTGTGGTCATCGGGCGTTGCGCCGATTCCGCCGCAGCAGAACACCACATCGTCTGAGGCCATCGACTGGCGCAGCGCGGCCACCAGCTGCGGGCGATCATCACCCAGATAACGGGCCCAAGACAATGCCAGACCTCGCGCCGCGAGCAGTTCGATCACTTTGGCGAGATGCTTGTCCTGGCGCTTGCCCGACAGGATCTCGTCGCCGACGATGATGAGTCCGAAATGGTTCATGCCCGACCTGCCCAACGTTCGATGGCGCGCCACTGCTGCGACCAGAAACCGCGACCATAATCGCGCCCGTCGAGCTGATCCCGAATGCCGGTCGGCACAAAGCCGATACGCCAGTCAGCCGTGCGAAAAAGAATGTCCCAGATCGGGAACAGCACCGCGAAATTGACGCCACGCGCCGGTCCTTCATGACCGAAGCCGATGGCGTGATGCAGCCGATGATAGCTTGGGCTGACCAGGACGCGTTCGATGCCCCCCGGCCATTGCCAGCGCAGGTTGGCGTGCTGCAGGCTTTGCAGCACACGCGAGGCAATCACCAGTGCCACGAACTGCCCCGGCGCAACGCCGATCGCAATCGCCGCCACTGCCAGCAGCGCATCGCGCAGGAGATCGTCGAACAGGTGATTGCGCTGATCGCTCCAGAAAGTCATCTGACGCTGGCTGTGATGCACTGCGTGCAATTGCCACCACCACTGCAGCCGATGCTGGCCACGATGCAACCAGTAATCGACGAGATCGAGCACGACCAGATAGATCAGAAAGCTGACCAGAGGACGATCGGTGACGCCTGGCAAGATCTGATCGATATTCATGCGGGACAGGCCAAGGAGCCTGAGCCTGGCTTCAAGCGCATCGAAGAGCGGCGTGATCAGCCAGAACACCATGAAACCGAAGCCACCCAGACGATGCAGCAGGGTGTAGACAATGTCGGTTCTGACCGCTTTGCGATCGGAGACCGGCTCGGCCGGGAAACGCCGCTCCAACCCGCCGAGCACGAGCGCAAGCACGAGCACCTCGATCACCCCCAGCACCATCGCTTCGGTGAAGTCGAAGGCCTCTTCGGACAGCCCCATCGATCCAGTTGCAAAGAGCAGCGGCTGCACCACCCCCTCAAAGACCCAGAGCTGCAGCCAGCGCACAGCATCGACCAGAGACTCGAACAGATTCATTGAGCGTTGACCAGTCGGGGCATATTTGAACGTGTGGTGGCGTGTGCGAGGTCAGCGGCGAAAGGACGGATGCTCGCGCAGGGTCGCAAAACACATCCCACGGGCTTTCAGGCCGGAGATCAGGGGGTCGAGCGTGGGTGCATAGGCCTGCACGCGCGACCAGATGCCCAAATGCGCCATCAGGATATCGCCATCGCGGATCGTGGCCAATGACTGCTTGAGCAGGCTCGCATTCGGAAACCGGTCGGACGGCAACTCATCGCCAAGAAAACCCGCCGGCGCCCAGTCGACATGCGCCCATCCGCAGCCCTGCACGGCGCTCATCACCGCCGCCGGCGCTTTGCCCCCGGGCGCACGCCACAGCGGCTCCAGCGGCTGCCCGGTGAGTTCGCGAAAGCGCGTGCCGACCCGATCGATCTCGGCGCATACCGCCCGGCCATCCCAGCGCAAGGTCTGGCCACCCTGGGCACCGAATTGCGGGCGCACGATAAATCGGCCATCGGCTGCGACGCCCTTGAAATAGACATGGTCATAGGTATGACTGCCGAAAGCGTGTCCTTCGGCGACCCGTTCGCGCCAGTAGCCCGCCCAGGCGTCGTCGAGCGCAAAGTTGCCGGCGGGGGTTTTTTCATTGGCCAGGAAAAAACTCGCCCTGACGCGATGGCGCTTGAGGATGTCGGCGATCAGCTCGGCCGAGGCCATGTTGCCGGTGTCGAGGGTCAGATAGACCGTGCCGCCGGCGCAGGGGCTTGAGGCTGCACCGGCCGCAGACGACGGCTGGGACACCGCAACCAGCGCGATCAGCGCAGTCAGCGCAGTGAGGAAACCGGTCGACAGCACCGACTTCACAGCAGCGGCGCCCGGCTTGAAAGATAGATGCCGTGCGGCGAGCGCCCGACCTTGATGGTCTGGATGACCTTGCGCTGCGCCATGTCGACCACCGAGACCCTGCCGGCAAAGCGCGAGGTCACCCACAGGGTCTTGCCGTCGGCGGTCAGGTCCATGCAGTCGGGGCCGCCCGGGACCGGAATCTGACCGACGACCTTCAGATCGACCATGTCGATGATGCTGACGGTGTTGTCGACCCGATTGCTCACCAGCAAATGGCGTTTGTCGCCCATGCCACGAAAATTGTGAGCACCTCGACCGGTGCGGATGCGGGTCACGGTCTTGCGCTCCTGCCAGTCGATGACCTCGACGAAGTCCTCGCCCATGATGCCGACCATCAGATATTTGCCGTCGGGCGTCATCAGGATGCCGGCGGGCTGTTTGCCGACTTTGTGCTTCCAGACCACCGTCTGGGTCGCCATCTCGATGGCGGCGATCTCGTTGCTCTCCTGCAGGGTCGCAAACACAAAGCGGCTGTCATTCGAAAACCAGACATGACTCGGTGCATCGGGAAGCGGGATTTTCTTGACCAGCCGTTTCGACTTGCCGTCCCAGGCGTAGATGTCGACGCGATCGAGACGCAGCGCCGCTGTCACGAACCATTTGTCGTCAGGCGAAAATGCGAGCTGATAAGGGTCATCAATGCCGGCGATCTTGCCGGTCAGCTTGCCGGTTGCGGGGTCGAGCAGATGCAGATCATTGCTGACCGCATTGGCCACCAGCAGCGTGCGGTTGTCGGCGGTCGGATAGAGATGGTGCGGCTCTTTGCCGACCGCAAAGCGATCGAACTCCTTGTAGGTGACGGTATTGATGAGCGATACCGATGCATCGGCCGAGTTGAGAACGATCGCGATCGGCGTGGCCACTGAGGGAGCCACTGAGGGAGCCACTGAGGGAGCCGACTGCGCCAGCGCGATCGGCATGGCACTCGCAAGCCCTAGCATGAGCGCGAGCCGCGTGGCGAAGCTGACAGACCTGGACATCATGGAATACACCTGTGCGAAAGATTGGATAAGAGCGCGAGCATGGCTTACCTGATGGACTCCCAGACACGTTCGAGCCGCTTGACCGAGACCGGCATCGGTGTCCGCAACTCCTGGGCGAAGAGTGACACACGCAGCTCCTCGAGCATCCATCGAAAATCATCGAGCCTCGGATCGCGCCGACCTTTGAGCGCGGCCTGAGCGCGTGCAAGGTTCTGGGCGAGCGGGGCAAGCTCGGCCAGGCGTTGGGCGTCGCGGGCCGGCTCGGCGCGCAGCTTGTCGAGCCGGGCACTCGCGGCCTTGAGGTAACGGGCGAGATGGCCGAGGCGCGCAGGCTCGGTGACCGACACAAAGCGCGCCGGCATCAGGGCTGCGAGCTGCTGCGTGATGTCGGCAAAGGCCGCTGGCGCGCCGGCGCGCGCCCCTGCGAGCTTTTTGGCAAGGCCGGCGTATTCGGTGAGGATCGCGGCCACGGTCCGGGCGAGTTCGTTGCCCACCAGCGTCACGCGCGGTCGGGCCTGAAGCACCCGCTCCTCGAAGCCCGTCCGGTCGGTCGGCCAGGGATCACCCAGACAGGCCCGATCAATGAGTGCGTCGACCAGGTCACGCTTGAGTTCGTCGGCCGTACCCAGAGGCATGAAGAGCATCGACAGGCGCTGGAACTCGGGCACATTGCGATCGAAGAATTTGAGCGGCTCTCGCAACGCGATCGCAAAGAGGCGCCGCAATCCACGCCGATGCTCGCGCTGCGCCGATTCGGGTTCATCGAAGACCTGCAACTCAACCGCGTCGTCGCGATCGACAAGCGCCGGATAGCCGATCAAGGTGGCATCGCCCGACCGGCCCATGCCCTGCAGCTCGAGCAATTCGGGCAACTCGCCGAAATCCCAGGCGGTGAAACGTTCGCCGGCACGCCGCACGGTGGCGTCGCGGGTCTGCCGCGACTGGCCCCTCGAAGCCGCCTCGCTCGAAGCCGCCTCGCTCGCTGCGGCCTCGCCAAACGCCGTCTCGCTCGCTGCGATCGCGGTCGAACCGCCGCCTTGCGCACTGTCCTGCGGCGACCTGCGGCCATCGGTACTGCCGGATGCTGCCGCGTCGCGCGGCATCGATTGCGCTCGCGCCGACACACCGGCGCTGCGCAAAGCTGCCTGAAAGCTGCCCTGCGCACTGGCACCAAGCTGCGCTCGCAACTGGGCCAGATTGCGCGACGCCGCCAGGAATCGGCCATGCTCGTCGATCACCCTGAAGTTCATCTGCAGATGTGCCGGCACGGTCTCGACGCGAAAGTCGGTCTGGGCAACCCGGATCGAGGCATGCTCACGCAGCGAATCGATCAGCGCAACCATCAGGCCGCGCGCGCCACCCGCATCGCCTGCCCGTTCGACAAAGCCGGCAGCCCACTGATCGAGGGGCAGCAGGTGGCGACGGTATTTCTGGGGCAAGGACTTGAGCAAGGCTGCGACCTTGTCGGCCAGCATGCCGGGCACCAGCCACTCGGCACGCACCGCATCGACCTGATTGAGCGCAAAGAGCGGCACCGTCAGGGTCACGCCATCGTCGTCGGCGCCGGGCTCGAAGTGGTAGGCCGCCTCGAACGACACGCCGCGCATGCTCAGGCGCTGTGGAAACTTTCGGTCGTCAATCCCGTCGGTCTGTTTGCGCATCAGCAGTTCGCGCGACAGCTTGAGCAGGCCGGGCTGAGCGCGACTGGCGCCTCGCCACCAGCGCTCGAGCTGCTGGCCACTGGTGATCTCGGCGGGCAGCTGCGCATCGAACCAGTCGAAGAGAAACTGCTCATCGACCAGCAGATCGGGCCTTCGGATTCGGGCTTCGAGCTGCCCGATCTCGGCCACCACCTTGAGGTTGTGGCGAAAGAAGGCGCAGTCGGAGTCCCACTCGCCGGCCACCAGCGCTTCGCGGATCAGCAGTTCACGCGACAGTCGCGCATCGATGCCACCATAGGGCGTACGCCGCTGGGCGTAGATCACCAGACCATAGACCGTCGCGCGCTCGAAGGCGATTGCCTGCCCGGCGCGACGCTCCCAGTGCGGCTCGCTCCAGCTGCGCTTGATCAGATGCGCGGCGGCCTGCTCGATCCAGACCGGGTCGAGGCGGGCCACGGTGCGGCCATAGAGCCGGCCGGTGTCGACCATCTCGGCGGCCATGACCCAGCGGCTGCTGCCCGACGCCTCGGTACGCGCCGTGGCCGTGGCGGTTTCCTCGGCCGAACGCTGGGCCGAACTGCGCCGCGCCAGTCCTGAGCCGGGATGCAGCCAGAACCGGGTTGCATGCGCGCCCAGGTAGTAGGGCTCGTCGGGCGCGCGGCACCCCAGGTTGCCGAGCAAGCCCGCCAGCAGCGCACGATGCAAGGGCTCATAGGCCGCGGGCTGCTCGTTGGGCAACCATTTCATCGAGCTCACCGCCTCGAGCAACTGGGCATGCACATCGGCCCACTCCCGGAACTTGCGCGGCGACAAAAACTCGCGCTCCAGGCGCAGCGTGAAGGCGCGGCGCGATTCGCCGGCAGGACGGCTGGTCTGCTGCTGCGCCTGCCACCAGTCCCAGAGCTTCACATAGCCGAGAAAATCGGAGCGGGGATCGACGAAACGGGCATGTGCCTGATCGGCGGCCTGCTGACGATCGAGCGGCCGTTCACGGGGATCCTGGGTGGAGAGCGCCGACGCAATGATCAGCGCCTCGCGCAGGCAGCCACCCTGGTGTGCAGCAAGCAGCACCCGCGCAATGCGCGGATCGACTGGCAGTCGGGCAAGCTGATGGCCGGTCACAGTGAGCTCGCCGTGCTCGTCGATGGCGTCGAGCTCGCGCAGCAGATCGAGGCCATCGAGCACCGCGCGTCGTGGCGGCGGATCGACAAAGGGAAAGGCCTCGATGTCTTCGAGCCGCAGCGACTTCATCCGCAAAATGACCGCCGCCAGCGACGAGCGCAGGATTTCAGGGTCGGTGAAGGCCGCCCGCTTGAGGAAATCGGGTTCGTCGTAGAGCCTGATGCAGATGCCGTCCGAGACACGGCCGCAGCGACCGGCGCGCTGATTGGCGGCGGCTCGCGACACCGCTTCGATCTGCAACTGTTCGACCTTGCCGCGATAGCGGTAGCGCTTGACGCGGGCCACGCCGGTATCGATCACATAACGGATGCCCGGCACGGTGAGCGAGGTCTCGGCGACATTGGTGGCCAGCACCACGCGCGGCGCATTGCCGGTGGCAAACACACGCTGCTGGTCGGTGGCCGACAGACGCGAAAAAAGGCTCAGGATCTCGGCCGACGCCACCAGTCCGCCGCGCGACCCGCGCCTTGCCCAGGCACGTCGAAGATGATCGGCGGTCTCGCGGATCTCCCGCTCACCCGGCAAAAAAACCAGGATGTCGCCCGGCCCTTCACGCCAGAGTTCGTCAATCGCCGACTCGATCGCTGCGGGCGTGTCGGTCTCGTCGTCGTCGTCGCGCCCGCGCGGGCCGCGGGCCGTCCCTGCCACCGAGCTCGCGGCCGCTGGCATGCCCTGCGACGGCGTCGTCGCCGATGGTGCCGATGGTGCAGGCGTCGTCAGCGCCGAGCCGACAGGCACCGCCAGCCCCGCGCCTTCCCCGGGCGCGCGCCAGCGGATCTCGACCGGGAAAGTTCGCCCCGAGACCTCGATCACTGGCGCGGGTCCGCTTGCGCCACCGAAATGGGCCGCAAAGCGCGCCGCATCGATGGTGGCCGAAGTGATCACCAGCTTGAGGTCATTGCGGCGCGGCCCCTCGAGCAGGCGTTTGAGATAGCCCAGCAGAAAGTCGATATTGAGGCTGCGTTCGTGCGCCTCGTCGATGATGACCGTGTCGTACTGACGCAGTAACGGATCGGACTGGGTTTCGGCCAGCAGGATGCCGTCGGTCATCAGCTTGATCTTCGCGCTGCGCGAGACCTTCTCGTTGAAACGGATCTTGAAGCCGACATCCTCGCCAAGCGGCGAGCCCAGCTCTTCGGCGATTCGCCTCGCGACGCTGGTGGCGGCGAGTCGACGCGGCTGGGTGTGACCGATCAGGCCACGCACGCCGCGCCCGGCCGCAATACACAGCTTGGGGAGTTGGGTGGTTTTGCCCGAGCCGGTCTCGCCGCTGACGATGATCACCGGATGAGACGCGATCGCCGCGGTGATTTCGTCGCGCCGGGCCGAAACCGGCAGGGCTTCAGGAAACTGCAGTTGCACCGGCAAATTATAATGCCCCGATGAATGAAAACGCCGAGCATCCGCAGTTCGTCGCCTGGCTTCGTGCCGTGGCGCCCTATATCCACGCTTTTCGAGGCAAGACATTGGTCATCGGCTTTGCCGGCGAGCTGGTGACCGACGGGCGTCTGAACACCCTGGCGCAGGACTTGAGTCTGCTGCACGCCATGGGCATGCGGCTGGTGCTGGTCTTTGGCTCACGCCCGCAGATCGATGAGCAGATGACCCTGCGGGGTGCGCAAAGCCGCTATCACGACAGTGTCAGGATCACCGATGCGCTGGCCCTTGAATGCGCCAAGGAAGCCGCCGGCGAGACCCGTCTCGACATCGAAGCTGCATTCTCGCAGGGGCTGCCCAATACCCCGATGGCGCACTCGACCGTCCGCGTCATCTCGGGCAACTTCGTGACCGCCAGGCCGGTTGGGATCGTTGATGGCGTCGATTTCGAGCACAGCGGGCTGGTTCGCAAGGTCGATACGCCGGCGATCCGGCTGGCACTGGCCAATGACTCGCTCGTGCTGCTGCCGCCGCTCGGCTTTTCGCCCACCGGCGAAGCCTTCAACCTGTCGATGGAGGATGTGGCCACTGCCACCGCCATCGCGCTCGATGCCGACAAGCTGATCTTCGTGACTGAAACCGATGGCGTTCGCGACGAGCAAGGACGGGTGATGACCGAAATCACCGAGGGCCTGGCGCGCACGCTGCTCGATGCCGGGCAATTGCCTGTCGACGCCGCCGCCTATCTGCGTTATGCCCTGAAGGCCTGCGACGGCGGCGTCGCACGCGCACATATCGTGCCCTTCTCCCTCGACGGCTCGGTGCTGCTCGAGCTCTTCCTTCATGACGGTGTCGGCTCGATGGTGGTCGAAGAGACGCTGGAAGCGCTGCGCGAAGCCGGACAGGACGATGTCGGCGGCATCATCGCGCTGATCCGCCCGCTCGAAGAAGACGGCACGCTGGTCAAGCGCGACCGCAGCCTGATCGAACGCGAAATCACCAACTTCACCGTCATCGAACACGACGGCGTGATCTTCGGCTGTGCCGCACTCTATGCCTTCGACGATGACGCCATGGGCGAACTCGCCTGCCTTGCGGTCAACCCCAATGTTCAGGGCCAGGGCGACGGCGAAAGGCTGCTCAAGCGCATCGAGCAACGGGCACGGGCCTCGGGAATGAAGCGGCTCTTCGTCCTCACGACCCGTACCGGGCACTGGTTCTTGAAGCGCGGCTTCATTCCCGGCACCGTCGACGATTTGCCCCGATCGCGCAAGAACCTGTACAACTGGCAGCGCAAATCACAGGTGCTGCTCAAAACGCTCGCCTGAGACCGCCGCTCGCAACACAACCATTTGAAGGATTGTCATGGCCCGAACCGTTCAGTGCATCAAGCTTCAGAAAGAGGCCGAAGGCCTCGACTTTGCGCCCTATCCGGGCGAACTCGGCAAGCGCATTTACGAGAACGTCTCGAAAGAGGCCTGGCAGGCATGGCTCAAGCATCAGACCATGCTGGTCAACGAGAACCGGCTCAATCTGGCCGATGTGCGGGCGCGCAAGTACCTCGCCACACAGATGGAAAGCTTTTTTTTCGGCGGCGATGTGGATCAGGCCACCGGCTACGTGCCGCCTTCGGCCTGACGACCGCCGTCAGCCCTGCCTGATCGGCCCACAAGAGCCATCAGCACGGTGCCTGCGGCCAGCACGGCCACGCCGACCCAGGCGGCATTGACACCAAGGAAGGTGTTGCCGCCCACATAGCTCAGGCTCGACCAGAGCATATAGGCGCAGGCAAGGCAAAACGCGAGCGGCAGCACCGGATAGAGCGGCACCCTGAACGGCCTCGGCGCATCCGGCTCGCGGATGCGCAGCACGAAGAGACTGATGCCAGCGAGCAGAAAAAACAGCCAGAACACCGGTGCGGTGTATTCGACCATGGTCGCAAAGCCTCCGCCGGTCGCGATGCCCAGCCCCATCAGCAAGATCGCAAAGGCACACTGCGCCCACAGCGCATTGACCGGCGTGCCGCGATCCTCGACCCACACGCCGAGCCGGCCGAGCGCCGCCCAGTCTTGCCCGACCGCAAAGTTGGACCGAGCGCCCACCATCATGGTCGCGTTGATCGAGGTCAGTGCCGCGACCGCCACCATCAGCGAGATCAGCATCTCACCGGGCTTGCCGAAACTGATGCGCAGCAGATCAGCCGCCACCGCCTGTGATTTCGACATGCCCGACAGACCGAGGCCGGCGAGATAGGCCCAATTGGCCGCCAGATAGAGCAGCGTGATCAGCAGGATCGAACCGACCATCACCGGGACCATGGTGCGGTTGCGATCGCGCATTTCGGCACTGATGTAGGCCGCTTCATTCCAGCCGCCGAAGGTCAGCAGCACGAAGACCATCGCCAGACCGAAGGCCGGCAGCGAAAACGCGCCGCCAGCCGATGAGGCGGCTGCAAGTTCGCCGGTGGAAGCGGACGCACCCAGTCCGTTGGTCGCCGCCACCACACCCGCAGCAAAGACCAGTACCAGCCCGGCCACCTCGATGCCGGTGAGCAGCACCTGAATCGCAGCTCCCTGTCGCACGCCCAGGACGTTGAAGACGGTCAGCAGCAGCACCGCGGCAACGCCCCAGATCGCGGACGACCCCGGCCCGAGCGGCAGGACCTGCGTCATGTAGTCGCCGAAGACAAAGCCGAGCAAGGCGATCGACCCGGTGGTAATGACTGCAAAGCGGCTCCAGCCAAACAGAAACGACAGCTTGCGGCCGAAGGCCCGGTGCAGAAAATGGTAATCGCCGCCAGCGCTCGGGTAGGCAGTGGCCAGCTCGCAGTAGCACAGGGCACCGATGATCGAGATGAGGCCGCCAAGGGCCCAGGCGAGCATCATCCAGAGCGCGCTGGGTGAATTCATCGCAACCAGCGACGGCGCCTTGAAGATGCCGGCACCGATCACGATGCCGACCACAATCGCCACCGCCTCGCGAGCACCAAGGGTGGGACGGGGGCGGCCGGCGGAGGGCTGTGGGGTCATGGGGTCGGACATAGGCGCTCAGGGGGTCATGGTGCGGACGCCTTGCGGGTCGGCGACCAGCGCGACATCGGCACCGCGGCGAGCGAAAAGCCCGACTGTGACCACACCCGGCCACTGGTTGAGCTCGGTTTCGAGTCCGACCGGATCCTCGATCTTCAACCCGTGAACATCGAGGATGGGGTTGCCGTTGTCGGTGAAATAGCCCTTTCGCCATCTCGCCTCGGCACCAAGACGGCCGAATGCGCTGATCAGCTGGCGACCGGCCATCGGGATGATCTCGACCGGCAACGGAAAATGACCCAATACCGGAACCACCTTGGAGCGGTCGACGATACACACGAAGCGATCAGCGATCGCCGCGATGATCTTCTCGCGCGTGAGCGCGCCCCCGCCGCCCTTGATCATCCGCAGTCCCGGGTCGATTTCGTCGGCGCCGTCGACATAGACCGGGATGCTGCCCACCGCCTCAAGCGGCAGGACGTCGATGCCTTCCTCGCGCAGCAGCCGTGTGCTTTGCTCGGAGCTCGACACCGCGCGATTGAAGCGATTGCGGATCTGGCCGAGTTCGCGGATGAAAAGGGCCACCGTCGAGCCGCTCCCAACGCCGACAACTGACCCGTCGACAAGATGATCAATGGCCGCCCGGGCAACCGCCCGTTTCAGTTCATCCTGGTTCATGAAATCGAATCGGTCCTTGCATCAGCCGTCAGACATAGATCGCGCCCAAGGGCGATGAATCGGCCATGGGCAAAGAGGGATAGCCGCCGCGCGCACCGAAACCCGCGTGCTGTTGACTGCGTGCCGACGCCGGGCTCGGAACCATGCCTTCAAAGCCCGACCACCATTGTGGCAAATCATCGGCCGGCATGGGTCGGGCAAAGAGATATCCCTGTACCTCATTGCAACCGAGCGCCCGCAAGGAGTCAAGTTGCGATCGTGTCTCGACGCCCTCGGCCACTGTCGACAGGCCAAGCGCCTGCGCCAGCGCGGTGATCGAGCGCACGACCGCGCGACTTTGCCCGTTTTCGCCGAGCTGATCAATGAAAGAGCGATCGATCTTGAGCGTGTCGATCGGCAGTTGGGTGAGATAAGCAAGCGACGAATAGCCGGTGCCGAAATCGTCGAGTGCCAGACGCACCCCAAGTTGCTTCAGGCCATGCAGGCTGCCGAGCGAGCGTTTGATATCGCGCATGACACCGGTCTCGGTCAGCTCGAGCTCGAGCGTCGAAGAATCAAGACCGGTCGTGTCGAGCGCTCTGGACACCGCCTCGGCCAGTTCGGGCTGCTCGAGATGACGCACATGGATGTTGACCGAGACGGTCGGCACCATCAGCCCGACCTCCCGCCATCGGCTGGTCTGGCGCAGTGCCTCGCCGACCGCCCATTCGCCCATCCTGAAGATCAGCGACGTCTCCTCTGCAAGCGGGATGAATTCGTCCGGATAGAGGAGCCGGTCATCGTGCTGCCAGCGCATCAGCGCCTCAAGGCCGGCGAGTCGATGCGTCGCCGGATCGATGATCGGCTGGTAATGAAGTCGCAGCTCATCTCGATCGAGCGCCTGGTGCAGCGCATTTTCGAGGTCGAAGCGGTCCCGGTCGGAAGAGCCGAGCGTGCCGACGAATGTCCGCGCGATATTGCCCCCGGCGAGCTTGGCTCCCGACAGCGCCTGCCCGGCCTTGACCATCATCGATTCGATGCCACAAGCGCTGCGGGTGAGGGCAATCCCGATCGAGGCGCTCTGCACGAACTCCAGGCCGCCACAGTCGATCGGTCGGCGCAACGCGGTCAGGGCAATCTGGGCGGCGCGTTCGGCTGCACGCGCGCTCGGGAGTGACTGAAAGAGAATGGCGAACTCATCACTGGCCAGCCGTCCCATGGCCAGACCCGGCAGGTTGCGAAACGCCTGCTGCAGACGATCGGCCACCTCACACAGGGTTTCGTCTCCAGCGTCACTCCCCAGTGAATCATTGAGTCGCTTGAAGCGGTCGAGATCGATCAGCAGCAGCGCGGCGCGCTGCTCGTCGCTGACCTGCAAGTCATCGAGCAGCCCCTGCGCCGACTTCAGAAAACCGGTACGGCTGAGCCATCCGGTCAGGGCATCGCGCCAGGCCAGTTCACGCGCCTCGCGGGCAGTCTGGCTGGCCCGCGCGGCCAGCCCCTTGGCGCGATCGAGGCGGCGCCGGCTGCTGACGATCTCGGAGCGCAACCGGGCGGTGGCCACCAGTTGCGACAGCCGCTGCGCAAGCAGTTTCCACTGCAGCGACTTGACGAAAAAATCGCTTGCGCCGGCCTCAAAAGCGCGTTCGATCGAGGCTTCATCGTCCTGGCCGCTGAGGACCACGATCGGAATCGCCCGATCGCCCATATGCCCGCGCAATCGGGCGCAGGCATCGAAGCCATTGCCCTCGGGGAGGACGGCGTCCATCACCACCGCAGCCGGCAAAGCGGCATCGAGCGCTTCGATGGCCCGAGCCGCGTTTGCGACAGCCTGAACGTCGATGCCCTGCTCTGCCAGACCCTCGGCGATCAGGTGCTGCCAGGCCAGGTCGTCCTCGACCAGCAGGATGCGAAACCGATGAGGCGCGAGGGACGAGTCCACGGATGAACCATCAGGCAAAAGACTTCCGATCGTACCGCACCGACCGCCTTGATCCGCGCCGCGCCGCGCCTGCGATTTGCGGGACTCAGCCCGCTCCCTGCGTCAGAGATAGTTGAACAGCGACATCTTCGCGATGGACGAATAGCTCTTGAGGGCAGCCTCGACCGTCGTCTGGTTCTGCGACATGTTCGAAATCGCCGCCGCGAAATCGACATCGATCAGGCTCGACATCCGCGCGGCATTGTCGATCGTCCCGTTTTCAAGGTCTCTCAGGTGGGTATCGATCGCATTGAGCCGCTCGCCCACCGTCGCCCGGGTCACGCCCAGGCGATCGATCGAGCGATCGACGCTGCCCAGCGTCGACTGGGCGATCGCCGCAGCGCTCGCCGCCGTGGCAGACGGATCCTTGAAGACGGCGATCGCCGCATCGAGCTGCACAAAGATGCTCTCGGTGCCACTAGCGGTCGGCGATGCGGTGAAATTTGCCCGACCGTCGAGTGAGACCGGGAAGGAGAGCTCCTGACCGACCTGGACCGTGCCGGGCTGGGCGTTATAGGTTGTACCGTCGGCCGCGATGGGTGCACTGGTCGCGCCCTGGCCGCCAAATACAAAACCGCCGGTGCCGTCAGAGCGGTTGGCCACGGCGAGCAACTGGTCACGGATCGCACTGAGGTTAGCGCCCAGAGTGAATCGATCGGAGGTGTTGTTCGTCGCATTGGCGCCACGCAGCAAGGTCTCACGGGCGCTCTGCAGCAAAGACGTGGCGTCGCCGATCGTGCTGTCGGCATTCGAGAGCTGCTGCTGCGCATAGCCGACTGCCCGTTTTTCGGCGTCCATGCGGGCCTGACGCGAGCGCACCTTCTCGGCTTCGGCGGCCGCAGCCGGATCGTCGGACGGGCGATTGATCCGCTTGCCCGAGCTCAGTTGCTCCTGCGACTTGATCAGCGCGGCCTGGCGATCGGTGATGCCGTCGAGCGCCACTTTTTGGGCATAACCGGTGGCAATCCGCATGGTGTTCTCCGAAAAAATTCAGCGCCCATCAGGGCGTTCAAGCAAAAATCAGGGCGTTCAGGCAAACGACTGCAACAGCGACTGGAACATCTGGTTGGCGGTGCTGATCACCTTGGCCGCCGCCTGATAGGCCTGCTGATACTCCAGCATGCGGGCGGCTTCTTCATCAAGATTGACGCCCGAGACCGCAGTGCGCGCGCTTTCCGCATCGTCAAAGAGCCGCTGACTCATGTCGCCGGTCGCCTTGGCAGACTGCGCACGCGTACCGACTTCGCCCACCAGGTCGGCATAACGGTCGATGACCTTGGCGCCATCGACATTGCTCGCATCGCCGAGCGACTGCATCGCCCTCGCGTTCCGGTTGTCACCCGCCGGATTGGCCGTCGCCACAAGCTGCATCGTGTCGCCGGCCTTGGGCGCACCCGACAGCTTCAACGACCAGCCGTTGTAGCTGAGGGTCATCCCGGGGGTATAGGTCAGCCCGGTCGGATTGCCGGTGCCGGTGCCGGTGACATTGAAGGTACCGGTACTGGTGAAAGTGATCGAGACCGGCTGACTGGTCTTGGCGCCGATGGCCGAGATGTCGAGACCGCTGGCCGACAAGTCACCGGTGTTGGCGGAGCCCGGAACCGTCGTCACCGGCAGCGCAGTGGCCAGACGCGACGGATTGGTCAGCATCGACTTGACGCCC
>CANKWX010000033.1 GCA_947487165.1 Burkholderiales bacterium
CACCCGGGACCGAGAACGACCGGTCGATCGCGAGGCGGAACTGGCCGTCGCCGGCGCTTGCGGCGGTCTGCTGCGCAAGCCCAACGAGATAGTTGCGCAGGCTTTCGATACCGATGTTTTGCGGCGTCTCCACCTCGAAGCGCAAGGCGCCCGCAAAGCGGCTCTCCTCGAGCAGCGAATCGATGGCGGCAATCGCCTGTGCCTTTTGCCCGGCCGATGCCGGACCGGTCTTGGTCAGAACCACCGCAAGCCGTCTGGCGCCAAGCAACTCCA
This sequence comes from Burkholderiales bacterium, assembly GCA_947487165.1. GTDB lineage: Bacteria > Pseudomonadota > Gammaproteobacteria > Burkholderiales > Burkholderiaceae_E > UBA4615. The sequence goes on from CANKWX010000033.1 coordinate 274, forward strand.
GGATCGCCAGATGCTCGCGGGTCTGCGGCATCGGTCCATCGTCGGCGGCAACAACCAGCAGCGCCAGGTCGATCGCGCTGATGCCGGCGAGCATATTGCGCACGAAGCGCTCGTGGCCCGGCACATCGACGAAGCCCATCAGTTCGGGGCCGCCGAAGTCGGCATAGGCAAAGCCCAGGTCGATCGTCAGGCCACGGCGCTTTTCCTCCTCGAGCCGGTCGGTGTCGACGCCGGTAAGTGCCCGCACCAGGCTGGTCTTGCCGTGATCGACATGGCCTGCGGTGGCAACGATCATGGCGTGATGTCGGTCTCGAACAGTCGGACGAAGGCGGCCTCGTCGTCGAGGCAACGCAGATCGAGCCAGAGCGCGCCATCGCTCACGCGACCGATGACCGGTGTCGGCAGGTGGCGCAATTGGGTGGCAAGCCGCCCCAGTGCCGAGCCGGCGGATCGCTTCGTCGCACGAGGCTCGATGCGCAGCCCGAAGCTCGGCAGGGTGTCCAGTGGCAGCGAGCCGCTGCCGATCTGGCTGAACATCGGGGCGATGCTGAGGTGTGCGCGATCTCCCAGCCAGCGTGCCACGGCCGGGCCCACGCGCTGTGCCAGCGCTTCGATCGGCGCGCGTGGGCGGGCCAGCTGGCGCAGCGCGGGTACCCGCTCGATCAGCCGATCGGGGTTGCTGTAGAGGCGCAGCACCGCGCCGAGCGCGGCCAGGGTGAGCTTGTCGCAGCGCATCGCCCGCTTGAGCGGATTGCGCCGGATGCGTTCGATCAGATCGGCGCGTCCGACCAGCATGCCGGCCTGCGGCCCGCCGAGCAGCTTGTCGCCGCTGAAGGTCACCAGATCGGCGCCATTGGCCAGCGCCTGATCGGGCGTCGGTTCGGCAGGCAAACCGAAGCGGGTGAGGTCGGTGAGGGTACCGCTGCCCAGGTCGATCACGAAGGGAATGCCGTGCGAGCGGGCGAGCGCTGCGAGTTCGCGCTCGTCGGGCTCGGCGGTAAAGCCCTCGATGCGATAGTTGCTGGCATGCACTTTCATGATCAGGGCGGTCTGCGGCCCGATGGCGTCTGCAAAATCACGCAGGTGCGTACGGTTGGTGGTGCCGACCTCGCGCAGCCGACAGCCCGCCCGGGACATGATGTCGGGCAGGCGAAACGACCCGCCGAGCTCGATCAGTTCGCCGCGCGAGACGATCACTTCGCGGCGCAGCGCCAGGGCATTGAGCAGCAGGACGACGGCGGCCGCATTGTTGTTCACCACGGCGGACGCCGGCGCACCGGTCAGGCGGCACAGCCACTGTGCGACATGATCGTCGCGCTCGCCGCGCTTGCCAGTCGCCAGATCGAACTCGAGGTTCGAGGCGCCGCTGGCGACCCGCGCGATCGCCTCGAGCGCTTCCGGCGGCAGGGGCGCTCGACCGAGATTGGTGTGCAGGACCGTGCCGGTGAGGTTGAGGACCGGCCGCAGCGAATCGGCCATCAGGGTCTGCAGCCTCGCTGCGATGGCCTGAACCAGGTCGAGCGCCGCGTCGGCCGCGACTGCCTCGAGCTGCGGGCGGCTCGCGGCGAGCACTTCCCGCGCGACTGACAGGACCATGCTTCGGCCATGGGCCCCGATCAGCTCCACGATCTCGGGCCGGTTCATCAGCCGGTCGACCGAGGGCAGGCCTGCTCGCGCATCACGCGGTGCAGCCCTCACCCGCCCACCCTCCCGGGGCGGCGAGCCGTAGGCTCAGTGGCCGCTGATCGAGCGAATGATCTGATCGACCGCCGAGTCGGCGAGTGCGCGCAGTTCGGCATCGCTGCGATCCTGGATCGGATGCGCAACGAAGACCATCGCCGGATCGAAACCCAGCGAGCGCGACTGCATCTGCGCGGCGAGAACAAATTCTGTCGACGCAATTCCGACTCCGGGAATGCCGCGACCTTCGAGATCCGCAATGTCATGCATACAGCACGACGTGCAGGATCCTCAGTCGGCCAGCCCTTCAACGACCAGATCGCATTCGGCGGCGATGGTCTGGGTGAGTGAAGTGGGCGCCGGACGGGTGAAGGTCGGCTTGCGATAGCGCTTGACCGCGACGCCGCGCGCCTGCAGCAGTTCGTCGAGACGATCGAGGAACACATTGCCGCGGGCCTTCGAGATGTCGAGGATGCCGACGGTCAGGCCGTCGAGCGCTGCCGGTCTGGCCAGCAGGGCGCGTGCCGCGGGCGAACGCTCTGCGGTCGGATCGAGCAGGATTACCGGGTCATTCATGCAGTGATCTCCTGGGTGACTGGGGTTGAGCCGACCGCGCCGGAGGCGGCCCAGCCGGCCACAACCGCCGAAAAAAGGCCGGCTGTGCCGCCGGCCCGAACGATAAGGATGCCGCCGGGGCGAAACTTCGAGACCGTGGTGCCGGCCATCGATGCCGGCAGGCCTTCGGTGATGCCGCCCGCGCCCATCACCATGTCGTCGGCGGGCAGTTTGAGCAGATCGACCAGTTCCTTTAACAGACGGGCTTTCGACCAGCCGGCATCAATGAAGACTCGGGCGTGTTCGGGCGAGACGATCAGCAGGGCGTCGCCTGCCATCGCCAGCTTCGGATGATCCACCACCCGCATGCAGGCGGCAAAGGTCCGCGCAAGCGACTCGGGCGTGCGCGACTTCTGGTCGACGATGCCCTGCACGCCTTCGCCGGCAAACAGCGTCACGGTGGAAGCGCCGGGCGCGAAGCCGCGTTCGACAGACAGGGGCGCCCAATCGCTGTCTTCGGCTTCGGCGAAACAGAAAGTGTATTTGCCGGGTGTGCCGAGCGCCGAACGATCAATCTCGCCGGGGCGCCCGCCGCCCACATTGCGGATGACCAGCTGCAGTGCGCGCCCGATGCTGGCGTTGGCGCGATTGCCCTGGCCAAGCGCATTGACCCCCGAGTTCATGCCGATCGCACGGGAGACCGGACCGTTGGCAATGACAACCGGGCCACAGAACATGGTGGTGCACAGAATGCCGTGCATGCCGAATTCATCGATCAGCGCGGCCTCGACCGCGGCCAGCACGACCGGCATGTATTCGGGTTTGCAGCCGGCCATCACCGCATTGATCGCGACTTTCTCGACGGTACAGGGGGCGAGATCAGGCGGGATGCTGCCAAGGATTTCGTCGGGTGAACGCGTGGTGCCGGCGAGCATGCGCAGCACACGTTCGGGCGTGGGTGGCACGACCGGCAGGCCATCGGTCCAGCCGCGGTCAAAACACGCCTCAAGCGGGTCTTCGGCATCGCCCAGCGCAAGCTGCCGCGAATTGAAACCGGCCTTGCCGAAACGGATCGCCAGCCGTTCGGCGATGCCGGGCTCAAGGGTCATCGAGCCGCAGCCCGGGCGCAGTGCCGGCAGATCGATGCCGAGCCGGTCGATGCCGCTGACGCGCTGCCACTCGGCGCGATCCCAGCCATAGGTTCGGGCGACTTCTTTGCCGCCCTCGACGCGAATGAGCGTCGGGACGATTTCGACATCGAGGCGATAGGAGTACTCGAGATGCGCGTCATGCACGCTACCCTGAAGGCCTGCGCCGAAATCGGGGTCGTCCTGGCTGTAGACCGCCAGACCGGCCGATTCGGCGGCGAGGCGATGCAGCAGCGGCTCGATCAGAACGCAGGTCGGGCATTCGCGCTTGGCGACGACGATCAGGCCGTCGGTCATGCCGCTCAGTGGGTCGCTGAGTGAGTTGCTGAGTGAGTCGCTGAGGTGGGTCGACGAGGTGCTCATTGAGATGCTCGCTGTTGTGCTCGTTGGCGCAAGCTCGCGTCGTGTTTTGACGGATGTCTTGCAACCGAGTGTAACCTGTCAATTCCGTGCCGGATTTTCCCCGGGGCGCGATACAGCACCCGGGCCGGCAGCCCCTTCCGAGGAGACGACAATGAGCATTACCGATCGCGGCGCCATCGAGGCGACCATTCAGACCTATTTCGACGGCCTCTACGAGGGCGACACCGACAAACTCGCCAGCGTCTTTCACGAAACCAGCTCGCTCACCTGGGACCAGGAGGGCAAATTGATGGCCATTTCGCGCGACGCCTGGCTGCAGTCGGTCCGCGAGCGGCCCTCGTCAAAGTCGAAGGAACTGGACCGCGACGACGCGATCCTGATCATCGACCAGTCGGGTCCGACCACCGCCTTCGTCAAAGTGAAGTGCCAGATCCCGCCGCGCTATTTCACCGACTACCTGAGTCTGATCAAGGTCGATGGGCACTGGCAGATCGTGCAGAAGGTCTATGCCTTTGAGGTCAGGCGCTAGGATTTTCGCGCCGCCCGGCTGTCGGTAGGGGTTTCTCCGGGATTTGCAGTGGTTTGATTGACATGGCAACATTTGCCTATGCAATCAAAAAAAATCGGCTTTTACGGCAGCAATCGGGATCAGATCGTCGAAAGCGTCGGCTACAAGCTCTTGCAGCTTGCGCTGGCAATGCGGCGTGAAACTGCGTCCCGCCTGCTCTCGCTCGGTCTGACCGAGGCTCAGTGGCGTCCGCTCTGGATGCTCAAGGCCGGGCGCGCCGATACGCCGCAGGCCCTTGCCCGGGCGCTCGGCGTCGATGCCGGCGCCATGACGCGAATGCTCGACCGGCTCGAGGCCAAAGGGCTGATCGGGCGGGTGCGCAGCCTGACGGATCGGCGCGTCACGCGCTTGCGTCTGACTGCGACCGGCGAGGCTGCCACCGAAGGCATTCCGGAAGTTGTCGCGGGCGTCAACAACGACTATCTCCAGGGTTTCAGCCGGGAGGAGTTCGAGCAGCTCAATGCGCTGCTGGCCCGCATGCGGGCCAACGGCCGAGCGCTGGAGCCGCTCGAGGGCGATGCCCGCGCGGGGGGGGGGCTTTGAGACAACGCGGGCCCCTTGTTTCCCCATTGTCCGGCCCGTTGTTCGGCCAATTGTCCAGCCAATTTCTCGGGCAAGGTCGGGCGTCAGTCGCACGCCCCCACACGACCGCAGGCGTCGTGTCGGGCGGTTTTCGGCTGTCAATCGTCACGCTGGGATTTTTGCTGTGCGCCTGCGTCTCGCAGGGCGACTCGAACAAGCGTCTTGCGGTGCTTGAGGCCGACGCTGTCGGTGCGCGGGCGTCGCCCGCCGACTGGCCCGCCGCACGCTGGTGGGATGCCTTGCAAGACCCCGAACTGTCGGCGCTCATCGATGCCGCCCTGGTCGGGTCGCCGTCGCTCAAGCGGGTCGAGGCGCGTCTCGATCAGTCGCGCGCGGCAATGCAGTCTGCGCAGGCCGCACGCCTGCCTTCGGTTGCGCTGCGAGGCGAGGCTGCCGAGACGCTCTATACCCAGAATGGATTTATCCCGCCGCCTTATGCCGGCAATCGCTACTGGAACAGTCGTCTCGAATTCACCGCGAGTTGGGAGCTTGATCTCTTCGGCAGGCAGCGCGCAGTGCTCGACTCGGCGATCGGCCAGACGCGCGCCGCGCAGGCCGATTCGCAGGCTGCATCGGTTTTGCTGACGGTCAATGTGGCTGGCGCCTACATCAACCTTGCGCGACTGCTGGAGGCTCGCACGCTGGCCCGTGCGACTGTCGAGCAAAGGCGCCGAATCAGCGCGCTGGTTGGCGAGCGCAAGGCAGCCGGACTGGACACCGCCATCGAACTGCGCCAGTCGGAGGGAACGCTTGCGCAGGCGCAGCTCGATGTTCAGGTTCTCGACGATCTGATCGCGCGACAGCGCCGCGCGCTCGCCGAACTGTGCGGACAGCGCCCGGATGCGCTTGCCGGCTTATCGCCGCGTCTTACCGCGCTGCCGGGCCTGGCCCTGCCCGATTTTCTGCCCGCCGATCTGCTCGGTCGTCGAGCTGACCTGGTGGCGCAGCGCTGGCGCGTTGAGTCTGCGCTGCGCGATGTCGATGTCGCGCGCGCCCAGTTTTATCCGAATGTGAATCTGATGGCCTTCGCCGGACTGGCGAGTCTGGGTTATGCGAACTTTTTCGATTCGACCTCGCTCACCTATGGCGCCGGTCCGGCTATCCACTTGCCGATCTTCGATGGCGGACGGCTGCGTGCCAATCTGCGCTATCAGGAGGCCGGCATCGATGCCGCCATTGCCGGCTACAACGAGGCGTTGCTGCGCGCCGCACGCGAGGTGGTCGATGAGGTCGGCTCGGCGCAGGCACTCAAGCGCCAGGCGCGAACGCAGGCCGAGGCGCTGACTGCTGTCGAATCGGCTTATGCACTGTCGATGCAGCGATTCGGCGCCGGACTGGTCAGTTACCTGACGGTGCTCTCGGCTGAGTCGGCAGTCATTGCCCAGCGCCAGGCCGGTGTCGATCTGCGAGCCCGCCAGCTGAGCACCGACATTGCGCTGGTGCGAGCCCTGGGCGGCGGCTTCGTCGGCGCCGGGCCGGTCCTCGAACCCTCTCTTTCGGCAAACCGGCCATGAGTCAAGTTGCGACGCCCGCCGAGCAGTACGCGTCCCGAGTCCGAAGCAATCGCACTGTCGTGATGGTGATGGTGATCGGTGCCTTGCTGGTCCTGGGGGCGGTCTGGGCCCTGTACTGGCTCAGCGTCTTGCGCGGCCATGAATCGACCGACAACGCCTATGTGCAGGCCCCGGTCGTCCAGATCACGCCGCAATCTGCCGGGACTGTGATTGCGGTGCTGGCCGACGATACCGATATCGTGAAGGCGGGCCAGCCGCTGGTGCGCATGGACCCGGCGGATGCGCAGCTCGCGCTGACACGCGCCGAAGCGCATCTTGGCCAGACGGTTCGCGAGGTCAGCACGATTTATGCGAACAATGCGGCACTCGCCGCCAGTGTGTCGATGCGGGTGTCCGATGAGGCCCGCCTGCAGGTCGAACTCGCTCGCGCCCGCGACGACCTTGCCCGGCGAGCGCCGCTGGTCGCAAGCGGCGCGATCGGGACCGAAGATCTCAAGCATGCCGAGGCCGCGGTCGAGTCGGCCCGCGGCGCGCTGGCAGTCGCCCGCGCCGCATTGCAGGTCGCCAGGGATCAGGCCTCGAGCAATCTCGCCCTCACGCAGGGCACCACCGTGGCGGCGCATCCGAATGTCGAACGCGCGGCCACCGCCTATCGGGAAGCGTGGCTCGCCTTGCAGCGATGCGAGATTCCTGCGCCGCTCGGCGGGCAGGTGGCTCGTCGCACGGTGCAGGTCGGCCAGCGGATTGCGGCCGGTGCGCCGCTGATGTCGATCGTGCCGCTCGAGCAGGTCTGGGTTGAAGCGAATTTCAAGGAAGGGCAGTTGCGCGATATGCGAATGGGTCAGCCGGTGCGTCTGCAGGCCGATGTGTATGGTCGCAAAGTCGATTTCGACGGCAAGATTCGGGGGCTGGGTGCAGGCACCGGGGCGGCCTTCGCGCTGCTGCCCGCCCAGAATGCCACCGGCAACTGGATCAAGGTGGTGCAACGTGTGCCAGTGCGCATCGAGATTGATCCTGAGCAGCTCGCCAGGCATCCGCTTCGGGTCGGCCTGTCGATGCAGGTCGATGTCGATGTCTCGGATGGTGACGGTGCGCCGATCTCGCTCGTCGTGGTTCCCGAGCGCAGCAACAGTACCGGGGTCTTCGCAGTCGCCGGCGATCAGGCCGATCAGCGCATCCGCGAGATTATCGCCCGTAACCTGGGGTCGGGCGCGACAGCGAGCGCTGCCCCGGTGACGCCGTCACAGGCCTCGCGTTCGGGCCGTCGCGGCTCATGAAGCCGATGGCCGTCCGCCGATGAGCTCAGCCCCTCCCGTGCCGGCTTCCTTCGAACCACTGAAGGGCGGCGAGCGCGTGCTCGGTACGCTCGCCCTGGCGTCGGCCACCTTCATGAATGTGCTTGATTCCTCGATTGCCAATGTCTCGATTCCGGCGATCGCAGGCGACCTCGGCGTCAGCCCCTCGCAGGGGACCTGGGTCATCACCTCCTTCACGGTAGCCAATGCCATCTCGGTGCCGCTGACAGGCTGGCTGACCCAGCGTTTCGGGCAGGTGCGCCTGTTCGTCGCCAGTGTCCTGCTGTTTGTCCTGACCTCCTGGCTGTGCGGCTTTGCGCCGAATCTCGAGACCCTGATCGTCTTTCGCGTGATCCAGGGTCTGGTCGCCGGACCGATGATCCCGCTGTCTCAGACTCTGCTGCTGGCGAGTTATCCGCGCGAGTTGGCCGGCGTGGCCTTGTCGCTATGGTCGATGACGACGCTGATCGCGCCGGTGGTGGGCCCCTTGCTGGGTGGCTGGATCACCGAGACGATCAGCTGGCCATGGATTTTCTATATCAATGTGCCGGTGGGGCTGGTTGCTGCCATGGTGACCTGGTCGGTCTATCGCAAGCGCGACGCCGGTCCGCGCCGCGTGCCGCTCGATGTCGTTGGCCTGGCGCTGGTGATCATCTGGGTCGGTGCCTTCCAGATGACGATCGATCTCGGCAAGGACCTCGACTGGTTCGGTTCGACGCTGATCATCGTGCTGGCGACCATCTCTGCGGTGGGCTTCGTCCTGTTCCTGGCCTGGGAGCTCACCGAGCCTTCGCCGATCGTCAACCTCAGGCTGTTCGGGCGTCGCAACTTTCTGGCTGGCACGGTCGCACTCTCGCTGTCCTATGGTCTGTTCTTCGGCAATCTCGTCCTGTTGCCGCTGTGGCTGCAGCAATGGATGGGCTACACCGCGACCTGGGCCGGGCTTGCGCTCGCACCGGTGGGTGTCTTTGCGCTCACGCTCTCGCCGCTGGTTGGCCGCAAAATTGGGCTGATCGACTCGCGGCTGCTGGCGAGCATCGCCTTCCTGCTTTACGGCCTGGTCTGCTGGATGCGCGCGGACTTCACCGTGCAGACGCCATTCGAGGTCATCCTGGTGCCAACGCTCATCCAGGGTATTGCGGTGGCTTTCTTTTTCGTGCCGCTGCAGGCCATCATCTATAACGGCCTGTCGCCGCAGGAGATGCCGGCGGCGGCAGGATTGAGCAATTTCGCGCGGATCAGTGCGGGCGCCTTTGTGACCTCGATCTTCGGAACCGTCTGGGAAGATCGTGCCAAGATGCATCACGCCAACATCGCGGAGTCGATCAACAGCGGCAACACGGCGCTCGCCCAGTCCCGTGCCGACCTCACCGCGCAAGGCCTGAGCAGTGATCAGATCAACGCCATCATTAATCAGATGATCGATACCCAGGCCCACACCATGGCAGCCGATGACCTGTTCTACATCTCGTCCGTTCTGTATGTGTCGCTGATTGTGATTGTCTGGTTTGCCTCGCCGAGAACCATTGTTCATCGACCTCAGGTGTCTGCCGCGCCGCGACGGCCTGAGGGCAATGACCAGGCTGATGCGAAAGTCTGAGACCGGCGCAGCAGGCTTCGTCTGGGTCAGGGGACTGCTGGTCAGGCCGCGGCTGATGTTCAGCGTCGCGTTTGGCGTTGTTGTCGCGCTTGCGCTGCCTGACACGCTCGGGCTGCATCCACTGACCCGTGCCATCCTCGGCTGGAATGCCGGTGCGTGGGTCTATCTGGTGCTGGCCCTGCTGCTGATGTTCCGTTCGACCCATGAGTCGATGCGCTCGCGGGCGATTGCCGAAGATGATGGCCGCACGCTGGTGCTGACGCTGGTCGTGCTGGCAGCGATCGTCTGCCTTGGCACGATCTTCGCGCAGCTCGCGGTCGCCAGGGCGCTTCCCGAATCGGCGCGGCACTGGCCTGTCGCGCTGTCGGTGCTCACCGTGGTGTCATCCTGGGCGTTCACGCAGGTGGAGTTTGCGCTGCATTACGCCCATGTCTACTATGCCGCCGAAGCGGCCGGTCATCCGGGCGGCCTCGATTTTCCGGGCGAAGAGAGGCCCGACTATGCCGACTTTCTCTATTTTGCGGCGATCATCGGGACGTCTGCGCAGACTGCCGATGTGGGGCTGAGCAGCCGCACCATGCGCCGTGTCGGTCTGGTGCATTGCGTGCTCGCGTTTTTCTTCAATGCAACCTTACTGGCACTCACGATCAATCTTGTTTCGGGGCTGATTTGAACGTCATTGCACTGTCGACTGCGGTGTTGCCTCCTCGTGCGCCTGCGGTGTTCAGCGTGGCACCGATGATGGACTGGACCGACAGGCATTGCCGCTTCTTTCACCGGCAACTGTCGCGTCACGCCCGGCTTTATACCGAAATGGTGACGACCGGCGCGATCTTGAACGGCGATCGGCAGCGTCTGCTCGGTTTCGATCCGAGCGAGCAGCCGGTGGCCCTGCAGCTTGGCGGCAGCGAGCCCGACGATCTGGCGCGCAGCGCTCGCATCGGCGAGCAATACGGCTATGACGAGATCAACCTCAACTGCGGCTGCCCGAGCGAACGGGTGCAGCGGGGTGCGTTTGGCGCCTGTCTGATGCGTGAGCCGGCGCTGGTCGCCGATGGCGTGAAGGCGATGCAGGACGCGGTATCGGTGCCGGTGACCGTCAAGCATCGCATCGGACTCGGCCGCGAGGAACCTTATGCCTTCGTGCGCGACTTCGTCGGTGCCTTGTATTCGGTCGGTATCCGGATGTTCATCGTGCATGCCCGCAATGCCTGGCTCGAGGGGCTCAGTCCCAAGGACAACCGCGAGGTGCCGCCCCTGCGTTATGCCGTGGTCCATCAGCTCAAGATCGATTTTCCCGATGCCGGCTTCCTGCTCAATGGCGGCCTCGATTCGATCGCCAGCGCCCTGCAGCACAGTGCCGGCCTCGATGGCGTGATGCTGGGCCGTGCGGCCTATCACGACCCGTGGCTGCTGGCCGAGGTTGATCGATGCTTTTATGGCGACGACACCTCACCGCTTGTTCGCGCCGAGGTGGTCGATGCCATGGCCGACTATGCGCAGCGGCAAATTGCCGAAGGCGTGCCCCTGCGCTCGATCGTGCGCCATATGCTGGGGCTTTATCATGGCCGGCCAGGCGCGCGCGCCTGGCGGCGCACACTCAGCGATGCCCGCCTGCTTGCCGGTGCCGACGCAGGCTTGCTGATGCAGGCAATGCGGGAGGTTGAACGGGCGGGTGCACTCGGGTCCGATCAGCCGCCAGCGCCGTCCGCGTCGTGGGTGCAAGCAGATGTTTCGAGCGTCGATTCCAGGTAGCGATCGAGGCGCCTGTCCATGACCGCTCGCCACAGGGGTGGCACCAGCGCAAGCATCACCATGGCCCCATAGCCCGCCGGCATCTGGGGTGCATCACTCATGCTGCTCAGGCCGACATACGGCTTTGCGCCATGGCGGTGATGATCAGAGTGTCGCTGCAGATTCAGCAAAAAAGCGTTCACCAGGGTGGTGTTGGCATTCCATGAGTGGCGCGGCTCGACGGCTTCGTAGCGGCCGTCGGCCTGCCGCTTGCGCTCAAGCCCGTAATGCTCGATGTAATTGATGATTTCGAGCTCCAGGATGGCCACTGCCGAGGCCACCAGCCAGAATGTCACTGCGTCGATCCCCAGGCTCAGCCCGATGGCAATTGCCAGCATCAGGCTGACCGCTATCCAGGCCAGGGTCTCGTTGCCCGCGAAACGACGCAGCTGCGACGCAGGGTTGGACGCCGGATGCTGTCGCGCCATGCGTAATGATTCGATTGCCAAGGCATGCCCGAAGGTCGAGATGACCGATCGCGGCACGAAATGCCAGAGCCCCTCGCCTCGCTGCGCGCTTGCGCCGTCCTCGGGCGTGGCCACCCGAAGGTGGTGTCCCCGGACATGCTCCACCTTGAAGACGCCATAGCCGACAGACGACAGCAGCAGTCCGCCGATCAGGCGCTGCAGGCGGGTCGGGCGATGGATCAGTTCATGCCCGACATTGATCGCGACAATACCGCCGGTCGCACCGGCCGATGCTGCCAGGGCCCACCAGGTCAGGCCCTCTAAGGCGAGGCTCGCCTGACAGCTGGCAACGAGAACCGCCAGCCAGGCAGGCAGACAGGCCATCGGCAGCAGGGTATTCAAGGGATGCGGTGTGCCGCTTTGCGCCGGGATCGCATCATCTCCTGCGAGGGCGTCAAGCAGAGGCAGTGCCAGGTGGATCGACAGCAGCGGCGCCAGTGCGATCCAGAACATGCCGCCGACAGCGGCTGCGCCCGATGGCGTATCGAGTCTTTCGGGATGCACCGTCAGCGGCCACATCGTCAGCGACCACACTGTCAGCGCCATGCCGGCAGGGAGCAGCAGCACCGCCAGGAAGCGCCATTGCGGCGACGCGCTCATGGCGCCTTGCCCGATCGCGCGGCCATCACATACGCGATGATCGCGCCCCAGGTCAGGGTCGACAGCGCGGCTTCTGCCCAAGCGAGCGCTCGCCCGACGGACGAGACGTCGGTCATGCCACGCACCACGCCTTCGCACAGATAGATCAGGATCAGCATCGACCACCATTGATAGGCGCGCACACTGCCGCGGGCAAAAGCGGGCAGGGCGAGCACCAGAGGCAAGGCCTTGAGCGCGAGCGTCGAGCCGCCCGCGCGGGCCGGCGCCAGCCAGAGCTCCCAGGCCAGCATGAGTGCCGCCAGGGCGCCTGAGCAGGCGAGCGCAAGGCCTCGCAGTCGATCGGATCGGGTCATCGCGCGAAGGTATCATGGCCGGATGCATGAATTCATCGCCAACCTGCGGATGCTGCTGCGGGCGATGCGGCGTCAGGCCTTCGAGCTCAGGCTGCAGGAAACCGCGAGCAGCCTGACCCTGCTCACCCTGGGCGCCATCGTGCCGATGGCCGTGGTCGGACTGATGCTGATCACCGCCTTGCCTGCCTTCGAATCGATGCGCACCGATATCGAGCGTTTCCTGGCCACGAATCTCTTTTTGCCGTCCTTCAGCACGATCATCATCCGCTACCTGAACCAGTTTCTGGAGGCCGCGGGCAAGCTCTCGGCAATCGGTACCGTGGCCTTTTGCGCCACTGCGATCACCTCGATGCTCACCATCGACAAGACCCTGAACCAGATCTGGCGCACACCGCGTCCGCGCCCGCTTGCGCAACGCATGATGCTCTACTGGACACTCCTCACGATCGGCCCGGTGCTGCTTGGCGGCGCGCTCGCCCTGCAGACCTCGCTGGTTGCAAGGGTCCGGGCGTTCACCGGCATCGCTGATGTCATGGGTGGCTGGCTGCCTGCGGTGTTGGGCATCGCTGCTCTCTCGATGCTTTACTGGCTTGCGCCGAATGACCGCGTCCGATGGCGTCATGCCCTGGTCGGAGCGCTGGTCTCAGTCGGATTGCTCGGTTTGCTCAACCTGCTGCTTGGGCTCTATTTCACGCGGTTTCCAAGCTATGCGATTGTCTACGGCGCATTTGCGGCGTTGCCGCTCTTTTTGCTGTGGCTGTTTGCAGTCTGGATGAGCGTGCTGATCGGCGCACTGGTCGCCGCCAATGTCCGGTTCTGGGGGGTATCGCTTGGCGATCCGCATGTGGCAACGCCATCGGCCGAATTCGAGCGGATGGTTCACATCCTGTCTGCGCTGGTGCGGGAATCGCCCAGGCCGGTCCCAAGCGAGCGGTTCCGGGCCGAGTTCGACGCAGATGCCAAGGCGGCTGACCGGGTCGTCGCTTTGCTGGCGTCGCAGGCCTATCTGATGCGGGTCTGGCCGGTTCGGGCCGATGGCGGATCCGCCGGTGTCTGGGATGAATACTGGCTGCCTGCAGCCGGGTTACCCGGCAAGACATTGCGCCCGCTGTTCGATCGGGTCTGGTCGCTGCAGCCCGGCCTAGCCGCCCGCGCTGACCGCCAGCCGAGGGGCGCTTCCTTCGATCCGGGCAGTCCGCTGCTCGATCGGCCCTTGTCCGAGATCCTTGCCCTGCCTGCGACCGGCAACTTGCCGACCTGATCATCCCCCTCAGCAACCGGAGGCTCAGGCCGCCGCTATCACCTCATTGGCCGGCAGACGAGTCATCCATTCGGCAAGCGCGTCTCGGGCCTCATCAGGCGCTTCGGCCATGATCGCGTGCCCGCACCCCGGGATTCGAACGACCGTGGAGGACCCCACCGCGTCGATCAGCGCCTTGGCCGCCTTCGGCGGGGTCATGGCATCGCGTGCGCCCAGCACGAAGAGCGCCGGGCAGTGCAGGTGGCTCGCACGATCGAGTCCGCGAGCGTAGACATTGCAGGCATTGAAGTCGTTGAGCAGCACGCCGGGTGCCTGGCGTTGCATCAGTCGCAGATTCTGGTTGAAGACCGAAAAGCCTGGGCCCGGCGTGCCTGGTCGATGGGTCAGGCGGGCATGCGACCAGCGGTTGATCATGTCAAAGGCGGCCTGTTCATTCTGGTCGGCCGCCTGAAGCAGGGCGTCCGAGACCTGCATCGGAAAGGCGGTCGCAACCAGCGCAATCCCGCTGACCGATTGCGGCTGCTGGCCAGCTGCTTCGAGTGCAATCAGCGAACCCATGCTGTGGCCGACGATGGCAGCCCGCTGCACGCCCAGGGTGGCGAGCGAGCGCAAGACCCAGTGCGCCATCGATTCGATGTCGGTCAGCGGCGGGCCCGCGCTGCGGCCGTGTCCGGGCAGGTCGAAGGCCAGCACCGACCAGCCGTGATGCGCCAGCCATCGGCTCTGCAGGATCCAGACGCTGTGGTCGTGTTGCGCGCCGTGAACGAAGGCAATGACGGGGCGCGATGGGTCGAAGGCACGCCCGCCGGTATAGGCATAGCCGCTGCGGCCGTCGAGTTCGAATTTCATGGTGCCGGGCTCCCCGAACGCCGTTCAGGCGCCTTTCTGTGCGGCACGAAGGCCGCGCTTGAGATCGTCGATCAGATCGTCAACGTCTTCCAGTCCGATCGACAGACGCAGCGTCGCCTCACCGATGCCGGCGTTGGCCAGCGCGGCCGAGTCCATCCGGAAATGCGTCGTCGAGGCCGGATGGATGACCAGCGATTTGGCGTCGCCGACATTGGCCAGGTGCGAGAACAGTTCGAGGCTTTCGACGAAGCGCCGGCCAGCGGCGCGATCACCCTTGAGATCGAAGCTGAAGACCGCGCCGCAGCCGCGTGGCAACAAGCATCGTGCGAGCGCCTGGTCGGGATGCGAGTCGAGTTCGGGCCAGCCGACATGCGCCACCATCGGATGTGCATTCAGGAATTCGACGACCTTTCGGGCATTGTCAACATGTCGCGCCATGCGCAGCGGCAGCGTCTCGATCCCCTGCAGGATCTGGAAAGCGTTCATCGGCGACAGGCTCGCGCCGAAATCGCGCAGGCCTTCACGGCGCGCGCGCAGCAAAAAGGGCGCAACCGTCGATTCTTCGGCAAACACCATGCCGTGAAACCCTGCATAGGGCTCGGTCAGTTCGGGAAAGCGGTTCGAAGCGACCCAGTCGAATTGACCCGAATCGACGAGCACGCCACCAATCACCGTGCCGTGCCCGCACAAGAACTTGGTTGCAGAGTGATAGACAAGATCGGCGCCGTGCTCGAAAGGTCGCATCAGCCAGGGGGTGGTGAAGGTCGAGTCGACCAGCAGCGGCACCCGATGGCCATGGGCAACTTCGGCAACACGCGGAATGTCGAGCACGTCCAGCCCCGGATTGCCGAGGGTTTCACCGAAGAGCAGACGGGTATTGGGACGCAGCGCGGCGCGCCAGGCGTCGATATCGCGAGGGGCCACGAAGGTGGTTTCGATACCGAAGCGGGCCAGCGTGTAGTGCAGCAGGTTGTGCGAGCCGCCGTAGAGGGCACTCGAGGCGACGATGTGCGAACCGGCGCCCGCCAGGGTTGCCACGGCCAGATGCAGTGCGGCCTGGCCACTCGCGGTGGCAATCGCGCCAACCCCCTGCTCAAGTGCGGCCATTCTTTCTTCAAGAACCGCCACGGTCGGATTGCTGATGCGTGAATAGACATGACCCGAACGCTCCATGTTGAAGAGCGCCGCGGCATGGTCGGAATCAGGAAAGACAAAGGCTGCGCTCAGGTGGATCGGCGTCGCCCGTGCTCCGGTCGCCGGATCGGGCACGGCACCGGCATGAATCGCCTGGGTGGCCATGCCTTGGGGATCGCGCTGGGTCATGAGAAATCGCATTAAAACCGCAGGGTCGAGATGCCCCGCCGGTGCTGCTTGATCCTAGCATGCAGCCCTGTGCGGCTTGAGTGGGCGCCAGGCGGCATCGTCGATAGCGTCATCCCCGCGCGTCGCGCCGCCGACGAATACCTGCCCACCGTTGGTCCGGCCTCAGGGCATCAGCGTCGCGGCTGCCCGACAGACGACTATCGGACAAGGCAATGTCAAGTCAGAATCTCATGATTGGCGACTGATATCCCCGGCCCGAGGCGTCTGACAACACCATGAATCCCAAGCCTCGCTTTACCTTGGCCGTGACCGGGCTCGACCCGAACCAGCTTCGGATGATCGAGATCGTCTTTCGCCACAGTCTGCACAATCCCTATGCCTACCGCCTGGCTGTCTCCGAGCACGGTCCGGCCATGCCGTTGCCGCCTGCCGGGGTAAGCGGTGCAGCGATTGATTCGCGCGGTATCGAAGCCGCAGACATTCTGCTTGCCGGGCGCTGCCAACACGCCGAGGCTGACTTGTCGGCCTGGTTGACCGCATTGCGCCGGGGTATCCCCGTGGTCGCCGCGCTCGGTATCGATCAGATCGGCTCTGGCCGATACCGGATCGACCTGAGTTGTCTGGCGCGCGATCTGGTCAGAACCCTCAACGAAGTCGTCGAGGCCGAGGGCTTGCACCATCAGAATGACAGCGGTGAATGTCTGCACCGCGTTGTCGCGCCATGCGATGCGGCCGATGCTCCGACCCAGTGTCCGCGCGTGCTGGTGATTGACGCCGATGCCGATTTTCAGCGCGAAGTCTCGCTCAGCTTCGCCGGGATGGGCATGCATGTCGAAGCAGTGTCGAGCGGGGCTCAGGCGCTCGAACGGCTGGTCCGCGGTCGGGTCGATCTCGCCACGATCGATATCGGGCTGCCCGATACCGATGGCCTGACGCTCGCGCGGAAGATTCGCAGTCAGCCGCAATGGCGAGGCTTGCCGATCCTCGCGCTCACCGACCGCGTGTCCACGCTCGACGTCATCCGGGGTGCTGCTGCCGGCTGCAGCGCCTACCTGGCCAAGCCGCTCGAGCTGCGTGACCTGCGAACTGCGGTCGTCCGTGAGCTTGAACGGACCCTGCCACGCGCGTCCTTGCCACCGCAGTTGCGCACGATCCAGACCCACTGACGGCCTGTTTTCGGCTTGCCAGCATTCGGGCGACTCGTTAGCATCAGGCTGACCGTCGTGCGAGGAGACTGCTATGCAGGTCAGCGAAATCCTGAAAATCAAGGGCAAAACGCTCTTTACCGTTACGCCTGACGAAATGCTGTCCGACGCGGTCATCGTGATGTCCGAGCACGACATCGGCTCTCTGGTTGTCATGGAGCGCGGGCGCCTTGCCGGCATGCTTACCTTTCGCGAGGTGATCCGGGTGCTGGCGCGCCGCCAGCAGGAGCATCGTCATGGCCCGACTCCGCCAGTCGCCGAGATCGTCGTGCGAGAGGTCATGAATCCCTCGCCGGCAATTGCCTCGCCCGAGATGGAGGTCAATGAGTTGCGCTGGCTGATGCTCGAGCATCATCAGCGATATCTGCCGGTAATGGATGGCGCTGTGCTGATGGGGGTGGTCTCCTTTCACGACGTCGCCAAGGCAGTGCTCGAAGAGCAGGGCTTCGAGAACCGGATGCTCAAGGCCTATATCCGCGACTGGCCTACCGACGCCTGAGCCGAGTTCCGGGTCCATCCCCGGTCAAGGGTGTCTCGGCGTATCGCTTAATTGCCGGTTTTGGTCCCGGTTTTGGCCGGCACGCGCACAGGCGGCACGCCGACCTCGTCATTGTGTTCACCCAGCAGCGGAGCGCGATGGCGCATCGGCGGGCGCACGCCGTCGATGGAGATTGGCAGGCCGACAACCCGCAGGTCGATGTCGGGAAGCTGCTGAAAAATGCCGATTGCCTCGGTTTGTGGCTGCTCGCTGACCTGCGCGAGATCATTGATCGGCGCGCAGGGCACCCCGATTGCCTCAAGCCGGTCGATCCATTCGCCCGTGGGGGCAAGCCGCATGATCCGAGCCACCAGTCCGACCAGCTCTTCGCGGTTCTCCACCCGCTTTGCATTGCTCGCATAGCGCGGATCACTCGCCCATTGCGGATGGCCCAGCTCCCTGGCGAGCTTGGCAAACAGGCGGTCATTGGCGGCAGCCACGACCACTTCACCGTCGCTGGTATCGAAGGCCTGGAAAATCACCAGTCGGGAGCTGCCGCTGCGATGACGTTCGGGCTGTACGCCGGTGACCTGAAAGCTCGCAAGATTCACGTTCAGCCATGCCAGAGCGGTCTCGAACAGCGAGGTGTCGACGACGCCGCCTTCACCGGTCTTTTCTCGCCGCAGCAGGGCCGCGATGCAGCCAAGTGCTGTCCAAAGCCCGGTTCCAAGGTCCAGTATCGACAGGCCGACTCGCGATCCTTGCCCTTCGGGCCCGCCATTGACGCTGAAGATTCCCGAAAACGCCTGCATCATCGGTTCGTAGCCCGGATGCAGATGCATGGGTCCCTTGTGTCCGTAGGCCCACAGCGAGCAATAGACCAGACGTGGATTGAGTGTCCGCAGCGTTGCGGCATCAAGGCCGAGCGCATCCATCGTGCCCGGACGCAGGTTTTGTACGAGCACATCGGCGCTGGCAAGATGCCCCTTGAGCCAGGCGACGCCCTCGGGATCCTTCAGATCGAGCGTGATGCCGCGCTTGTTCCGGTTGATGGTCTGGAACAAGGTCGACGTGCCGTTCAGGAAGGGCGGCCCCCAACCGCGCGCATCATCTCCGCCCTCGGGTCGCTCGATCTTGATGACGTCCGCGCCAAGGGTTGCAAGAATCTCGCCGGCGTAGGGGCCAGCGAGGTTTTGGGCGATTTCCACCACCTTGATGCCGGCAAGCGGCAAGCCAGTCGCGACACCTTGTTTTACTGAAATCATGCTTTGTCTCCTGGTCTATTCAGGTTTCTTCACCATTGTTTGCCGCGATTTGTGGCGAGGCCAGAGAAAGTTCCGTTTTGAGCCAATCCGGGGCGACGGTGGCCGGTCGGCATTTCGGGCTACCATCACACGTCACAACACGATGTCGGCAGGCGGTCCGCTGTTGCCCGCAGCATCGACGCTGTCGCTTCCCGCAATCTGCTCACGCGGCCTCAGTCGCGATCAATCATGCGCATTCTGATCAGTAACGACGATGGTTATTTCGCCCCAGGGCTGGCGGCTCTGGCGCGCGAGTTGAAGTCATTGGCACAGGTCACTGTGGTCGCGCCCGAGCGCGATCGTTCCGGCGCGTCCAACTCGCTGACCCTCGATCGCCCTTTGTCGGTGCGCACTGCGGCCAGCGGCTTTCACTATGTCAACGGCACGCCAACCGACTGCGTGCATATCGCCATCACCGGGCTGCTCGATCACCGCCCGGATCTGGTCGTGTCGGGCATCAACGACGGGGCCAACATGGGAGACGACACCATCTACTCGGGCACGGTCGCCGCTGCGATGGAAGGCTTTTTGCTCGGCGTGCCTGCAATCGCCTTTTCGCTGAGTCACCGGGGTCACGAGCACCTCGACAGCGCAGCCAGAGTGGCGCGCGAGGTCGTCCAGCGCTTCATCGACAATCCCTATCCGGCGTCTGGGCCCGTCCTGCTCAACGTCAATATTCCCAACCGGACTTATGATCAGATCGGGCCTTGGGTCTCGACCCGACTTGGCAAGCGTCATCACGCCGAAGAGGTCATCAAGGCACGCAATCCGCGCGGAGACGTGATCTACTGGATCGGACCGGCGGGCAGCGCCAAGGATGCAGGGCCGGGGACCGATTTTCATGCCGTGGCAGCCGGCCAGGTGTCGGTCACGCCTTTGCGTATCGATCTGACCGCCACATCGCTCGCAGACGCGACCCGCAATTGGCTGGCGTCGTAGGCACGCCGCCGGGTGGCGGGCTGACCTCTGACCGGGCGAGAGCCCGGATGGTGGAGGCCCTGCGAGCGCAGGGCGTGCGAAGCGATCGTGTGCTGGCCGCGATGGGCATTATCCCTCGCCATGCTTTTATCGAGTCGGGTCTGGCCAGTCGGGCCTACGAAGACATTGCTTTGCCGATCGGGCAGGGCCAAACCATCTCCAAGCCAACCACCGTGGCCCGCATGATCGAACTGCTGGCCCGGGACCGGTCGACCGCTGAACTCAGATCGGCCAAGGTGCTGGAAGTGGGTACAGGATGCGGTTATCAGGCGGCAGTCCTGGCTCATGTGTTTGGCGAGGTGGTCTCGATCGAACGCCTGCGATGGCTGCATGAAGCCGCGCGGACCCACATTCGGCCATTGCGCCTGCCAAATCTGCGTCTGGTCTTTGGCGATGGTTGGCAGGGTGTCGAGGCTGCTGCGCCCTACGATTCGATCATTCTCGCGGCAGCCGGAGACGCCATCCCCGAGCCGCTGCTGCTGCAAATGGCCATCGGCGGCAGGCTGGTTGCGCCGGTGCAGACCGGCATTGCCGGGGCTCAGGCGCTGCATCAGGTCGACCGCAACGGTCGCGACGATTGGGTCCTGACGGTGCTCGACGCGGTACGATTCGTGCCTTTGCGACGCGGCACTCACTGAAGCCCCGATCGCCTCCTAGCCCTGAAGCCTATTTGCGCCAAGATGCCATGCTGCTTTTGCCACGCCTCGGATTCCAAGTTCGTCATTGTCTGGCCGGTGCCCTGATCGTCGCCATGATCGGGCTGATCGCCGGTTGCGCGAGTGGCCCGCCGGCACCGATCGTCTCGCGCACGTCGCCGGGTTCACCAAGCGGCACGGCGCAGACGTCTGCCAGTGGCGCTGCGGCCCGGCCTGCGACGCCGGCTGCGCCCAGCCCGACTGCGCCCAGCCCGGCTGCGCCGCGCACGACCCCGGATGCCGCGGGTGTGCAGTCGGCACCGGTTCGCAGCGGTTCGATCGATGCCAAGGCCATCGAGTCGCGCCCTCTCGGATCGACGCCGGCGGCGCCACCGACGCAAGCGGCGCCGGCCGCGCCGGCAACGGTTGCACCAGCCGCAGGTGCGGGCGGGGCTGCGGCCACGCCCCCTGTCGAGGCCAGCAAATCCGACATCGAATGGAGTTGGCCCAGCGCCGGTCGCGTGGTGCAGAGCTTCAACGATTCGAACAGCAAAGGCATGTCGTTTGCCACCGGCACAGGCGATTCGGTGCTGGCTGCCGCAGACGGCCGGGTGATCTTCAGTGGCGTCGGGCCGCGCGGCTACGGCAATCTGGTGATCGTCAAACATACGAACGATCTGCTGTCGGTCTACGCGCACAATCGATCGCTGATGGTCAAGGAAGGCACGACCGTCAAGCGCGGGCAGAAGATCGCCGAGGCGGGCGACTCCTCCGCTGGCACGCAACGTTTGCACTTCGAAATTCGACAGCAGGGCAAGCCGGTCGACCCGGCGAAATACCTGCCCAAGCGCTGAGCGGTCTTCGGGATGGCCGCCACACTGGTATTCGACATCGAGACCATTCCGGATGTCGCCGGACTGCGGCTGGCCTGGGGTCTTGAGGGCGACGATGACGCGGTCGCCCAGGCAGCCTTCGAGCGACGGCGCGAACAGACCAATGGCAGCGATTTTCTGCCGCTTCATCTGCATCAGATCATCGTCATTTCAATGCTGATGCGCGACGCCGACGGTCTGCGCGTGAAGTCACTGCATGGCGGGCCGGGCGAAGAAGGCAGGCTGATCCAGGCGTTTTTCAGGACGATCGAAAAGTATTCGCCCAACCTGGTCTCCTGGAACGGCAGCGGATTCGATCTGCAGGTGCTCCACTATCGCGGTCTGATTCACAAGGTTCAGGCGCCGCGTTATTGGGATCAGGGCGATGACGACCGCGATTTTCGCTACAACAACTACATCAGTCGTTATCACTCCCGGCATACCGACCTAATGGATCTGACCGCGCTGTATAACGGCAGAGCGAATGCGCCGCTCGATCAGCTGGCGCGTCTGTGCGGGTTTCCCGGCAAGCTGGGCATGGATGGCGCCCAGGTCTGGCCGGCCTGGCGCCAGGGTCGACTCGAGGAGATTCGCGACTACTGCGAAACCGATGTGGCCAATACCTGGCTGCTGTGGTGTCGGTTTCAACTGATGCGAGGCGCGCTCGATCCTGCGCAATACGAGGCCGAAATCGCACATACCCGCAGCACTCTTGAAGGGCTGGAAGGAAGACATTGGCAAGAGTTCGTAACGCAGTGGCCCCGATAACCCTGCGCCTCAAGATCGATTCGCTTGATCTCGATGCGAATGGGGTTGCGCGAAATGACGGCAAGGTGGTTTTCGTCCGTGGCGCCCTTACCGGCGAAACCGTCACTGCCCGGGTCGTGCGTCGCAAGCCCAGCTATGAGGTGGCCGAGGTCGAAACCATCGAGCGCGCCAGCGCACAGCGCGTGCAGCCACGGTGCCCCAACTTCGGTGTCTGTGGCGGCTGTTCGATGCAGCATGTCGAGCCGCGCGCCCAGGTCTCGATCAAGCAGCGAGTGCTCGAAGACACCCTGTGGCACATCGGCAAGGTACGGTCCGAAACGATGCTCGCGCCGATTGTGGGCCCCGCCTACGGTTATCGTTATCGTGCCCGGCTTTCGGTGCGGCATGTGCCCAAAAAGGGTGGCGTTCTGGTCGGGTTTCACGAGCGCGGATCCAGTTATGTCGCCGACATGCGCGAATGCCACGTCCTGCCGACGGCCGTCTCGGCTCTTCTCGTGCCGCTGCGCGAGCTGGTCGCCAGCCTGTCTCTGCGCGATCGCTTGCCGCAGATCGAGGTGGCCCATGGCGAGACCCATATCGAACTCGTACTGCGGGTATTGCAGCCACCAACCGATGCCGACCTTGCGCTCCTGCACGAATTTTCAGCGCAACACAGTGTGGCCCTGTGGCTTCAGTCCTCAGGCCCGGATTCGATTGAATACCTGTGCGGCCCGGCTGGTTCGCGCTCAACGCTTCACTATGCCCTGCCCGAATTCGGCGTGGTCATGCCGTTTCGACCGACCGATTTCACGCAGGTCAACCATGCCATCAATGCCGCGCTGGTCGGCCGCGCTTTGCGTCTGCTTGATGCCCAACCCAATGAGCGCGTTGCCGACCTGTTTTGCGGGTTGGGCAACTTCACGCTGCCCTTGGCAACCATGGCGGCCGAGGTCGTCGGTATCGAGGGCAGCAAGGTTCTTGTCGAGCGAGCCCGCGACAATGCCGTGGCCAATGGCTTGCACCTCAAGGCGAGCTTTCGAGCGGCCAATCTTTTTGAACTCACCGCCGAGGCCTGGCAGTCGCTGGGGCCCTTTGATCGCCTGCTAATCGATCCGCCGCGCGAAGGGGCGCATGCGCTGGTGCAGGCGCTAATCGCGCCGGGGTCGATCAGGCCCCGTCGAATCGTTTATGTTTCGTGCAATCCGGCGACGCTGGCTCGCGATGCGGCCATTCTCATTCACGAGGGCGGATTGGTGCTGCGAACCGCCGGGGTGATCAACATGTTTCCCCACACCTCGCACGTCGAATCGATTGCGGTTTTCGAGCAGTCGGACTGACCAAAAAAAACCGCCCCGAAGGGCGGTTTTGAGGCTGGCCGCAGGGGGCGCAGCAGAAACGCTGTCAGTCGCGATCGCCGCCGAAGATGCCAAGAATCGACAGAAGGCTGGTGAACACGTTGTAGACGCTGAGATAGACGCCAAGCGTTGCGGTCACGTAGTTGGTCTCGCCACCACGAATGACACGCTGCAGGTCGACCAGGATGAAGGCCGAAAAGATGCCAATGGCCAGCAGCGAGATGACCAGCATCAAGGCGGGCATCTGAAGCCAGATGTTCGCTACCCCCGCCAACAGGATCATGATCATTCCGATGAACAGGAACTTGCTCATGTTGGTGAAGTCACGCTTGCTCACCGTGGCAACCGTTGCCATCGCGCCGAAGATGGCAGCAGTGCCGCCAAAGGCGGTCATGATCAGTTGCGCGCCGTTATTGAAACCGAGGATCTGGCCGATCATTCGGGACAGCATCAGCCCCATGAAGAAGGTGAAGCCAAGCAGAAGCGCGACACCGACACCGCTGTTCTTGAAGCGCTCAATCACATAGAAAAAGCCGAAGGCGATCGCCATGAAGGCAATGAAACCGATCAGCGGGCTGTCCTGAAAAAACGAAAACCCGGTCTTCACGCCGATCCATGCGCCGATGACGGTCGGCACCATCGACAATGCGAGCAGGGCATAAGTGTTGCGCAGCACCCGATTGCTTGAGGTGCTGACAAGGCCGCCATCGCTGCCGTAGGGCAGCGACGGGTTCGAATTGCGTTCGTAAGCCATAGTGACTCCGATCTCCAGAAATGAAGGGCGCGCAGGATGCACGTGACCGGAATGTAAGGGAGGGTAGTGCTTCTTTCAACCCGGCTGACGGTGGGGGTATCAAATAAATTTTCCGACTCGTCCCATCATGGCGGCTGTCAGCAGGGGTGGGGCCTGTCTATGGTAAACTCGCGAGTTAAGGTTTTATCAATGACCCGCACGCTAACCCTCTAATTTATAAGAAATTTTTCGGAGCTACAATGGCTTTAGAGCGCACCCTCTCCATCATCAAACCCGACGCGGTCGCCAAGAACGTCATCGGTCAGATTTATTCCCGTTTTGAGTCTGCGGGGCTGAAACTTGTTGCAGCTCGCTTCACGCATCTGTCCCGCGGCGAGGCCGAGGCGTTTTACGGCGTGCATCGCGAACGTCCGTTTTTCAAGGATCTGGTCGACTTCATGGTGTCGGGTCCCGTCATGATCACCGTGCTCGAGGGTGAGGCGGCGATCCAGAAGCACCGCGATCTGATGGGCGCAACCGATCCGAAGAAGGCGGCTCCGGGAACCATCCGTGCCGATTTCGCAGACAGCATCGATGCCAACGCGGTTCACGGTTCGGATGGTGTCGACACCGCGTCCGCCGAGATCGCCTTCTTTTTTGCCGGGATGAACGTCTACAGCCGATGACTGACGGCGGCGCCATCGATCGCATCGACCTGCTCGGGCTTGATCGCTCGGCGATGGTCGAGTTGTGTCGCGAGTGGGGTGAAAAGCCCTTTCGCGGACAGCAGTTGATGCGCTGGTTGCACCGGCGTTTCGAGTCGGAGTTCGACGCGATGACCGATCTGGCAAAGGGTTTTCGCCAGACTTTGTCCGAGCGTGCGAGGGTGCTTGCGCCTGCGGTCATCTCGGACCACTTGTCCGCTGATGGCACGCGCAAATGGCTCCTTGATGTCGGTCATGGCAATGCGGTCGAGACAGTGTTCATTCCCGAATCCGGTCGGGGCACTTTATGCGTTTCGACTCAGGCGGGCTGCGCGGTCAACTGTCTGTTCTGCTCGACAGGCAAGCAGGGTTTTGCACGCAACCTGTCGTCGGCTGAGATCGTCGGTCAACTGTGGCTCGCCAATCGGCTTGTGGGCGCTCGAAAGGCGGCCTTGAGCGATCCGGATGAAGAGCAGGCTGACGATCACGATCGGGCGGTGACCAACGTGGTCTTCATGGG
The DNA here is from genome assembly GCA_947487165.1 of Burkholderiales bacterium. Classification (GTDB taxonomy): domain Bacteria; phylum Pseudomonadota; class Gammaproteobacteria; order Burkholderiales; family Burkholderiaceae_E; genus UBA4615. The sequence goes on from CANKWX010000033.1 coordinate 25,757, forward strand.
CATGGGTGAACCACTGCTCAACTACGAGCCGACGCTCGCCGCGATCCGCATCATGCTTGACGATCATGGCTACGGCTTGTCACGTCGGCGCGTGACGGTGTCAACCTCGGGTGTGGTGCCGATGATGGACCGGCTGCGCGACGATCAGCCTGTGGCGCTGGCGGTGTCCTTGCATGCACCAGACGATGAGCTTCGCAACCGGCTGGTGCCGCTCAACCGCAAGTACCCGCTGGTCGAGCTGATGGCGGCCTGCCGGCGATATCTCGAACGGGCGCCCCGTGACTTCATCACCTTCGAATACGTCATGCTCGACGGGGTGAATGATGCTGACGAGCAAGCGAGGCAACTCATCGAGCTGGTCCGGGATGTGCCCTGCAAGTTCAATCTGATTCCTTTCAATCCCTTTCCTGGCGCTGGTGTGGGGCGTTCTTCGGCCGAGCGGATTCGAAGTTTTTCAGCGCGGCTGCTCGATGCAGGCATCGTCACGACCGTCAGGCGCACGCGGGGCGACGACATCGACGCGGCCTGCGGGCAATTGGCGGGCGATATTCTCGACCGGACTCGTCTGGTGCAACGCACCGAACGCAGTCCGATCATGATCGAGCCGATCTGAGGGGGGCGGGTGCGAACAGTCAGCCAGCGTGAACCGGGATTGTCGCCGTGGTGGCAATGCGCTGTAGCGCGCATGCTGCCCGGCCGTGCCTGTGCGCTGCTTGTTGTCGCAGTGGCCTGCGCCTTGATGCAGGCCTGTACGACGGTCGAGCAGTCCAGAAGAGTGGTCGACGACAACGCCTCCACCGTGACCGATACCCGGACAAATCGGCGCGACGCCGCAGCGGCCCAGCGTGCGCAAGACCGTGCGGTTGATCTGGTGCCGGGGGCGCCGAAGGTCGAAACCGACGTCTCGCGCAGAGCCCAGATCAGGATCGATCTGGCGGCCGGCTACTATCAGCAGCGTGCCTTTGCGCAGTCGCTCGAAGAACTTCGTGCCGCGCTGGCAATCGATGCCAACAGCGCTCAGGCCTACGGGATGCTGGGGCTGGTCTACATGGAACTGGGTGAGCAGGCGCGAGCCGAAGATGGATTTCGGCAAGCCCTGAGGATCGCACCGGGCGACTCCGATCTCCTGAACAACTACGGCTGGTTTCTTTGCCAGACGGGGCGTTCCGATCAGGCGATCCCCCAGTTTCAGGCGGCCTTGAAAAATCCGCTTTATGCAACGCCTGCACGTCCGCTCCACAACGCCGGTATCTGTTCCTTGAGGATCGGTGATGAGCTCGGGGCGGAGTCTTATTTCCTGCGCTCGTTCCAGATCGATCCGCGCAATCCGGTCGCGATGTACAACCTTGGCGAGATCAACCTGCGGCGTGGTGATCTCGATCGCGCCCGCTTCTACTCGCGGCGGCTGCTCGACACTTTTCCGCCGAGCGCCGAGACACTCTGGCTGGCGATCCGCATCGAGCGCAAGGGCAGCGATCGCGACAGTTTCAACAGTCTGTCGGCGCAGCTTCGTCGGCTTTTCCCCGGCTCCCGCGAAGCGGAGTTACTGCAGCGAGGGGCTTTCGATGCCTGATTCCTCCGACGCGTTGCCGCATCCGATGTCGGGCGTCCCGTCCGTCGGTTCATCGTCCGAGCTTGCGGGGATGCGAGAGCAGCGCGGCTGGTCCCAGGCCGACGTCGCCCAGCGGCTCAAGTTGCGGGTTCGTCAGCTTGATGCGCTTGAGCGCGGTGACTGGGAGGCCTTGCCGGGCAGGGCGTTTGTCCGTGGCACCTTGCGTGCTTATGCCAGGCTGCTCGAGGTCGACATTGAGCCTTTGCTGAAGGTTGTGGGCGGTTTTGCGCAAGCAGAAGAGCTGCGCCCCTCGGCGTCGCTTGGCACACAAATGCCTCGTTCAGGCGGGTTCGGCTTCGATGGCGATACCCGCAGCAATCGCCTGCCCTGGGCAGTGCTTGGCGTGCTGGGTGTGATAGCGCTGGCATTCTTTTTCGGACGGGACGGCGAGATTTCAAACCCCTCGCAATGGTTTGGCGTGCCGCCGGTGACCAAGCCGTTCAGCCCGGCGAAGCCCGCGGCAGTCGACGGTTCGTTGCCGGCTGAAACTCCCGGTGCGGCCGGTGCAACGACGGTGCCAGCTGATCCGGCTGCAGCGCCTGCTCTGATGGTCCCGGGTCCGACGCTTGCCGTCCCTGATCCGGCGCAGGGCGCGGCAGTCGCCGGCCAGGCGCAATCGCCCGGCTCGTCGATCACGAGCCCAGCATCGTCCGCGAGCCCAGGCTCGACCGGCCCATCCGGCGCAGCGTCTGGCGTCACGTCTTCCGAGATGGCTCGCGCACCCTCGACCCTGCGATTCACCGTCAGGCAGGATGCCTGGATCGAGGTCCGGCAGGCCGATGGGCGAACGGTTTTCAGTGCAATCGTCAGACCGGGCGCGCCGGTCGATGTCGATGCGAAGCAACCGGTGTCAATGGTGATCGGCAACGCCAATCAGGTCAGTCTCGACTTCGAGGGCAAGCCAGTCGATCTCAAGCCGCTGACCGTCATGCCCAACAACATTGCGAAGGTAAAACTGCCGTGACCATTGCTCCGTCAGCTCCGAACGGCTTCGAGGGGCGTCCCATGCCAGTCGGACCGCTTGCCCGTCGGATATCGCGTCAGGTCGACATCCGCTGGGGCAGTCGTGTTGTGCGGGTCGGTGGGGATGCACCGGTCGTTGTGCAATCAATGACCAATACCGACACCGCCGATCCGATTGCTACTGCGATTCAGGTGAAGGCATTGGCGCAGGCCGGGTCAGAAGTCGTTCGAATTACCGTCAATTCGCCCGAGGCCGCTCGGGAAGTCATCACCCTGCGCGAGCAGCTCGACCGGATGGGCGTGGATGTGCCGCTGGTGGGCGATTTTCATTACAACGGCCACAAGCTTCTGACCCAGTTCCCCGATTGCGCCAAAGCACTCTCCAAGTACCGCATCAATCCCGGCAATGTCGGCACATCGAGTCGTCGTGACGGCAATTTCGCGCAGATGATCGAAGTGGCAGCGCTGCATGGCAAACCGGTCCGTATCGGCGTCAACTGGGGCAGTCTCGATCAGTCCCTGCTGGCCAGACTGATGGACGAAAATGCCGCGCGCGCCAGGCCATTCGATGCCATGCAGGTCATGCGCGAAGCGCTGGTCACCTCGGCCATCGACAGCGCCATTCAGGCCGAGTCGCTCGGTTTGCCTGGCAACGCCATCATCCTGTCGGCCAAGGTGTCGAATGTTCAGGACGTGGTGGCGGTCTACCGTGAGCTCGCCCGTCGCTGCGATTACCCTTTGCATGTCGGACTGACCGAAGCGGGAATGGGCAGCAAGGGCATTGTTGCATCGACTGCTGCGCTGGCGGTTCTCCTTCAGGAGGGGATCGGTGACACCATCCGTGTGTCGCTGACACCCGAGCCAGGTGGCGACCGGACCCGCGAGGTGATCGTTGCTCAGGAAATTCTTCAGACGATGGGGCTTCGTGCGTTTACGCCGCTGGTCATTGCCTGCCCGGGTTGTGGTCGAACCAGCAGCACCTTCTTCCAGGAACTCGCCGAGCATATCCAGAGCTTCCTGCGTACTCAGATGCCGGTCTGGCGGGCCAGTTATCCTGGCGTCGAATCGATGCAGGTCGCTGTGATGGGTTGTGTCGTCAATGGCCCGGGCGAATCGCGTCACGCCGATATCGGCATTTCCTTGCCGGGCGCCGGCGAGGCCCCGGTTGCGCCGGTGTTCGTCGATGGCGAACGGACTGTGACGCTCAAGGGCGATCATATCGCCCAGGAGTTTCAGGCCATCGTCGAGAACTATGTTCATCGCCGTTATGGCGGTTTCGCCGGCGGTTCAGCCACAACCGCCCCTGAAGCGCAAAACGCCTGACCCTCTGACTCCAGCGGCCTGTGCTGCGCCAACCCTGCTGATTCGACCTCTCCTGACTATGTCCGACGCTGTGCCCCGCTCACCGAATGACACTGCCGCTCGACCCGCCGCACGGCTGGCCGGTGTCAAGGGTATGAACGATCTTCTGCCCGAGCAGATGGAGCGGTGGGAGCGACTCGAGCATGCGGTGGCAGCCTGGGCTCGCAGCTATGGCTATCGGCAGATCCGCACGCCGATCGTCGAGCCGACAGCGCTTTTCAAGCGCGGCATCGGCGAGGTCACCGATATCGTCGAGAAAGAGATGTATTCCTTCGAAGACGCGCTCAATGGTGAACATCTCACCTTACGGCCGGAGAACACCGCCGGTGTCGTGCGAGCCGTGATTGAGCACAACCTGCTCTACGACGGACCGCGCCGGCTCTGGTACACCGGGCCGATGTTTCGCCACGAACGCCCGCAGCGAGGCCGCTACCGGCAATTCCATCAGATCGGTATTGAAGCGCTCGGGTTTGCAGGGCCCGATATCGATGCCGAGGTCATCGCCATGAGCCAGCGGCTCTGGGACGATCTCGACCTGACCGATATCCGTCTCGAACTCAACAGTATCGGCGATGCAAGCGAGCGCCTGGCCCATCGCGCAGCACTGATTGCCTATTTCGAAGACAATGCGACGCTGCTCGACGACGATGCGCGTCGACGGCTGCACAGCAACCCTCTGCGTATTCTCGATACCAAAAATCCGTCGATGCAGGCCTTGGTCGAGGCGGCGCCAAGGCTGTCCGATTATCTGGGTGACGAGTCGCGCGCGCACTTCGAGGGGGTGCAGGCCTTGCTGCGCACGATCGGGATCCCTTTCAAGATCAATCCGCGACTGGTTCGAGGTCTCGACTACTACAACCGGACAGTGTTTGAGTGGGTCACCGATCGGCTCGGTGCCCAGGGCACTGTCTGTGGTGGTGGGCGTTACGACCCGTTGATCGGAATGCTTGGCGGCAAGCCTGCGCCGGCCTGCGGTTTTGCGATCGGGGTCGAACGTCTGCTCGACCTCATGAGCCAGTCTAGCCAAAGCGATCAGGGTCCGGGCTGCGATGTCTATGTGGTTCATCAGGGCGATGCGGCGAGCATGAGTGCCTTCAGCGTCGCCGAGGGGCTTCGCAGTGCCGGACTCGATGTCGTGCTCAATGCCGGCGGTGGCAGCTTCAAGTCCCAATTCAAGCGTGCCGATGCCAGCGGCGCCGAGTTTGCGGTGGTGATCGGCGACGATGAAGCGGCCAATCGGACCGCGACCGTCAAGGCCCTGCGCAGCGCCGGCGGCGAGCGGGCGGCAGGTCAGCAACACTCGGTGGCGCTCGATGCGCTGGCCGACTATCTGGTTGATGCGCTGGTTGCCACAGGCGACTGAGCCCGACCGCATCACGATCCCTCTACGGAAACTTCATGGCCTACGATCTCGAGGAACAGGACCAGCTCGACGCCTTCAAGGCGTACTGGAAAAAATACGGCAATACCGTACTTACAGTGATCACCGTGCTGCTGCTTGCGGTCGCCGGCTGGCGCGGCTGGGGATGGTGGCAGCAAAAGCAGGCGGTCGAAGCGTCGGCTGCCTACGAGCAACTGCGCCAGGCCGTGCAACTCAACGATATCGCCAAGGTCAAGGTGGCATCAGGGCAGATCTTCGAGCAGTACCCCCGCACGATCTACGGGTCGATGGCGGCGCTGGTCGCCGCGCGTGCCTATTACGATGCCGGTGACATCAAGGCTGCCAAGGCGCCACTTCAATGGGCGATCGACAAGGCTGTCGAGCCCGAGCACCGACTGCTTGCCCGATTGCGCCTGGCGGGTCTGCTGCTGGATGAAAAGGCCTACGACGAGGGTCTGGGGTTGCTTACTGTCCCCGACGCAGGGTCGTTTGCCGGCCTGTTCGCCGATCGGCGCGGCGATCTCCTCCTCGCACAGGGAAAGCGCGATGAGGCAAAAGCCGCCTTTGTCGATGCGCTCGCCCGCCTCGATCGCGGCAGTGCGATGCGATCGGTCGTGCAGATGAAGCTCGATGCGCTCGGAGGGGCCTGAGATGCGCGAGCGTCTGCTCATGAGCCGGTCCGGGCGCTTCGTTGTGTTTGCGGCCGCACTCGTGCTTGCGGGCTGTTTCGGTTCGTCTCGCAAACCCCCCGATCCCTTGCCCGCAAGCACTGGTGGCGTCAGGGTCTCGCAGTTGTGGCGAGTCGCACTCGATGGTGACTCCGGTATCGGTTTCGCGCCGGTGGCCATCGGTGACAGCGTCTGGGCAGCCTCCAAGAAGGGCGTGTTGACCCGCGTCGATATCGACACCGGCCGGGCGCGCTGGCGTACCGTCACCGGAAAAACCCTGACCGCCGGCGTCGGTACCGATGGCCTGGTGTCGGTCGTTGCGACCATTCAAGGCGAGATACTCGCCTATGACGTCGATGGACAGTTCAAATGGTCTGCCCAGATTGGCGCCGAGATCGTCACGCCGCCCGCGGTGGCCGATGGCACGGTGCTGCTGAGAACCACCGACAATCGGGTGCTGGCATTCGACAGCGATAACGGCAATCGACGTTGGACCTTCCAGCGCCAGAATCCGCCGCTGGTGCTCCGGCAGTCGGGGGGCGTCGCGATGGTGCCTTCATTGGGCTTCATTGGCATGCCGGGTGGCAGACTGGTGGCGCTCGGTTTATCGAGCGGGTCGCCGCGATGGGATGTGCCACTGGCTCAGCCGCGTGGTGCCACCGAGCTCGAGCGAATGGCCGATGTCGTGGGAACGCCGCTGATCATCGGCCAGGAGCTGTGCGCAGCGACCTATCAGGGGCGTGTCGGTTGTCTCAACGCGGCAAACGGCGAGCCGATCTGGACCAAGGATTTCTCATCGGCAGTGGGCCTTGATGTCGACGGGCGGGGTGTCGTTTTGCCGGATGCCGACGATATCGTTCATGCCTTCGACCGCGCTGGTGCGCCGGTCTGGCAGCAGAAGGGCCTCGCGCGCCGGCGTCTGTCCGCGCCGCTGATCGCGGCCCGATCGGTCGCCTTCGGCGATTTCCAGGGCAATGTGCTGTGGCTGTCCCGCGATGACGGCACGCTTTCCGCAGTCAGAACGACCGACGGCAAAGCGATCGTTGCCCCGCCGACAGCGATCGGTTCGATCCTGGTGGTCCAGACATCCGGCGGGACGCTTCATGCGTTCCGGGTCGAGTGACGCAGGACAGGGTTCCGACGCCGGTTGTTGCGATCGTCGGTCGACCCAACGTCGGCAAGTCGACGCTCTTCAATCGCCTGACCCGCAGTCGAGATGCCCTGGTGCACGACATACCGGGTTTGACCCGCGACCGTCATTATGGCCAGGGACGCTACGGTGATAGACGATTCATCGTGATCGACACCGGGGGCTTTGAGCCGGTCGCGCGTGACGGCATTGCCGCCGAGATGGCGAGACAGGCACGTCAGGCGGTGATTGAGGCTGATCTGGTGGTCTTCGTGGTCGACGGGCGCGCCGGCATGGCGGCACGCGACCGTGATATTGCCAATGAGTTGCGCCGTACGGCAGCACGGGTCTTGCTCGCGGTCAACAAGACCGAAGGCATGGCGCGTGAGCAGACGATTGCCGATTTCTGGTCGCTGGGGCTGGGTCAGCCCTTTGCGATTTCCGCCGCGCATGGCGATGGCGTTCGCGAACTGATTGAAGACGCTTTGCCTGAGCTTGATCAGCCGATCATCGATGAGCCGTCTCCCGAAGTTGTTCGGGCACCCACTGCCGCCGAGCTTGCTGCCCTCGATGCCCAGCCTGCGCCGGCCGAAGGTGGCGCGGCGCCGACTGCCGTCGCAGCCGACCCGCGCGGACCGCGACGGGTGAAGGTGGCAGTGGTCGGTCGTCCGAACGCCGGCAAATCGACGCTGGTCAATACGCTGCTCGGTGAGGAAAGGATGATCGCCTTCGATCAGCCTGGCACCACTCGCGATGCGGTGGCGATCGATTTCGAACGCAGCGGCCGACCCTACACCCTGATCGACACTGCGGGCATGCGCAGGCGAGGCAAGGTGACCGACGTGATCGAAAAGTTTTCGGTCGTCAAGACCTTGCAGGCGATCGAAGACAGCAATGTCTGCATCCTCCTGCTCGATGCGGCCGAGGATGTCGCCGATCAGGACGCGCATATTGCGGGCTATCTGCTAGAGGCCGGGCGGGCGGTCGTTGTCGGTATCAACAAGTGGGATCTGGCCGATTCGCATCACCGCGATCGCATCAAGGTCGAATTCGCCCGCAAGCTCGGATTTCTCTCGTTTGCCCGGCTGCATTTCGTTGTGGCCACCGAAGGCCGCGGTGTCGGCGCCCTGATGCGATCGGTCGATGAAGCCTTTGCAGCAGCCACTGCCAAGCTCTCGACACCAAGACTGACGCGCTCGATGATCGAAGCGGTCGAGCGCCAGCAACCACCCCGTCGCGGCACGATCAGACCCAAGCTGCGCTACGCCCATCAGGGCGGACAGAACCCGCCGATCGTCGTCATTCACGGCAACTCCCTCGACAAGGTGCCGGACAGCTATCGGCGCTATCTCGAGGGATGGTTTCGCGAGCACTTCGAGCTCCAGGGAACGCCCCTGCGGATCGAATTCCGCACCTCCAGCAACCCTTATGCGCGCTGAGACCGGCGAATCCTTACGGCCCTTTCGGCCGCTTCACCCGATAGCCAACGGCCGGTCAATTCGTTAGATTCATGAGGTGAGACTTGCCATGCAGCGTTTCGCCCCCACAACCGACAAGATGATCAGGAAGCCCCGGAGCCCCGATGAGCAATAAAGGACAGCTGCTGCAAGACCCTTACCTCAATCTGCTTCGGAAGGAGCAGGTTCCGGTGTCGATCTACCTCGTCAATGGCATCAAGCTGCAGGGCCAGATCGATTCCTTCGATCAGTATGTTGTTTTGCTGCGCAACACCGTGACGCAGATGGTCTACAAGCACGCGATCTCGACCGTGGTTCCGGCCCGGCCGGTCAACTTCCAGGCTGAAGGCACCGAAAGCTGAACAATTCAGAGTCCCCTGTTTCCCGTGCACTGCTGATCGGCGTTGCGCTGGGTCGAGAGCGTCGAGACGATTCGTCCCTTGATGAGCTTTGCGCACTGGCCGAGTCTGCCGGTCATTCCGTGGCAGCCCGCCTGATCTGCCATCGTCCGCGACCCGATCCGAAGCTTTACATCGGCACCGGCAAGGCTGACGAGATTGCTGCGCTTCTTGCTGCTGACGGTACCCAGCTGGTTCTTTTCGATCATGAAATCTCGGCCGTCCAGCAGCGCAACCTTGAGCGCTTGTGGAAGGTCCGAGTACTCGATCGCACCGAATTGATCCTCGATATATTCGGGCAGCGGGCCCGCAGCACCGAGGGCAAGCTCCAGGTCGAACTCGCCCAGTTGCAGCACCAGTCTTCACGACTGGTCCGTGCCTGGAGTCACCTCGAGCGTCAGCGTGGCGGTATCGGCGTTCGGGGCGGGCCTGGCGAAACCCAGCTTGAGATGGATCGCCGCATGCTCGGAAACCGTATCAAGCAGGTTCGAGAGCGCTTGGAGCGCAGCGAACGCCAGCGCCAGACCCGGCGCAAATCCCGCGACCGCAACGCGGCTTTCAAGGTGTCGCTGGTGGGCTATACCAACGCCGGCAAGTCCACCCTGTTCAATGCCCTGACCGGGGCTGGCACCTACGCCGCCGATCAGCTCTTTGCCACACTCGACACCTTGTCCCGCAAGCTGGTTCTGGGCCCGGATTGCGAAATCGTCCTGTCTGATACCGTCGGGTTTGTGCGCGACCTTCCGCACCAGCTGGTCGAAGCTTTTCGCGCGACGCTCGACGAGACCGCGCAGGCCGATCTGCTGCTGCACGTGGTCGATGCTGCTGCCCACGACCGGACAGAGCAGATCGAGCAAGTCCAGCGCGTTCTGGCAGACATCGGCGCCGATCGGGTGCCGCAGTGGCTGGTCTGGAACAAGATCGATCTCGCCGGTCTTGAGCCTGATGTCGAGCTCGACGGCTGTGGTAGCATCCACCGGTTGTTCCTGAGCGCCCGTACCGGTGCAGGTTTACCCTTGCTTCGCAGGGCGCTGTCCGCTTCCTCCGGCACGAGAGGCCTGGAGGCTAATGTTTTCTCTCCCGACTTGTCGATCAACCCCAACGGCCTGCCAGATGTGGACCCGAATTCGCGCTTTGTTATCGCTCAATGATCCGGGCTGGGGCCGCAGTGGCTCATCCGGTCAAGACGATCAGCGTTCCCGTCAGCAACGCCCGAGTGGCGGCAACGACGGTCCTCCCGACCTCGACGAGCTCTGGCGAGATTTCAATCGCCGTCTGAACCGCATTTTCACGAAGGGTGGTGGCGGTGGCGAGCCCCCTCGTGAGGGTGGCGGTCAATTCGGCCCATCCATGCGTGGCGCCGGGACCGGTCTTGGATTGTTGCTGGGTGCGGCCTTCCTGCTCTGGCTGGGCAGTGGTTTTTACATCGTTCAGGAAGGGCAGGCTGCTGCGGTGCTGCGCTTCGGCGAATTCCGCTACATGGTCGAATCTGCCGGTTTCAAATGGCACATGCCTTATCCGATCGAGACTGTCGAACCGGTTGATGTTCAACGTCTGCGCCAGGTCGAAGTCGGCTATCGCACCAACGTCAAGAACAAGGTCGCCCGCGAATCACTGATCCTGACCGGCGACCAGGCGATCGTCGATCTGCAGTTCGCGGTTCAGTACCGGATCACCGACCCCAAGGCCTTCCTGTTCAACAACAACCCCGGCGGCGCGCCTGAAGAGATTGTGCGCCAGGCCGCCGAAACCGCGGTCCGCGAGGTGGTCGGGCGAATGGGTATCGACCAGGTGCTCTATGAAGAGAAAGAGCAGGTTGCCAAGGACTCGCTCAAACTGATGCAGGCGATTGCCGATCGCTACAAGGCCGGTATCGGTATCGTCGATGTGACCATCCAGCAGGCCCAGCCGCCGGAGCAGGTCCAGGCTGCTTTCGAAGATGCCAATAAGGCTGCCCAGGATCGCGAACGCCTGATCAACGAAGGTCGGGCTTACGCCAACGATGTCATTCCGAAAGCCCGCGGTACCGTCGGACGCCTGCAGCAGGAAGCTGAAGGCTACAAGCAGCGGGTGATCGCATCGGCAGAGGGTGATGCGTCCCGTTTCAGGCAAGTCCTCACCGAGTACAGCAAGGCGCCGCAGGTCACGCGTGATCGACTCTACCTTGACACCATGCAGCAGATCTTTGCCAATACCAGCAAGGTTTACATCGATTCCCGTGCGAGCGGCAACCTCATGTACTTGCCCCTGGACAAGCTGGTTCAGCAGGCTGCCTCGGCAGAAGCCACACGCGCTGCGTCTGCGTCATCGCCCGCGACTGCGCCCGGCAATGCACCAGAGCAGGCTCGCGGTGAATCCCCCACCATGCCGCCCGCCATGTCGCGTGATGGCCTGCGCGGTCGCGAACGCGATGCCGGCCGCTGATCGAGTCGCTGACGAAGGCCAACCATGAACCGACTCGCTTCCATTCTTCTAGGCATTCTTGTTGCACTGGGTCTCGCGTCGACGATGTTCTTCGTCGTCGATCAGCGCCAGTACGCCGTGGTTTTTGCACTTGGCGAAATCAAGGAAGTCGTCTCCCGCCCCGGTCTGCATTTCAAATTGCCGCCGCCCTTCCAGAACGTGCAGTATTTCGACAACCGTATCCTCACCATCGATACCGCGGACGTTGACCGTTTCATCACCTCCGAAAAGCTCAATGTCCAGATCGATACCTTCGTGAAGTGGCGGATCGCCGATCCGCGCCAGTTCTTCGTGTCGGTTGGTGGCAGCGAACTGATTGCCAGCGATCGCCTGCAGCGCAGTCTTCGCGATTCGCTCAACAATGAGGTCGCGAAAAAGACCGTCACTGATGTGATCTCAGGCAAGCGTCAGGAGTTGCTCGATTCCGTGCGGGCCAAGATGAACGAAGACGCCAAGCAGATCGGCGCTGAGGTGATCGACGTGCGTCTCAAGCGCGTCGATTTCGCCCCTGAAGTCTCGGAGCGGGTCTTCGATCGCATGCAGTCCGAGCGTAAGCGCGTCGCCAATGAGCGGCGTGCCACCGGCGCAGCCGAGTCCGAAAAGATTCGGGCTGATGCCGACCGTCAGCGAGACGTGCTGATCGCGGAGGCCTATCGGGATGCCCAGCAGGTCAAGGGCGAGGGCGACGCCAAGGCCTCGGCGCTCTTTGCCGACGCCTTTGGCAAGAATCCCGAGTTCGCTGGCTTCTATCGCAGTCTCGAGGCCTATCGCAACAGCTTCCGCGGCCGCGGATCCGATGTCCTGGTCCTTGATCCGTCGTCGGATTTCTTCCGTTATTTCCGTGCACCGGGTGGTCCGTCTGCAGCGCCTGCGACTCGGTCGAAGTAGGCAAGCTGTCGATGTTGCTGTCTGCCCTGGGCATGGTGCTCCTGATCGAAGGCCTGATGCCGCTGTCGTCCCCGGCGGGATGGCGTGCCGCGATGCAGCGGTTGACCGAATTGCGTGACGGTCAGCTTCGATTCGTGGGCCTGATGGCCACGTCGGCTGGTGTGCTGCTGCTGGCATTCGCCGGCTGACCAGTTTCGTCTCCAAGGTCCGGTTCATGCCGCGCTGGCTGCTGCCCGAAAGCATTTCCGACATCCTCCCAAGCGAGGCGCGTCGAATCGAAATGCTGCGCCGGCGCCTGCTCGACCTTTACCGCACCTATGGCTATGAACTGGTCATGCCACCGATGATCGAGTACATCGAATCGCTGCTGACCGGCAGTGGCCACGACCTCGACCTGAAGACTTTCAAGCTGATTGATCAGCTGTCGGGTCGCACGATGGGCGTGCGGGCAGACATCACGCCGCAGGTAGCCCGGATCGATTCGCATCTGCTTGATCGGGCGGGAATCACCCGCCTTTGCTATGCCGCCAATGTTCTTCACACGCGGCCCTCAGGTCCGCTGTCGACCCGCGAGCCGCTGCAGATCGGTGCCGAGCTCTATGGGCATCCCGGACTCGAAGCCGATCTCGAAGCCATCGAGTTGCTGTTGCAGTCGCTGCAGCTGGCTGGGGTGTCCCGCGTTCGGATCGACCTGGGACATGTCGATGTGGTGCGTACTCTGCTTTCCCAATTGCCGCAACTCTCGGAAGACGAGGTCTTTCCGCTGATCCAGTCGAAAGACTCGCCGGCACTGGCCGAGTTGCTCGCGACTGTGCCCGACTCGCCCGTTCGTCGTGCCTTGCTGGCCTTGCCGGGTCTGCTTGGCCCGGTCGAGGAGGTGCTTGCGCGGGCAGCGATGTGCTTGCCCGATCTGCCTGCGGTCACGCAGGCCCTGCGACAATTGCAGCAACTCGCCGAGTCGCCGCTGCTCGCGTCGGCGGCAAGCCTTGATGTCGAGGTGGCGCTCGACCTCGGCGATGCGCGCGGTTACCGCTATCACAGTGGCGTGATTTTCGCGGCATATGTCGATGGGCTTCCTAACGCCATTGGTCGGGGAGGGCGCTACGACAATGTCGGGGTTGCTTTTGGCCGGGCGCGTGCGGCAACCGGATTTTCCATCGATCTGCGTGAGCTGGCCGGTCTGCTTCCCGCTCACGAGCCCAGCCTGGCCATCCGTGCGCCCTGGGCAATCGATCCGCAACTCACCAAAGAAGTCAGGGCCTTGCGGGGTGCCGGTGAAATCGTTGTTCAGGTGCTGCCCGGCCACGAGCATGAGGAGCAGGAATTTCATTGCGATCGTGAGCTCGCAAAACAAGATGGCCGCTGGATCATCCGGCCACTGCGGAGGCAGTCAACATGAGCAGGAATGTCGTGGTCATCGGTACCCAGTGGGGCGATGAAGGCAAGGGAAAAGTCGTCGACTGGCTGACCGAGTCTGCGCAGGGCGTGGTGCGATTTCAGGGCGGCCATAACGCCGGCCATACGCTGGTCATCGGCGGCAAGAAGCAGGTGCTCAGGCTGATTCCGTCGGGCATCCTTCGGCCAGGCGTCACCTGTTACATCGGCAGTGGCGTGGTCCTGTCGCCCGAGGCGCTCCTGCAGGAAATCGATGAACTCGAGCGCGCCGGAGTGGCCGTTCGAGATCGCCTGCGCATCAGCGGCACTTGCCCGCTGATCCTTCCGTATCACGTCGCGCTTGATCGTGCCCGCGAGGCCCGCGCGGGTGATGCAAAGATTGGCACTACCGGCCGTGGAATCGGCCCGGCCTATGAAGACAAGGTCGGTCGTCGGGCGCTGCGCGTACGCGATCTGTTCGCACCCGAGACCTTGCGTCAGCGGATCCGCGATGTGCTCGACTTTCACAATTTCGCGCTGGTCCAGTATTACGGTGGACAAGCACTCGACCCCGATCAGGTGGCCGACGACGCCCTGCGTCTGGCTCCTCGCATCGCCCCGATGGTGGCTGATGTGCCGGCCGAACTGTCGGCGGCGGCGCGTCGAGGCGACCGGCTGCTCTTCGAGGGCGCCCAAGGTGCATTGCTTGATGTCGACCATGGCACCTATCCCTTCGTCACCAGCAGCAATTGCATTGCCGGCGCGGCGTCGGCTGGGGCGGGAGTCGGTCCCCAGCAACTCGATTTCGTCCTCGGAATTGCCAAGGCCTACACCACGCGCGTCGGCTCGGGACCGTTTCCGACCGAGCTCTTCGACGAGGTCGGCAAGCATCTGGCGACCAAGGGTAATGAATTCGGATCGGTGACCGGGCGCCCGCGCCGTTGTGGTTGGTTTGATGCGGTCGCGATGCGCCGTTCGATTCAGCTCAATGGCGTGACCGGGCTGTGCGTCACCAAGCTTGATGTGCTCGACGGCCTGCAGACCGTGAAGATCTGTACCGGTTATGTTCGTGCTGGTCAGCCTGTCGACCTGCTGCCCTTTGGCGCCGAAGATGTGGCCACTTGTGAGCCGCTCTACGAGGAACTCCCGGGCTGGAGCCAAAGTACCTACGGTGTGAAGTCCTGGGATGGTTTGCCGGCGGCTGCTCAACGTTATCTGCAGCGTTTGTGCGAACTTGTCGGGTCGCCAATCGACATGGTCTCGACCGGTCCCGACCGCGATGAAACGATTCTGATTCGGCATCCTTTCACGAATTGAGACCGCGGTGTCCAACTCTGATCTGCATGTCACCTGGGCTCAGTACCACCATTTAATCGAGCGCCTCGCGGTGCAGGTGCAGGAGTCGGGTTGGCATTTCGATGCCATCGTCTGTCTGGCCCGCGGCGGTCTGCGGGTGGGGGATGTGCTTTCGCGACTGTTCGGATCGCCGCTGGGTGTGCTCTTTACCAGCTCCTACCGCGAAGCCGCCGGCACGCAGCAAAGTTCTCTGCGCATCGCCGACGCCCTGAGCAGTGCCGGCCCTTTGCCTGGGCCCAGATGGTTGCTCGTCGATGACATGGTCG
>CANKWX010000034.1 GCA_947487165.1 Burkholderiales bacterium
GGTCGGTGACCTGCTCGGCGCGATCGACGACCACGAGATCGAGCCATTGATGCATTACGCGGTGGGGCAGGGCGTGGCCTGGCTGCGCTCACGCCGGCCGGTGGCCGAGATCTTCGCGCAACTGGTCGAGGAGTCGCATGCGGCGCTGGCCAGTCTGCCGCGCTGATCGCATCCCTTTTTTCCTTGTCTTTTTTTGTCACTGACGGAGCCTGTGCCATGACTCGAGTCGACAGCGTCCCCTCTGATTACCTGCCCGGTGCGTCCTCATCGGCGCCGATCCTGCGGTCCGGTCGCCGCCGCGTCCTGCAGTCCCTGGCCGCCTCGGGTGCGCTGGCAATCGGTGCGTTGAGCGGACAAGGCAGCGCTCGCGCACAAAGCGCCGCGACCGGCCCCTGGCCGCAAAAGCCGGTGCGCATCGTTTCGCCTTATCCTGCCGGCGGCTCCAACGACAATGTCGCCCGCCTGCTCGCGGCACGCCTGAGCGACATGTGGAACCAGCGGGTCTTCGTCGAGAACAAGCCGGGTGCCAACAACCGGATCGCCACCGAGCAGATCGCGCGCATGGCGCCCGACGGCTACAACCTGTTGTTTGCCGCCGCACCGCACGGCGCCAACCCGGGTCTCTATGACAACAAGCTGCCCTACGACACGCTCAAGGACTTCACCCCGATCGCGCGGGCGGTGATCGGGCCGGTCGGTTTCTGGGTGCCGGTCAATTCGCCGTTCAAGACCATGCGCGATCTGGCCGATGCCGCGAAAGCGCAGCCCGACAGGCTGTTCGCCGGCTCGCCGGGCAACGGCAGCGGCCCGCATCTGGTGCTCGAGCTGTTCAATTACCGCACCGGAGGCAAGCTCCAGCATCTGCCGATGAAGGGCGATGCGCCACTCGCCATCGAAGTGGTGGCCGGCCGCGTCGATGTGGCAGTCACCGGCATGACGGTCATGAAACCTCACTATGACGCCGGCAAGCTGCGACTGCTGGCAGTCTCCTCCGAGAAGCGCTTTCCCCTGGCACCCGATGTCCCCACGCTTGCCGAAGCCGGTTTTCCGACGGTCGACGGATCGGCCTGGTTCGGCATGGTCGGTCCGGCTGGCATGGCGCCCGAGGTGGTCACGAAAATCAATCGCGATATCAACGCCATTCTTGCGCTGCCCGAGGTGCGCGGGCCGCTCGAGGCAGTGGGCATCATTGTGGCCACCGGGTCGCCCGAGCAGTTCCGGGCCTTCATTGCGGCCGACGTTGAAAAGTGGACGCAAGTGGCCAAGGCCACCGGCATGAGGCCCGACTGAACCATGAATACCGCCAGCCTCGATGCCCTCTTCAATCCGCGATCCATTGCGATTGTCGGAGCCTCCTCAACCCCCCATCGCATCGGCGGTGTGCCGGTCGACCTGCTCAAGCGTCTGGGCTATGCCGGCCGCATCCTGCCGGTCAATCCCAAATCCGACGAGATCCAGGGGCTGCCGGCATGGCCCACGCTCCGGGCGATCGGCGAGCCGATCGATCTGGCGATCTTCGCTGTCCCGCAGGCGGCGCTCGATGCGGCCATTGACGACGCGATTGCCGCCGGCGTCAAAACAGGCGTGGTGTTCACCGCCGGATTCGCCGAGGTGGGCGCCGAGGGTGAGGCCGCGCAGCGGGGCATCGCCGAGCGAGCGGCGGCAGCCGGACTGCGGCTGGTCGGCCCCAACTGTCTGGGTGTGATGAACCTGCGTCGCGGTGTCTACGCCACCTTCAGTCCGGCGCCGGGCATCGGTCTGGCCAAGGCGGGTTCGATCGGCATGGTCAGCCAGAGCGGTGCGTTTGCGGCCTATGCCTATTCGCTGGCGCGTGATCGCGGCGTCGGGCTGTCGGTCTGGGCCTCCACCGGCAACGAGGCCGATGTGCAGCTCGCCGATGTCATTGCCTGGATGGCCAAGGATCCGGATACCCGGGTGATCATGGTCTACATGGAAGGCTGCCGCGATGGCGAGCGATTGCGCAGCGCGCTGGCGCTGGCGCATGCTGCCCGCAAGCCGGTGGTGGTGGTCAAGGTCGGGCGAACCGCGCTCGGTGCGCAGGCCGCCCGCTCGCACACCGCCGCGCTGGCCGGCGACGATGCGGTCTATGACGCGCTCTTTCGCCAATATGGCGTCTATCGGGCGCGTGATATCGAAGAGTTTTTCAATGTGGCCCAGGGCGCTGCACTCGCCGGGCTGGCGCGCAATGATCGCCTCGCGCTCTTTACCGTCTCGGGCGGTGTCGGTGCCTTCATGGCTGATGAGGCTTCGTCGATCGGCCTTGATGTGGCCGAGCTGCCGCTGCCTGCACAACAGGAAATCCTGTCGCTGGTGCCGTTTGCAGCGCCCCGCAATCCGATCGACATCACCGGTCAGATCAGCAACGACCGCACGCTCATCGACCGGGCGACGCGCATCGTGCTGGATGCCGGCGACTATGGCGCCTGGATCGGCTTCATGGCCGCGGCCGGCGCGGGCGACGGTTTCTGGCCGGTGCTTGAGTCGCTGGTGATCGGTCTGCGCCGCGACTATCCCGACACCCTGCTGGTCATCAGCACGCTGCTGTCGGCAGCGCGCCGTGATCGTCTGGCCGAGCTGGGGTGTCTGAGTTTCGCAGAGCCGTCGAGCGCGGTGCGAACCATCGGCGCGCTGGCCCGTATCGGTCGCTCCTTCGATGCGCCGGTGCCGCCTGCCTTGTCGACCTGTGCCGCGCCGACGCGTGTTCTCGCCCCGGGTGCACTCGACGAGATCGCTTCACTCAGCCTGCTGGCCGAGGCCGGCGTGCCGACGGTGGCGGTCAGTCTGGCTCGCAGTGCCCCCGAGGCGGCCGCGATTGCTGCCGCCTCGCCGGGCGCAGCCTTTGCGGTCAAGGTGGTTTCGCCCGACATCCTGCACAAGACCGAGGTCGGTGGCGTGCGGCTCGGGGTCAGCGGCACGCGGCAGGCCAGCGAGGCCTTTGAGGCGGTGACTGCTGGTGCCCGCGCGGCCAAGCCGGTCGCACGCATCGACGGCGCGCTGCTCGCGCCGATGGTCTCGGGCGGCGTCGAATGCATTCTCGGTGTGCGCAACGATGAAGTCTTCGGGCCGGTGGTCATGTTCGGATTGGGCGGCACCTTCGTCGAGGTACTGCGCGATGTCTCGATCAGGGTGGCGCCGCTTGCCCGTGCCGATGCCGATGCGATGATCCGCGAGGTCAAGGCCTTCGCACTGCTCGATGGTGCGCGCGGTCGTGCGCCCTGCAACCTCGAGGCGATCGCCGACGCCCTGATGGCCCTGTCGCAGCTGGCGATGGATTCGCGCGGCACCCTCGACAGCATCGACGTCAATCCCTTCGTGGTGTTTGCACCCGGTGCGGGGCCGCAAGGCCTCTCGGCGCTCGCCCTTGATGCAGTCGTGCTCGGCAAAGGAGCCTGAGGCATGTCATCGTCCGATCCCCGTCAGACCCTGGCCGATGCGATCGCGCTGCAAGCCTGCCTCTATCTGCTGCCGCTTTACGAGATGGCGCGCATGCGGGCGGCGACCAGCCAGCGGCGCAATCAGCATGGCGAGCTGGCCGATGCCGATCCGGCCTCGCAGCGGCGCTGGGTCAATACTTTCATTCATGCCCGTAAGCTGCTGGGTGCGGGCGGCAGCCGCGTGGTCACACCCAACAGCGACACGCTTTACACCAACGCCTGGCTCGATCTGTCGCGCGGGCCGGTGGTGGTGCGGGTCCCGGATACCGCTGACCGCTATTACGTGCTCGGCCTGCTCGACTTCTGGACCAATCCCTTTGCGCACATTGGCCGGCGTACCACCGGCACCGCAGCCGGTGAATTCCTGATCGCAGGACCCGGCTTTGAGGGCGCAGTGCCGCCAGGCATGAGGCTGGTGCGTGCGCCCACCGATCATGTCTGGATCATCGGCCGCATCATGGTCGAAGGCCCCGAGGATGTGGCGGCGGTCAACGCTCTGCAGGACGGCTTCCTGATGGCGCCACTCGCCGTCTGGCTCAGCCCCGGGGGTAATCAGCGCGATGCCGGTGGCGAGCGCATCGATGTCGGCTTCGATCCGAAAGCGCCGCGCACCGCGAGGCACTTCATCGAGGTTGTCGATCGCGCCTTGCGCGAGAACCCGCCACCGTCGGGCGAGCACGCCCTGCTGGCTGATTTTGCCCGCATCGGCCTCGATGGCGGGCTGGTGAGCGGTATCCGGCGCTGGCCCGACGACATCGTTCAGCCGGCCATCGAGAAGGCGCTGCTCGAGATGGACACCCTGCTCACGCGCGACCAGGGCACTGCGCAGCAGGCCCTTGCCCGCGGCGGCTGGAGCGAGCCGCTGTTTCTGGGCGAGAACTTCGGTCTCGACTGGCTGCGCCGTGCGGTGGTCGCCAAAAAATACATCGGCGCGCTCACCAGCGCCGAGGCGATGTATCCGATGGCGTATGCCGATTCGCAGGGCCGTCCATTGTCGGGCGAACATCGTTATGCCATCCGTTTTGTTCCGGGCAGCGAGCCGCCGGTCGACAGTTTCTGGTCGCTCACGATGTACGACAGCCGTGACTTCATGCTGGTGCCTAATGTGATTGATCGATACCGCATCGGCGATCGCTCGCGCGGCCTGCAGCGCGAGGCCGACGGCTCGCTGGTGCTCGACATCCAGCACGCATCACCCGGCGGCGCCCGTGAATCCAACTGGCTGCCAGCGCCCGAGGGCCGTTTCTATCTTGCCCTGCGCGCCTATCAGCCGCGTGCCGACCTGCTCGAAGGCCGTTGGCGACCGCCTGACATCGTGCGTCTGGACTGAGGATTAGCCGCTATCATCGTCCGATCTCATCCCCAGGGTCGGTGCGCCATGAACCTCAGCGAAATCCGCAAGATCGTCGACAGCAAGTGGGACACCGATCTGGTGCCCCGGCTGGTCGACTATGTGAAGCTGCCGGCCAAGTCGCCGGCCTTCGATGCCAGCTGGGCCGCGCACGGTCATCTGGCAGCCGCGATCCAGGCCGGTCTGGCCTGGGCGCAGGCGCAGCCCATCGCCGGCATGACGGTCGAGATCGTTGCACTCGAAGGCCGCACGCCCTGCCTCTTTTTCGATATTCCGGCCACGCATGGTCTGGGCGAAGACCGCACCGTGCTGTTTTACGGCCATCTCGACAAGCAGCCCGAGATGAGCGGCTGGCGCGACGACCTCGGCCCCTGGAAGCCGGTCATCGAAGACGGCAAGCTCTATGGTCGCGGTGCGGCCGACGACGGCTATGCGCTCTATGCTGCGCTCACGGTGGTTCAGGCCATGGACGCGCAGAAGGTGGCGCGGCCGCGCTGCGTGGGTCTGATCGAGACCTGCGAAGAAAGCGGCAGCCCCGATCTGCCGCAATACCTTGCCAAACTCGCGCCGCGTCTGGGCGAGGTGCAACTGGTGGTCGGCCTCGATTCGGGCTGTGGCAACTATGACCAGATGTGGGTCACCACCTCCCTGCGCGGGCTGGTGGGCGGCGTGCTGACGGTCGAGGTGCTGCAGGAAGGTGTGCACTCGGGCACGGCCAGTGGCATCGTGCCCTCGTCGTTTCGCATTGCCCGCAAGCTGCTCAACCGCCTCGATGACGTCGATACCGGCCGGCTCCTGCCCGCCGGCTTGCATGCCGAGATTCCGCCCGAGCGCATCGCGCAGGCCCGTACCGCCGGCGACATCCTGGGCGATCAGATCTGGAAGCAGTTCCCGTGGGTCGGCTGCAATCATGGCGGCGACGCCCATGCGCACGCCATGCCCACCACCACCGACCCGGTCGAGGCCATCCTCAACCGCACCTGGCGCCCGGCCTTGTCGGTCACCGGTGCCGAGCATCTGCCCGGCATCGCTGCCGCCGGCAACGTGTTGCGCCCCAAGACCTCGCTCAAGCTGTCGCTGCGCCTGCCCCCGACCGTCGATGGCGATCGTGCTGCGGCCATCGTCAAGCAGGTGCTTGAGGCCGATCCGCCCTATGGCGCACGGGTGCACTTTTCGGGCAGCCATGGCGCCACCGGCTGGAACGCGCCGCCGACTGCGCCGTGGTTGCTGCGTGCCGCCGAGGAGGCCTCGCAAGCCGCCTGGGGCAAGCCGGTGGCCTGGATCGGCGAAGGTGGCACGATCCCCTTCATGAGCATGCTCGGCGAGAAATTCCCGTCAGCGCAGTTCCTGATCACCGGCGTGCTCGGCCCGCATTCGAATGCCCATGGCCCGAACGAGTTTTTGCACCTTGATGCCGCCAAGCGACTGACCGCAGCGGTGGCCTCGATCGTGGCCGATGTGAGATAGGGACGAGCCACTGGCGCCTTCAAGGCGTCAGCGGCCGGCTTTTTCCCAGAGCGTGAAATAGAACCGGGCGCCCTTGCCCGGTTCCGAATCGGCCCAGATGCGCCCGCCATGGCGACGCACAATGCGCTGGACCGTGGCCAGCCCGACACCCGTGCCCTTGAATTCGGCTTCGGTATGCAGGCGCTGGAAAACCCCGAAGAGGCGATCGGCAAAACGCATGTCGAACCCATCGCCGTTGTCGCTCATGCAATAGACCGTCGCCGGACCGGCGCCGCTGCAGGCAAACTCGATGTGCGCATTCGGCCGTTTCGCGCTGAATTTCAGGGCATTGGACAGGAGGTTTTCGAGCACGACCCGCAACAGCGTGCGATCGCCTTCGACCTGGATACCGGGTTGCACGATGATGACGGCATTGAGGCTCGGATCATTGGCTCGCAGTTGCTCGGCGATCAGATCGGCCAGACGCGAAAGATCGACCGGCTCGGTTGCCAGCGGCTGGCCACTCAGGCGCGCAAGGCCGAGCAGGGCGTCGACCATCTGTGTCATCCGGCTGGCTGAGGTCAGGATGCGCTGCAGATGGTCATGGCCGACCCGATCGAGACGATCGGCGTAATCCTCGTCGAGGATGCGTGCAAAGCCTTCGATCACCCTGATCGGCGCGCGCAGATCGTGCGACACCGAATAGGTGAACGACTCCAGCTCGCGGGCGGCGGTTTCGAGCTCGATGGTTCGCTCCTGCATCGAGCTGCGCAGCTGATCGATCGCCCGGCTGCCTTGCTGCAGTCGCTCCTGCTCGGCCGAGCGGTCATGGATCAGCAGTGCCGCGCAGGCACGCAGGGAGCCGGTCCCGGGCAGCGGTTCAAGGCGCAGTTCGACCGTCCGGCATTCGCCATACTTGCGGGCGACTTCGGCCTGCAGTCGGGTGTCGCGACGCGCCAGCAGCGCTTGCCCGACACTCTCGGCGGCGCCTCCCGAGTCGGGTCCAAAGAGGGTTTTGCAGGGCAAATCACGCAATTCCCGCTCGGTTCTGTCAAAAAGCTGACATGCCGCGGCATTGGCCCAGATGATCCGCCATCCGCCCGTCGGCTTGCTGTCGGCCTCGATCCAGACGACCGGCTCGCTGGCAGCCAGCAGTGCGGCGGTGGCCAGACGCCTCGCGCGATCCGCCGCGGTGTCGACACCGGCGTCGCGCGAAACCCCGGCGTAGCCGAGAAAGCGCCCTTGTGCGTCATGCCTGGGCAGGCCGCTGTCGATCGAGACCCGTGTGCGCCCTGACGGATCATTCCAGACCCATGCAAAGTCGCTGAAAGGCTCCTGGCGGGCCAGCCGGTCGCGGTGCTCCTGCCAGTCGCCGGTCTCAAGCGGCAGGGCGCCGTCGTCCCAGAGAAAACCGCCGATTCGAAGTCTCAGCGCGGACGGGTTCGGGCCGTCGTCGACGCGGGTGATGAGGCCGCTCTCATCCTGCTCCCAATAGACATCCCGAGACAGCCTCCTGAATGTCTGGAGTTCGACACCGACCACAGGAATGGTCTGATGATCAGGCTCGGCCGGTCGGGCAGAACGGTTGAAGAATGCAAGAAGGCGGGTCGCAAGCGAGGTCATGCCTGGTCCGGTTCGTCCGGCTCCTTGCCCGGTCTGGGGGGCTGCCATCCTGCTCCCTTCCAAGGTCAGCGTGCTGCCGTTCGTCGGGAGCCCGTCGCAAAACCGTGTTTATCGCGGAGGCAGGGTATCCGAAAGATGGCAAGAGTACGCTAAGCTGAAACGAGCCTCAAAGCGACTCCTAATGTCTTCCATTGCCCCGCTGCCCAGTCAGCAATCACTGCCGCACATTATGCTGATCGACGACGACCCGATGTGGTTGACGTCGATGGGTCAGGGTTTGCGCGAGCGGGGCTACATCGTCACCGAGCATCCCGGCATCACGGCGGGCTTGTCCGAGCTCAACGACAACCCGCCCGACGGTGCGATTGTCGGCGAGAGGGTGGCCGGTCAGAGCGGATTCGAGATCTGCCGCAAACTGCGCGAACATCCCGCTGGCGCCTTCGTTCCCATCCTGTGGTTGAGCGATCAGAACGACGACGTTGCCACCCGTCACGCGGGCGACGCCGGTGCGGCCGACTACTGCCTGCGATCCTTCAGCCCGACCGCACTCGCCCACCGCCTGCAGCAACTGCTTCGGATAGCGCGCCTTGAGCGATCACTCGATCAAGGCGCATCCGGTGGCCCGGTTCGCGCCAAACCTCTCACGTCGGGGTTCGAGTGGCTTCCCCTGAGTGCCCGGGTGCGAGGAAAGGCCGATCTTTTCAGTCTGCTCGAGTGGCCCGGTCAACCTGAGGCCTTGGGTCACCGCGACCTTCTGAATCTGATCGCCAAGCCTGATCGCAGGCGTTTGTGGAGCGTGCTGGCCCGACTGATGTCGGGGGGGCCGACCGTCAGGCAAGAGATCGAGGTCATCACCGGAACCGGCAATCTTCGCCGCCTGCGCATCGATGTCCACGAAGTTCACGCTGACTCGCGCGGTCCGGTCAGGGTCTGCGGGATGCTCCGCGATGTGACGCCCGCCGGCGGCAGCGACCCGCACATCTATCAGATCACCCACTTCGATTCACTGACTGGTCTGCCCAACCGGGCCTGGCTGCTCAATCATCTGAAAAGCAAGCCGTCGTCGAGTGCCGGTTTGCGCGGCTTCGCCAGCATCGAAATCGATCGCTTCCAGCTTGTTCTCGAGGCGCTGGGCGCCACAGCCACCGATCGCCTTTTCGTCGAAGTGACCCATCGCTTGCGTCGTCTGGCCAACGAGTCCCGGGCAATCAAAGCCGATATCGCCGCAGGCACCTGCATCGAGGCGATCACCTATCATGGCGTGAATGCACTTGGCCTGCTGATCGATCGCCTCACCGACCGCGATGCAGCGCTTCGGTTCGCGCGTGCGGTGGTCGATTCCTTCGATGAGCCCTTTCTGGTGGGTGGCCGCGAGTGCTTTCTTCGCGCCTCGGTCGGCGTCCATGTCAGCAGCGGCCCGCTCATCGACCCGGCCGCCTGGATCACCCATGCCGACCATGCACGGCGAGTGGCAGCGACTGACGGCGGCGACACCGCGATCCTTTTCGACGCTTCGATGTCCGAAGGCGAGGCCGATCGGCTCGACATGGACAGCGGCCTGCGCAAGGCGCTCGAGCGGGGCGAAATGACAATGCATTTCCAGCCGCAGTACTCGGCCTGGGATCGAAAGCTGGTGGGTTTCGAGGCGCTGATGCGCTGGGAGCGCAACGGCAAGATGCAGCCCGCCGGCAAGTTCATCGCGCTGGCCGAAGAGACCAACCTGATCATCCCGCTGGGCGAATGGGCGATCGACGAGACCTGCAAGGCGCTCGCGGCGCTCAAGCGTCTCGGCCGCACCGATTGCTCGATCGCTGTCAATCTCTCGTCCAAGCAGTTGCATACCGGGACGCTGCCCGCTGTCATTGCCGATGCCCTGAAGCGGCATGGTGTCGAGGCGACCAGCCTCGATGTCGAGCTCACCGAGTCGTCGATGATGAAGGATGCCGAACGGGCAGTGCAGGCCCTCAAAGCGATCCGCGCACTCGGCGTGGGCCTGGCCGTCGATGATTTCGGCACGGGGCATTCTTCCCTGTCCTATCTCACGCGCTTGCCGCTGACGACGCTCAAGATTGATCGTTCATTCGTTCAGGATGTGCACAGCTCCGAGCGAAGCCGGGCCGTGGCCAGCGCCATCGTTGCGCTCGCCGCCAATCTGCAGCTCTCGGTCGTCGCCGAAGGCGTCGAGACTGAAGAGCAGCGTCAGTCGCTGATGGCGCTGGGATGCGATCTGCATCAGGGCTGGCTCTATGCCCGAGCAGTGCCGCTCGATCAGGCCTTGCGCATCGCCGCCGAAGACAGCGCGCGTCGCAGCCTCACCGCGCTGACAGCATGAAAACCGCCGATCCGATCCGCAGGCCCGCGACTGCGCCTGATGCTGAGGCCAAAAAGCCGCTGTCAAGCGGTGATGCCGCGCGCGCGGCGATTCGTCTGCTGACGCAGGGCGGTATCGAGCTCACGCCAGGCAATTACCGTCTGGCCTGGATTCGTGTGGGCGGCCCGCCGATCGATGGCGACCTCGAGCAGTTTGCGTCCAGCGCTGTCGGACTGCTTGGGCGCTATGCCCCGACCGATGCCATGTCGGCGCTCGTCGGCTTTATGCGTACTCAGCGCTGGGCCGAAGCGCGGGCGATCCTGTCGCGTCTGGAGCATGTCGGCACTGTCGGCTCGGCTGCATCGACGTCTCCGGTCGAGGCTGACAAATCCCAAGGCAGCCCTTCAACCGACGTGGCGATCGATACCCGCCGATCGAACAGTCAACTGCGCAAGCTGAATGCCGAACTGGTCGAGATCGTGGGCGCGCTGTGCAGCAGTTTCGAGTCAATGTCCGAGCCCGACAGCTGGATCTCGATGCAGGTGAAAGCCGTGCGTGATGCCGTCAAGGACGGCTCCGATCGCCGCTCCCTGGCTGCTGCCCGCTCGCTGATCGAGCAGGCCCTCGAGGGCCAGTACGATATCTCGCTTACCCGTCGCGACGCGGTGTCGGCCCTTCGCGATCTGCTGCCCAATCTGGTTGAGCAGATGTCGCACTTGGGCGAGCGTTCCGGCGATTTCGGTGCCACCTTGTCCGGTCACATGGAAGCGATTTCACAGGCCGATTCGCTCGAAGGCATTGCCGAGCGGGTGCGCAGCCTTGTTGCTGACGCCCATGCGATGCAGGTGTCGGTGGGGGATGCCCAGCGAGGCCTGCAAAGCAGCTCCGAGCGCGCACAGTCGCTCGAATCGCAGGTCGTCCGACTCGAGCAGGAACTGGCTCAGGCCAGTGAACGTCTGCTGACCGATCACCTGACTCGTACTGCCAACCGCGCCGGACTCGAACAGGCTTATCAGCGCGAGATCGTGCCGGTTCGCGATGAGTCCCGCGCTCTGGCGGTGGGTCTCCTTGACATCGACGATTTCAAACGCGTCAACGATGTGCTGGGGCATCATGCCGGCGACGGCGCCTTGCAGCATCTCGCCAGCCTGCTTCAGTCCAAGGTTCGCCCCTGCGACACCGTGGCCCGTTATGGCGGCGAAGAATTCGTGCTCCTGCTGCCCGGTCTGGGTGTCGAGGAGGCGCGTGAACTTCTGATGAGGGTTCAGCGCGAACTGACCCGCGACGTCTATCTCTACGACGCCAAGAAAGTGTTCATGACCTTTTCTGCCGGCGCCACGCTGGTCAGACCCGACGATTCACTCGAATCGGCTTTGCTGCGCGCCGATGAGGCGATGTATCAGGCCAAGAACGCCGGCAAGAACTGCGTCGCCGTCGTCTGACGGTTCGGTGTTGCCCCCTTGACCTTCAGTCGATGAGACCGTTGCGCAGGCAATAGGCGGTCAGGTCGGCATTCGACTGAAGCGACAGCTTTTCAAGAACCCTTGCCCGATAGACCGAGACAGTCTTGGGGGACAGGCTCAGCTCGATGGCGATATCCGACAGGCGCTGGCCGGTGGAGAGCCTGAGCAAGGTCTGAAACTCGCGATCGGACAATCGCTCATGAGGCTTTTCGCTGTCGTCGATCGACAGTCGTTCGGCCAGCGCTTCGGCGATCGCGGGCGTGATGTATTTGCGACCCGCGTGGATGGTTCGGACTGCCGTCAGAATCTGCGTCGGGTCGGCCGACTTGTTGAGATAGCCCATCGCGCCCGCCTTGAGTGCGCGGATCGCGTATTGGTCTTCCGGATACATCGTGAGCACCAGTACCCGGATGCGGGTCGGATGGTCGGCCAGCGAATGAAGCACGTCGAGTCCACTGCGTCCGGGCAGGTTGATGTCGAGCAGCAGCACATCAAACTCGGTGTCGTGCAGCAACTGTCGCAGTTCACCGTAGTCGCCTGCCTCGCCAACAATCCTGATGTCGCCAGCCTCAGTCAGCGAGTCGCGCAATCCTCGCCGGATCAGGGCGTGATCGTCGACGAGTACGACACGGATCATGCGTCGGGCTCCGATTCGAGACGTGCCGCAGCCTCGGGTGTCAGGGGAATCATGAGCATGATGGCGCCTTTGCCAATGCCTGCCGCGATCTCGAGCCAGCCATTGGCCTGACGGGCGCGTTCGGTCAGACCTCTGAGACCGAATGAGCCCGGCTTGTCGAGGTCTGCTTCGCTGATGCCCACACCATCGTCCGAGATTTCGAGTGACAGCATATCGTCCTGAATCACCAGATCGAGTCTGGCATGGGCGGCCTGCGAGTGCTTGCCGATATTGGTGAGCGATTCCTGGGCGACACGGTAGACCGTGATCGCGACCTGCTCGGACACATCGATGCGTTCGCGGTTGCAATCGAGATGGGTATCGATGCCGGTGCGACTTTCAAACTGGGACACCAGGAACTCCAGGGCGGCCACGATGCCTGCTTCCAGCGCCGGCGGGCGCAGATTGCGCATGATCCGGTGAACTGCCTCGACCGCCTGGTTCAGTGTTTCCAGGCCCTGATGCGCGCGGTCACGAATGGCGATATCGCCGTGGCGCTCGATCCAGCTCAGGTCGAAGCGAAGCGCGGTCAGCATGCCGCCCACGTCATCGTGCACTTCGCGGGCAATGTCGGCGCGCTCCGCCTCGACCGCCTGCTGAAGATGGTCGGTCAAGGCACGCAAACGTTGCTCGGACGCGGCGAGCGCCTGCTGTGCGGCGCTGCGCTCGCGGCGTACCGCGCCAGCCGATATCGCGTTGCGCAGGGCCGGACCAAGCCGCGCCAGGCGACCCTTGATCAGATAGTCGTCGGCACCGGCCTGAATCGCCGCCACCGCCGCGTCTTCGCCGATGTTGCCCGAGACGATGATGAACGGCAGGTTTGCGCCTTCTGAACGGACGATGCGCAAGGCTTCGGTACTCGAGAAACGGGGAAGATGGTGGTCGGAGATCACCGCGTCCCAGGGGCCGTCGGCAAGCGCCGATCGCAAGCCGCCAGCCTCCTCGACACGGACTGCATCGGGATCGAAGTGCTGCCTGCGCAAGGAGCGCAAGAGCAGCTCGTAGTCCAGTTCGGAGTCTTCGACGACCAGTAATCGAATGACTTCGCCTCCGGTTTCCGAACCGGCGGTTCGCGCGGCGGAGTGGGGCGCGGAACTGCTCGCGGAATTGGTGGGATGCACCGGTGCTTTTCAGGGGTTGCCCGGACGAAACCGTGTCTGAGAATGACACATCGGAAGCCCAGGGGCAGGTAAGCGATCCGATTGATGTTAGCACGCACGATATGCCGATCAATACGTGATGAAGCAGGGCCAATGGGAATCGATGAAGCAGGCATGGGACTTGTCACGGTACCGCGCAGCTTGGTGGCGGACCTTCAGGATGAGCTGATGGCAGCCGGCACTGAACTCGACCGTCTGCAGCGTCTTCTGATGGATGCCGTCACGCAGCTGTCAGCGCATTTCTCCCACGCGGTGAGCAGTCAGGTCGACATGCCGCCGAGCGAGGAGCGAGATGCATTGCTCACCGAAATGAGACGTGCCATGACGGCACTGCAATTCGAAGATATGGCCTCCCAATTGATCACCCACTCGCGCCTGCGCCTGTCTTCGGTGGCCGAATGCCTCGGCAACCTGGCATTGAGCGGCGATGAGGAGGGTCGTGACGTCGAGTGGGTTGTCCGTCCGTGTCCGGTTGCCCAGCGCGCGGTCGACGCGGGCTCGGTCGAACTTTTCTAGGGGTACACACAGTGAAAATGGCTTCGATTCTTGCGGTGGACGATTCGGCATCGATGCGCCAGATGGTGTCCTTCACCTTGCGCAGTTCGGGCTACGACGTGATCGAGGCCATCGACGGACAGGACGCGCTCGACAAGCTCGGCGACCGTCATGTCGACCTGGTGCTGACCGATCAGAACATGCCGCGCATGGACGGCCTGACCCTGATTCGCGAGTTGCGCGGCGTCGATCGCTTCAAGCGCACGCCGATCCTGATGCTCACCACCGAGTCGAGCGATGAGATGAAGCAGGCGGGGCGTGCCGCGGGCGCGACAGGCTGGATGGTCAAGCCCTTCGATCCGCAAAAGCTGCTCGAGATCATCAGCAAAGTCTTGCCCCACTAGCCCATCAGGAATCGACGATGAGTGATACCCATACCAGCGAGTCCTCGGGCGATGTCTTCGACCTGTCGCAGTTCCATGGCGTCTTTTATGAAGAGGCCGGTGAGAACCTCACCAACATGGAGGCCCTGCTGCTCGATACCGACGAATCGAATGCCGATGACGAGTCGCTCAATGCGATCTTTCGTTGTGCGCACTCGATCAAGGGTGGCGCGGCGACTTTCGGGTTTCAGGATGTGGCCGATCTCACGCATGTCATGGAGACGCTGCTCGACCGCCTTCGCCGCCGCGAGCTGGCCATCACCAGCGGGATGATCGACACCCTGCTCGAGTCGGGCGATGTGCTCAAGCATCTGCTGGCGAGCCGTCAGAGCGGCGCCGACCCGGGCATCGATTGCACCGAACTGGTCGCGCGCATCGGCGCGTTTGCACACGGCACGGTTGCCGCGGCGCCGGTTTCAGTGGCAGTCACCGAAACGCCGGTCTCGGCGGGCACAAGCGTCGCAGCCACACCGACTGCGCCCGGCGAACGGGTGCTCGACATCGCCATCGGTCCACTCGATCAGCCGAAATTTGCCGACAATGTGGTCGAGCTGTTCAGCGAGATTCCGGGCCTGGGGACGATCGAGCCGACCGACGACGGTCAGCCCGACGCCTCGAAGACCCGTCATTTCCGGGTGGTGAGTACCGTCACCGACAGTGATCTGCTTGATCTCTTTTCGTTTCATGTGTCGCGCGAACAGGTCAGTATTCGCGAGCTTGGCGCTCCCCCCGCCCCCGCTCCTGCCCCCGTCGCTACTGCCGCCTCGACTGCCGCCTCGACTGCCGCGCCCGAATCCGACCCGACCTTCGGCTTCTTTGAGGATCTGCCGGTGCCGGTTGCTGTCGAGGTGCCTGCGCCCGAGGCGCTGGTTGTGGCGGCGCCCAAGGCTGAGGCGGCGCGCTCCGCCGATCGCTCGGCACCTGCCAGCGCCAACCTCGAATCCTCGACGATTCGCGTGCCGACCGAGAAGGTCGACCAGCTGATCAATCTGGTCGGCGAGATGGTGATCACTCAGGCGATGCTGGCGCAGACCGGGCGCGGCCTCGACGCGGTCGTTCATCAGGCGATGGCCACTGCCCTGACTGACCTCGAGCGCAACACCAGGCTGCTGCAGGAAGCCGTCATGGCGATTCGCATGATCCCGATGACGGCGGTCTTCAATCGCTTTCCACGCATGCTGCGCGATCTGTCGGGCCGCCTGGGCAAAAAGCTCGAATTGCACACCATCGGTGAAGACACCGAACTCGATAAAGGGCTGATCGAAAAGATCACCGATCCGCTGACCCACCTCGTGCGCAACTCGGCCGACCACGGCATCGAGATGCCCGCAGACCGGATTGCCGCCGGCAAACCCGAGCACGGCACGGTGACACTTGCCGCGGCGCATCAGGGTGGCTCGATCGTGATCGAGGTTCGTGACGACGGACGCGGCCTGAATCGCGGCAAGCTGCTTGCCAAGGCCCGCGAGCGCGGTCTGAGTGTGAGCGACTCGATGAGCGATGCTGAGGTCTACGGGCTGATCTTTGCGCCCGGATTTTCAACCGCCGCCGAGGTCACCGATGTGTCCGGACGCGGTGTCGGCATGGACGTCGTCAAACGCAATATCACGTCGCTTGGTGGCTCGGTCGAGATCGATTCGGTCGAGGGCCAGGGCATGCGGGTCTCGGTTCGACTGCCGCTCACGCTTGCGATCATGGACGGCATGTCGGTCGGCGTGGCCGACGAAACCTACATCGTGCCGCTTGCCTCGGTTGTCGAATCGATTCACATGACTGCCAGCGATGTGAAATCGGTGGGCGGTACCGGCCGGGTGGTGGAGGTACGCAACGAATATCTGCCGCTGGTGCGACTCGATGAACTGTTCGACGTGCCGCGCTCGGTGGAACACAGCGGCGGGATCATGATCGTGGTAGAGGCCGAAGGCGGTCGGATCGCCCTGCTGGTCGACGATCTGATCGGTCAGCATCAGGTGGTGGTGAAGAACCTTGAAGCCAACTATCGCAAGGTGCCCGGCGTGTCCGGGGCAACGATCCTGGGCGATGGACGGGTGGCATTGATCCTCGACGTGTCGTGGCTGGTTCGCCGCGTGCGTCATTAACCGAAACGGAAAGGCAAGACACGCCATGAATGCACGCGCTAACGCACTGGCCGAGCGGCCTCGTGAATACCTCACCTTCCGGCTCGGCGAGGAGGAGTACGGCATCGATATCCTGAAGGTGCAGGAGATCCGCGGCTATGAACAGCCAACCCGGATCGCCAATGCGCCGTCGTTCATCAAAGGGGTGGTCAATCTGCGCGGAGTCATCGTGCCGATCGTCGATATGCGCCTCAAGTTCGGGCTCGGTTCGGCCGAATACAACGACTTCACGGTGGTGATCATCCTGAATCTCGGCGCACGCGTGGTCGGCATGGTGGTCGACTCGGTGTCCGACGTGATGGAGCTGTCGCCCGACCAGATTCGCGACACGCCCGAGATCGATTCGGTGGTCGACTCGAGCTACATCACCGGCCTGGGCACGCTCAACGATCGGATGCTGATTCTGATTGCCATCGAAAAGCTCATGGGTACCGCGGAAATGGCGCTGGCCTGAGAGCCTGCGTCCAAATTCGGCTGTCAAAACCAATGTTTTTAATGTTGAGGTCAACATGAAGCTGCGAATCAAGCTGCTGATCCTGCCGGCGATCGCGGGCATCCTGATGCTGGCGCTGTGTGCGCTGGTCACGGTGCTCTCGCATCGCTTCGACAACGAGATCGCGAGCTTGCGCAAGGAGGCCGCTTCGGCTCGCGTTGCCGCCGGCGCCACCTCCGGCGACAGCCGTGATGCCAGGCCGTCGGTGGCTGCCAATGCCGCCTCGCCTGGCATGGCGCTGCCGGTCATCTGGGGTTCGACCCTGATTTCACTTGCGCTGCTGTTCGCGCTCGCGCTCAGCCTGAACCGTCGCCTGATCGTGCCGCTTGAGGCTGCCCGCAAGGCGGCCGAGTCGATCGCCGCCGGTGATCTTCGGGTTGACTTGCCGCCGCCTTCGACCGATGAAGTCGGTCAGCTGATTGCGGCACTGTCTCGAATGGCCGAACAGCTCGAGCGCACGGTCGGCACGATCAAGGTGTCGGCCGAGCAGATCTCGGTGGCCTCGACCGAGATCGCAGTGGGCAACGGTGATCTGTCGCAGCGCACCGAGGCGCAGGCCGCCAGCCTGCAGCAGACCTCCACCAGCGTCGAGCAGATGGCCGGCACGGTCGATACCAATGCCTCGAATGCCCGCCAGGCTAACCAGCTTGCGCTTGGCGCCTCGGAAGTCGCCCGCCGTGGTGGTGATGTCGTGCAGCAGGTGGTCACCACCATGGGCGAGATCAGCGACAGCTCGCACAAGATTGCCGACATCATCGGCGTGATCGACGGCATCGCATTCCAGACCAATATTCTGGCGCTCAACGCGGCGGTGGAAGCTGCCCGTGCCGGCGAGCAGGGACGTGGCTTTTCGGTGGTGGCCGCCGAAGTCAGAAGCCTTGCTCAGCGCAGTGCCGAAGCCGCCCGCCAGATAAAGGACCTGATCACCGACAGCGTGCAGCGGGTCGAGTCCGGAGGCCGCCTGGTGCAGGAGGCCGGATCGACGATGCAAGAGATCGTCACCTCGGTGCGCCGTGTCACCGACATCATCGGCGAGATCTCGTCGGCGACCATCGAGCAAAGTGCCGGTATCGCCCACGTCAACAACGAAGTCGGGCAGCTCGACCGTATGACTCAGCAAAACGCAGCGCTGGTCGAAGAAAGCGCAGCGGCTGCTGAAAGCCTCAAACAGCAGGCACGCAGCCTGATCCAGGCGATCGACAGTTTTCGCA
This sequence comes from Burkholderiales bacterium, assembly GCA_947487165.1. Classification (GTDB taxonomy): domain Bacteria; phylum Pseudomonadota; class Gammaproteobacteria; order Burkholderiales; family Burkholderiaceae_E; genus UBA4615. The sequence goes on from CANKWX010000034.1 coordinate 18,266, forward strand.
TGTCAGGCCGCTCGAGCGGTGCATCGCTCAACGACAGCTTGACGCCTGGCCAACCGGCGCCATTTCGTCCGGCGGCGGCAAGCAAGCCGCTTGCAGCTGCGCGTTCGGTTGCCACACCCGCCAAGCCGGTTCGCCCGCCAGTTGTTCGAACCGACAGTCCGGCTGCTGCAGCGCCGCGCATCACGCCGCCCGCTCAATTATCGCCGCCCGCTCAGTCATCACCGCCGTCCTCTCCCAGGCGCGCCGACGATGATTGGGAAGAGTTTTGAGCAGGCTCCTGACCAGGCTCCTGACCCAATGAACGAAGACCGCTCATGACTGCGACCTCGACAGTCGGTCACATCGCCGCGCTCGCGCCGGGCGACTTCGAACGAGCCTGTCGGATCATCAAGGACCGAGCCGGGATCCATCTGTTGCCGAGCAAACAAAGCATGGTGCAGGGACGGCTCGCTCGCGTCCTGCGCGAGCATGGTCTGCCCGACTACCGCAGCCTGCTTGATGCGATCGAGACCGCCAACTCGCCACTCTGGCAGCCGTTTCTCAATGCGCTCACCACCAATCTCACCTCGTTTTTCCGAGAGTCCTACCACTTTCCGCTCTTGGCCGATTTCCTGCGGATGCAGAGCGGTCCGGTGCGGATCTGGTGCGCTGCCGCGTCGAGCGGGGAAGAGCCGTGGTCGATTGCGATGACCGCGCTCGAGACGCTGGGCACTGGCGCCCAGGTGAGCATCATCGCGTCGGACATCGATACCGATGTCCTTGAGACTGCGCGTGCCGCGGTCTATTCGATGGGTGCCGACAAGGGGCTCGACGAGACACGCATGCGTCGCTGGTTTCTCAAGGGCAGTGGTGCCAATGCCGGACTGATGCGGGTGCGCCCTGAACTGACTCGCATGGTCGAGTTCAGGCAGCTCAATCTCGTGCATGACGAACTGCGCTTTACGCAGCCCTTCGATGTCGTCTTCTGCCGTAACGTCATGATCTATTTCGATGCGGGCACCCAGCGCAATGTGCTGGCGCGACTGCATGGCGCGATGCGCCCCGGCGCCTTGTTGTTTGCTGGTCATTCCGAGAATTTTTCAGCGCACTCCGATCTTTTTTCGCTGCGCGGCAAGACGGTGTATGAGCGCTGTGGCACTCAAGTCGGCAGGGCGGCGCCATGGGTGTCATGACTGAATCGGCGGTGGTTGTCTCTGCCAGTCTCGACAGACTGGCAAAGCTGCGCGCTCGCGTTCATCGTGAGTTCGAAGCGCAGACCTATTTTCATGATCCGGCCTTCGGCGTTGAAACCGTCAAGTTGATGCCGGGCGAGTATTACGTGCATGCCGGCGACGATCTGCTGCTGACCACGGTGCTCGGGTCCTGCGTGGCGGCCTGTCTGGTCGACCGTTCGATCGGGCTGGCCGGCATGAACCACTTCATGCTGCCCGAGGGGGGCAGCGCCGGACGCTATGGCGTCTTTGCGATGGAGTTGCTCATCAACGAAATGATGAAGCGAGGCGCCCGTCGCGAACGGCTGCAGGCCAAGATTTTCGGCGGCGGCCAGGTGATGCGCAACTACACCTGCATGAATGTCGGCGAACGCAACGTTGAATTCGTCGAGCAGTTCCTGGCGACCGAAAGGATTGCGATCGTCTCGAGAGATGTGCTCGATGTCTGTCCCCGCAAGGTTTGCCTCTTCCCAGGCAGTGGGCGGGCACTGGTCAAGAAGCTGGCGGTGACACAGTCCGATGTGATTGCGACTGCCGAAACCGATTACCGCGGCAAGCTGAGCCGCCAACCTGCTGCTGCCGCCTCCGGCGGTGTCGAGCTGTTTTGAGGACTGATTGATGAAAGACGCGACAGGCAAGATCCGGGTCGTTGTGGTCGACGACTCCGCGCTGGTGCGCAGCATCCTGTCGACGCTGATCGATTCGCAACCCGATATGGCTTGCATCGGTGTGGCGAGCGATCCGCTGGTGGCGCGCGAGATGATCCGGGAGCTCAACCCCGACGTGATCACGCTGGATGTCGAGATGCCCAAGATGGACGGACTCGATTTCCTCGAAAAACTCATGCGGCTGCGGCCGATGCCGGTTGTCATGGTCTCGACCCTGACCGAGCGCGGCGCTGAAACCACGCTGCGAGCACTCGAATTGGGTGCGGTCGATTTCGTTGCCAAACCCAGGCTCGGACTCGCGCAGGGGCTGCAGGAGATGGCCAAGGAAATCACCGAGAAGGTACGTGTCGCGGCGAAAGTCAGAATTGATCGTCGTGCGGTTGCGCGCCCGGCACCGCCGTCAGCCGCGCCGCGGGCAGCCGGTCATGGTCCGTCCTCGGCCGATGCGGCTGCGCCGATGGTCAAGGCAGTGCCGATCAGTTACTCGAGGGTCAGTACCGAAAAGCTGATCGCCATCGGCGCCTCCACCGGTGGCACCGAGGCGCTTCGCGAAATGTTGAGCGGGCTGCCGGCCGATTGCCCGGCTGTCATGGTGACCCAGCACATGCCGCCGGGATTTACCCGCAGTCTGGCTGACCGACTCAATTCGGTCTGTCGCATGCATGTGAAAGAAGCCGAGCACGGCGAACGCATCCTGCCGGGCCATGTGTATATCGCCCCGGGCGGTCGGCACCTCGCCGTGAGACGCAGCGGCGCCAACTATGTGGTCGAGGTGAACGATGCTGAGGTGGTCAATCGTCATCGCCCATCGGTGGAGGTTCTCTTCAACTCGGTGGCCAATGAAGTGGGTCGAAATGCGATCGGCGTGATGCTGACCGGCATGGGTCGCGATGGCGCTGACGCCATGCTGAAGATGCGCGAAGCCGGTGCTTACAATTTTGCGCAGGATGAGGCCAGCTGCGTGGTGTTCGGCATGCCGCGCGAGGCGATCGCCGCTGGCGCCGTGCATGAAGTGCTGCCGCTGCAAAAGATCGCCACGCAATTGCTGGCCCAGTTGCGTCTGGCCGGTCCGGTGCTGTCGCGGGTCTGAGGATTCAGCTGCCGAACATCGTGAAGATCTGGGTGAGCGCCTGAGTCATCGGCCGCTCGATCCAGGGCAGGCTGATGAAGAGCAGCACCAGTCCCATGCTGATTGTGATCGGAAATCCGATCGAAAACAGACTCAGTTGCGGTGCCACGCGCGACATCACCCCGAGCAGCAGATTGATGAACATGATTGCCGCCAGAAAGGGCAGGGCAATCAGCAGCCCGAGCGCGAAGATCTCTGCCCCCAACGCAATCGGGTTGAAACGTCCTGCAAAATCGAAGGCGACTCGTCCGATCGGCAGGCTGTCGAAGCTGCGCAAGGTGGCCGCGATCAGCAGCAGTGGGCCGTTCATTGCCACGAAGGTGAGGGTGGCGGTGGTATTCATGAAGCTGCCGACTGCATTGCCCTGGCCGCCCTGAGGGTCGAAGAATCCTGCGAAAGACAGGCCCATCTGCAGTCCGATCACTTCGCCTGCAAGACCGAAGGCGGCGAACGCCAGCCGAGCCGAAAAGCCGATGGCCAGGCCGACGGCGATTTCCTGCATCGCAAATCCCAGGCCGGTCAGCGAGATCAGTTCGATTCCCGAGCCGCCGAGGCTTGCAGGTGCCATGGTGGCAGACAGCAGTGCCGAGACCCCCACCCGCGCTCGAGCCGGAATGCTGCGGATCGAGAGAACCGGTGCGGCGCTGAAGAGCGCCAGGATCCGGAAGAAGGGAAGCACAAACGCCGCAAGCCAGGCCTGCAACTCGGCGTCGGTGAATGAGACCACGTCGGGCGCTGTCAGCCGCCGCCCACGAGCGCCGGGATGCTCGTGATCGTGCGCTGAATATAGTCGACCAGCGTTGTCATCATCCAGGGCCCGGCGATGATGGCAGTGATGCCGACACCGACCAGCTTGGGCAGAAACGAGAGCGTCTGCTCGTTGATCTGTGTGACGGCCTGAAAGAAGCTCACTGCGATACCGACCACCAGCGACACCAGCAGCAGCGGCGCCGAGACGATCAGCATCAGCTCAAGGCCCTGACGGCCAATGGTGACAACGGTTTCCGGGGTCATGACGGGGTCCTCGAATCAGCCGAAACTTGCCACCAGCGAGCCGACCAGCAGGGTCCAGCCATCGGCAAGCACAAACAGCATCAGTTTGAAGGGCAGGGCGACCAGCACCGGCGAGAGCATCATCATGCCCATGGACGTCAGGATGGATGCCACGATCAGGTCGACGATCAGAAACGGTATGAACACCAGAAAGCCGATCTGAAAGGCGGTTTTCAGCTCACTGGTGACGAAAGACGGAATCAGCACCCGCATCGGCATGGTCTCGGGAGACTGCTTGGCATCGACTTTGGCGATGCGGGCGAAGACGCTGAGATCGGTATCGCGGGTCTGGCGCAGCATGAAGGCGCGCAGCGGATCGATGCCCTTGTCCAGGGCTGCTTCAAAGCCGATCTTCTGCTCGGAGTAGGGCTGGTAAGCGTCCTTGTAGATCTTGTCGAGTGTCGGGCCCATGACGAACAGCGTCAGAAAGAGCGACATGCCGATGATCACCTGGTTGGGCGGCGCACTTTGCAGGCCGAGTGCCTGACGCACCAGCGACAACACGATCACGATCCGGGTGAAGCTGGTCATCAGCAGCAGGATGGCCGGCAGAAACGACAGCGTCGCAAAGGCCAGCATCGTCTGGATCGGCAACGAATAGGTCGTGCCGCCGGCGGCAGACGGCGCGGCATTGACCGACAGAACGTTCTGCGCCACGGCCGGGCCGGCAAGTGCCAGCATCGACAGGGCGGCAATCAGTGGCAGGGCGTTTCGGCGCATCATGATCTCAACCACGCTTCTTGAATCGATCCAGCAGATCGGAAAACGCCGCCTGGCCAGGCAAGGCGGCAGTCTGCAAGGCAGCGCCTGCGCCATCGGCCTTGCTGTCGGCCCTGCCATCGGACGATTGACTTGCGTCGAGTTCAGCGAGCAGCGAGATCGATTGCCCGGTCACGCCGATCATCCAGCGCCGTCCCTGCGTTTCGATGATCGCGATTCTTTCGCGCGGACCGAGCGTCAGGCCGCCCATCATCGTGATCGAACGGGTTGATCCTGCGCTGCCTGCCTGCAGTCGCTTGAGGATCCACAGGGCAATCGGGATCAGAGCGACCACGGCTGCAAACGCAGCGAGCGCCGGCCAGACCGAGGGGGCGTCCTGCATCTCAGCTGCGGCTGTTCAGACGGCGCACGCGCTCGGAAGGCGTGACGATGTCGGTGAGTCGGATACCGAATTTGTCGTTGACCACCACCACCTCGCCCTGGGCGATCAGGCAGCCGTTGACCAGCACATCCATCGGTTCACCGGCCAGCGCATCGAGCTCGATCACCGAGCCCTGCGCCAGCTGCAGGATGTGCTTGATCGGAATTCTGGTGCGCCCGAGTTCGACCGTCAGCTGAACCGGGATGTCCAGGATCATGTCGATGTCCTGGCGGGCATCCTGACCTGCCGGGGTGCCAGCGAGCTGCGGGAACATATGGCTCGCGTCCGAGACGCGCTCGGCCGGCAGCGCCTCTGCTGCCTTGTTCGCAGGCTCCTGTTCGGCCAGTGCTGCCGCCCATTCGTCCGCGAGCGCGTCCTGGTCGCCTGCGCCGTTCTGATCTGTGCTCATGTCTTGCTCCCTGGCGACGCCTGGTGAGGCGTCATTGCGCTTGCGGTGTGCTGAGAATGTCCTGGACCCGGACTGCGTAGTGACCGTTCGAGACGCCGTAGCGGCAATCGAAGACCGGCACGCCATCGGACTTGACAACGATCTTTTCGGGCAATTCGAGCTCGATGAAGTCGCCTGCCTGCAGCGCCATCAGTTCGCCGATGTTTGCGTTGGCATAGCCGAGCTCGGCCGACAGCTCGATTTCGGCAACCTTGATCTGCTGCGTGAGCAGGCTCACCCATCGCTTGTCGGTTTCGATCGAGTCGCCCTGCAGCGCCGAATACAGCACGTCGCGGATCGGCTCGAGCGTTGAATACGGAATGCAGATCTGCAGATCGCCGCCGAGTTCGCCGACCTCCAGCGAGAAGGTGGTTGCCACCACGATTTCCCCAGGCGTAGCGACAGTGGCGAATTGCGGATTCATTTCGGAGCGGGTGTATTCGAGGCTCAGCGGATAGATCCCCGCCCAGGCCTTGCGGTACTCCTCGAGCGTCACATCGAGCATGCGCTGGATGATGCGCTGCTCGGTGGGCGAAAAGTCGCGACCTTCGATCCGGTAGGGCATGCGACCGTTGCCGCCGAACATATTGTCAATGACGGTGAAGACGAGCTTGGGGTCGCAGATGACCAGGCCGCTGCCTCGCAGCGGTTTGACAGCGACCACATTGATATTGGCCGGCACGGCGATGCTGCGAAGAAAGGCGCTGTACTTCTGCACCTTGATCGGACCGATCGAGATCTCTGGGTTGCGGCGCATGAAATTGAACAGACCGATGCGCAGATTGCGTGCGAAGCGCTCGTTGATGATCTCCAGCGTCGGCATCCGACCGCGGACGATGCGCTCCTGCTTGGCAAGGTCGTAAACGACCGGACCCTTGAAGCCTTCGGGTTGCCCGACCGGTGCGTCGTCGACGCCTTCGAGCAGGGCATCGACTTCTTCTTGTGACAGGAACTGTTCGGCCATGGCGCTTTACTGGACGATGAACGAAGCGAAGTGGACCGCCGTAACCGGATTCGACGGCGGCTCGGCCTTGGGCTTGGCCGGCTTGGCTTTCTTGTCCGATGGCTTTTTGGCCTTGTCGTCCGACTTCTTGTCCTTGGTTTTGGGGTCAGGCTCTTCGTCGCCTTCGTCGCTTTGAGCATTTGGATCGGGCGGTGTCCAGCCGAGATCCTTGCCGGCCGATATGGCAATCTCTGCGGCAAGTTTTTCCTTGCCTTCCCGGGAGGTCAGATCGGCGGCCATTTTCGAGGAAATCAGCAGCAGGATGCCGTTGCGGATCGCTGGCATCCGATCGGCCACTTTCTTGTTTGCTTCGGCGTTTTCGACTTCGATCACCACGCCGATCTGCGTATAGCGATCGAGATCGGTGTCGGCCAGATTGACCACGAAGGGTTCAAGCGTCACAAAGCTTCGGGCGGCCTTGAGCTTTTCTTCGGCCTTGGCCGCGGCAGCTTCGTCGGCCGCTTCATCGTGGTTTGCGCGGCCCATGACGAACCAGGCCGCTCCGCCGCCGCCAAGCAGCAGGACGACCGCGCCGATGATGATGAACAGCTTTTTCTTGCCGGCTTTGGGCTTGCCACCGTCTTCGCCGTCTTTGCTGTCGTCGGTTTTTTTGCTCGCGTCGCTCATTGGGTTTCCATCGTTCAGCGGCAGGACTGGCCTGCAGGCATGAACCGATCATAGGAAACCTTGAGTCATGTGAAGCGTCGATAAGCGCTGTGCGGTCTGTGCATTTCAACGCCTCATCGCGAGCGTTTACCCTGATCAGGCAAAGAGGTCGATCCGGCCTGCGGCATTTCGCCTTGGGGCAGGCATGGTGCTCACCGGCACACCGTCCGATGTGGCGTCGGGGATGCTGACCGTCGCCGTGCGAGTCTCACCCGGCGAAGATCGCGCCCGCTGGCCAGGGTTGTCCTGTCGGCTGGTGTCCGCACCGATCTGCGTCCCCCCGAGCTCAAGGCCCTGATCGGCCAGCAAATCCCGCAAGCGAGGCAGAGCCTGCTCGATGGCTGCTCGGGTATCGGCTTGGGTTGCTGCGAAATCGATCGAGGCTGCCGTGCCGTCGATCGACATTTCGATCCGGATCGGGCCCATGTCCTGCGGATGCAGCGTCAGTTCGGCAGACTGGATGCCCTCTTTCACCAGCCATTGCACCCTCTCCGAGAGTGCGCCGCCGAAGCGGGGATCGTCGAAGGGGACGGTGATCGGAAAACTCTGTGGGCGGTTCAGTGCCTCGTTGCGGGTCTCGCCGGGTCCTTCGGCCGATCGAAGCAGGGCGGCGAAGCTGCCGGGCGGCACCGACCCCTGATCGGTGAGGCGTGCAGGCGACGGTCCTTGAGGTCCGTCGCCTTGCTGGCGGCCACTCAGGCCCATCACGGCGTTGTCGGTGAGGGGCTTGACGCCAGTCTCGACAGGCAATGCGTTGTTGCCAGCGTTAGCGGCCTGTGCATCGCGCAGCGCCTGAGACAAGGCCGCGCCGGCGGCATCTGCGGCTGGCCGCCCAGGGCCATGACGATCATGGCCAGCTGGCGTTGCAGTACCGGCGCCTGCAATGTGCCGGCCACCAGCACCTGCAGCACCTGCAGCACCTGCAGCACCGGCGGCACCGGCAGAAGGCGCACCGGTCGCCGTGGTCTGCACCCTGGCGCCAGTATCGCTTGTTGTGTCGATCGCAGGCTTGTCCGACTTGTTGGCGAATGTCCCAGCCAGCGCTTTGTCGGATCCAGGTGTCTGTGCCGTCTGAGCGGTCGCGACCATCACTGCATCCGGGATCGGCTGCGCGACGGTCATGGCCTGCGCCGCGCTCGCGGCCTGGTCGGCCAGGACCTTTTTTCGTGCGACAGACGCCGTGCCGTCCTCGCTCTGGTCTTTGATCGCTTCAAGGCTCGCCGATTCACCCTCGAGCAAATCGCCTTGGTCAGCATCGCTCGTCTGCAACCTGGCTGCCTGGGGCGCAGTGCTGTCGGCGCCCTCAGGCGTTTGGGCCGCGTCGGCTGCCGATGCATCGGTCTGATCTGAATCCTGGGGGCCGCGTGCTCCCTTCGCTTCCTGCGGATCGCGCGGGCCGCGTCCCTGAGCTTTCGTTGCCAGCTCTTTGACAGTGTTTGATACCGCTTGGGTCGATGGCGACTCGTCGGCGGCTTTTTCTACCGGCTTCGCGTTGGCATTGGGCGCTTTGCCTGCGTCGCGCTGGCGCTCGACCTGTCGGCGAGCCTGGGCGCTGTCATCGTTGCGACGCTGCATCAAGACCTTATCTTCGACGCGAGGCGCGATCGATTCGGGTTTTGCTGACGCTCGGGTATCGGCGGCCGAAAGGAACTGCGCGAAGCTGTTGTCCGACTGCCCGCTCGTGCCTGGGCTGGCATTAGGCGAACCGGTTCGAACGCGTGCGCCGGATTCGAGGTTGCGGGTATCGATGCTCATCTTGGCTCCTTGCCTGGCCCGCGTCGGGCTGCAATGTCATTGGCGAATTCATCGAGCTGTCGCTGCTCGCGACGTGCTCTGGTTTTTTCGGCAGCCGTCGTGCGCCGTTGTGACAGCGTCTCGAGGGCCTTGAGCCGTCGCTGCATTTCGCGCAGATCGGTGTCTCGCGCGCCCACGCGCTCTTCGTGCTCGGCATGCGTGCCCGACTGCTGCTTGATGGCTGCAATCAGGCGGTTGTCGAAGTAGCCGGCGATCTTGATCTGCTCGACATTGACGAGCTGCCCGCCTCGGGTCGGGCCGCGATTGAGCGACTCGTCCCGGTAATCGGTCAGGGTGCGCAGCGTTGCCTCGGCGGCGTCACGCTCGCGCCGCGCTTGAGACGACAGCCTGGCCGCATCGTCGCGCTGCTCCTCGGCGCGGTCGATCAGCAACTGAAGGATGCGTGCATCCATCACTGATGACCGCTCACATCATGCGCGCCGAAACCGAGCCCGATGGAAGGCGCGATCAGCGCCTCGAGCGCTGCCCGGCTGTCCTCGAAGCTCGACCCCTCGGTCATGCCCTGCTGAAGCAGCGCAGAAATTCGCGGCATCATTGCAATCGCCATGTCAATTTGCGGGTCGCTGCCCTGCACATAGGCGCCGACCGAAATCAGATCGCGGCTGCGCCGGTATCGACTCCACAAGGCCTTCAGTCGGCGGGCGAGTTGAAGATGCTCCGGGTCGGTCACCTGATGCATCACCCGCGAGATCGATTGCTCGATGTCGATCGCCGGATAGTGTCCCTCTTCGGCAAGCGATCGATCGAGGACGAGGTGGCCGTCAAGGATGGCTCGTGCCGCGTCGGCGATCGGATCCTGTTGATCATCGCCTTCGGTGAGCACGGTATAGAAACCGGTGATCGAGCCGCCGCCGACCCGGCCGTTGCCAGCCCGCTCGACCAGTGCCGGCAGGCGCGCGAAAACCGATGGCGGATAGCCTTTGGTGGCCGGTGGCTCGCCGATGGCCAGCGCAACCTCGCGAGCGGCCATCGCATAACGGGTCAGCGAATCCATCAGCAGAAGAACGTTGAGGCCTTTATCCCGGAAATGTTCGGCAATCGAGGTGGCATAGACCGCGCCCTGCATCCGCAGCACCGGCGAGCAGTCGGCGGGCGCGGCAACCACGACCGCGCGCGCCAGGCCCTCATGGCCGAGGATGTCCTCGATGAATTCCTTGACCTCGCGACCGCGCTCGCCGATCAGGCCGACCACGGTCACGTCGGCTGCGGTGTATCGCGCCATCATGCCGAGCAGAACGCTCTTGCCGACGCCTGAACCGGCAAACAGACCGAGTCGCTGCCCGCGACCGACGGTGAGCAGCGAATTGATCGCACGTACGCCGGTATCGAGCGGCTCGCGCACGGGTGCGCGGTGCATGGCATTGATCGGCCGTGCCAGGATTGGCGCGCGTTCGCTGTGATCGAGCGAGCCCAGCCCGTCCAGAGGACGGCCAAGTGCATCGACGACGCGCCCGAGAAGGGCCTCGCCATTGGGCAGCCAGCGCGATCGGTCTTCGGCGCGGCGCCACGGATGATTGGCGCCCAGCAGCTTGGGCGTGACGATCGGATCTTCGATCGGCACGACCTGCGCACCGGGCCGCAGTCCGACGGTTTCAGCCAGTGGCATCAGAAACAGCCGGTCATCCGAGAAGCCGACGACTTCCGCATCGACCGCCGAGCTGCTTTCGGGCGAGATCATGCAAATCGAACCGACCGGAAGCCGCAGGCCGCTGGCCTCCAGAACCAGACCTGCCACGCGGGTCAGGCGCCCTGTGACCGTCTGGCGTGAGCCGCCGGCGGCACAGGTGCGCAGGTTGCCGAAGAGATTGCTCCAGTCCTGATCGGTGGCAAGCCGGGCGGGGGCAGGGGCCGAATGGATCATGTCTCTACCCAGGTGTCGTCGATCCCGAGCGCGGCAATCGAGCGTTGCCAGCGGGTCTGCAGCGTCGCATCGACACTCGCTTTAGAGGTGTCGATCAGGCAGCCGCCGCGAGCGACTCTCGGGTCAGGCATGAGTTGCGCGCCGCGCGCAGTCAGCAGCGGGCTCAGGTGCTCATTGAGCAGACTGGCATCAGCCGGATTGACCCGGATCGTCGGGCGTGCGTTCTCATCGGTAATCAGGGCAAGCGCCTCGGTCACGGCGGGGACGATCAGCTCGGGGTTGATGCGCAGCGCAGCGCCCACCGCACTGCGGGCGATCTCGATGGCCAGCATCGTGATCTCGTGGGCTGCCGACTCCTGAATCCCCGCCAATTGTGCGGTGAGAGCGCCCAGCAGCTGGTCGCCTTGCTCGGCGATGTTCTGCAGCTGAGCGCGCAGTGCAGCGGCCGATTCGCGACGCGCCTGCTCAAGGCCCAGCGCCCTGCCGTCGCGCAGGCCGTCTTCATAAGTGGGCTCAGGCTGCTTTTCTTCCGCCGCACGGCGCTCAGCGGCACTGCGCCGGTCGTTGCCGTTGCGCCGATCGCCTTCGATGGTCTCGGGTCGCCAGGGCGACGCTCCGATGACATCCTCGGAGAAGACGATTCGACTAGATGAAGGCATCTTCGCCACCTCCGCCTCCGATCGAAATCTCGCCGGAATCGGCCAGTCGTCTGATCACTTTCAGGATTTCCTTCTGTTGAGTCTCGACTTCCGAGACCCGCACCGGGCCGCGTGACTCGAGGTCCTCGCGCATGGCTTCGGCGCCACGCTGCGACATGTTCTTGAGGAATTTTTCGCGGATCTCGCCCTGCGCACCCTTCAGTGCAATCACCAGTCCGTCGGCCGGCACCTCACGCAGCACGGTCTGAATCGCACGGTCTTCGAGCTTGACCACATCATCGAAGGTGAACATCTGGTCCTGGATGGCCTGCGCCAGGGTCTCGTCCGAGTCGCGCACCGCATCGAGCACTTCGCCTTCGAGCTTGGTGCCCAGGCCGTTGAGAATTTCAGCGGCCACTTTCGATCCGCCCAGTGCGGCTTTTTTGAGCTTGTCGGCGCCGGCCAGTACATGTGACAGCACATCGTTGAGCTCTCGCAGGGCATTGGGCTGGATGCTGTCGAGCGTGGCGATCCGCAGCACCACTTCACTGCGGATGCGGGGCGGCAGCTTCGAGAGGATCTCGCCGGCATGGTCGCGTTCGAGGTGCACCAGAATCGACGCGATGATCTGCGGATGCTCGTTGCGCACCAGCTCCGAGACCGACTCGGAGTCCATCCATTTCAGGCTCTCGATGCCGCTGGTGTCGCTGCCCTGCAGGATGCGGTTGATCAGCAGTCCGGCGCGCTCATCGCCGAGCGCCTTGCGCAGCACCGACTTCACATATTCGTCGTTGTCCGCCACCAGCGAACGGTTCTGGCCGGCTTCGGCACTGAAGCGGTCGAGTACCGAGGTCACCTTCTCCGGCGGTACGGTGCGAATGCGGGTCATTGCCTCGCCGATCTTGTGCACCTCCTTGGGAGACAGGTGCTTGAAGACCTCCGAGGCGACTTCCTCGCCGAGGGTCAGCAGAAGGATCGCGCTGCGTTCGAGTCCCTGATCATCCATGAGAGTCTGGTGTGCCGGCTGACAAAGAGAGATTGGAAATTCGGGCGTTCAAAATTTGATGGCAGTGAAGGTTTCAGGCGTTGACCCAGGAGCGCACGACGTTGGCGACGGTCGCCGGGTTGTCGCGTGCCAGCTGAACAAGATTCTCGGGCGGGCCGCCCGGCAGCTGAATCGGGCTCATGCCGGCCGCGGTCGGAGCGGGCAGGGCGATGTCATCGCCCACCACGGCCGAGGTGCCGCCGGCAGCAGCAGGGCTACCCGGCAGCGGCGCCGGGCGCTTGAGTGCGGGCTTGATCACGCCAAAGAGTGCCACCAGGCCGAGCAGCACCAGTCCGAGTTGCAGTCCGATGCTGCGAGCAAGCGCTACGACGTCCGGATCCTTCCACAGTGGAATCGCCTCGGTCTTGGGCACATCTTCGACCGAGAAGGGCGCATTGACCACGTTCAGCGCATCACCGCGTTCCTTGTTGAAGCCGATGGCCTCTCGAACCAGCGATTGAATCTGGTCGACATCTTTGGCTTCGAGCGCGGTGTAGGTGACCTTGCCCTCTTCATCGACCGTGCGCTTGTGGTTGACGACCACGGCAGCCGTCAGACGTTTGACAGCGCCGCTGGCGTTGCGAACCACCTTGACCGTTTTGTCGACTTCAAAGTTGGTGGTCGACTCGCGTCGTGAATCTTTGCCGCCTTGCCCTGCAGCGCCCTGATTTTGCGACAGGGGTTGGGCCGCGCCATTGACCGGCGACGCGGTCGATGTGGGCGGCTGGTTGGACATTGCGCCAGGCACACCCGAGGCGGCAGCGCCTGAACCGGCGGCCGATTCATTGATTTGCTGGCTGCGAACGGCCGCCGGCTCGGTACCCTGATTCGGCCGGTATTGTTCGGCGGTCGACTCCGACATCGTGAAGTCGACATCGGCATTGACCTGGGCCTTGACATTACCGCGGCCCACGATCGGCTCGACGATCTCGAGGATGCGGGCGATGTACGACTGCTCCATCGAGCGCAGATACTGCAGCTGGTTCGAGTCGAGCCCGCCGGTCTGGCCGGGTTCGGACGCACTCGACAGCAGCGCGCCCGACTGGTCGAGCACACTGACATCCTTGATCGACATTTCGGGCACCGATGAGGCGACCAGATGCACGATGCCTGCGACCTGCGAGCGTTCCAGCGCTCGACCGGGATGCACCGTCAGCAGTACCGATGCCGAGGGCTTTTGCTGCTCACGAAAAAACCCGTTGGCGCTGGGCAAAGCGAGATGGACCCGTGCGCTGGATACCGCCGACAAGGCGGTGATCGAGCGAACCAGTTCGCCTTCCAAGCCACGCTGATAGTTGAGTCGTTCCTGAAACTGGGTGGTGCCGAACTTCTGAGTCTCGACCAGTTCGAATCCGACCGTCCCGCCCTTGGGCAGTCCCTGAGAGGCCAGACGCAGGCGTGTGTCATGGACCTTGTCGGCCGGAATCATGATGACGCCCCCGCCCTCGGAGAACTTGTAGGGGACATTCATTTGCGAGAGCGCCGCGACCACAGCGCCGCCGTCGCGGTCAGACAGATTCGAAAAGAGCACACGATAATCAGGGGTTTGGGCCCACATCGCCGCCGCCGCAATGATCGCCGCCATCGCAGCCGCGCCGATCGCGAGCATCAGCTTGTTGCGCATTGGCAAGGCGCCAAAGGTGGTCTGGGATTCGTTAGCCATCGATCAGTGAATGAAAAGAAAGACAAGGTTGAAGAGACTGCATGCTGCCGACCATTGTGTCGGCCCTGATGCCGAACTTGAGCCCGATAAGCGGGATGTCCGCCGGGGTTTTCGACGCTTAAGTTTTCCTGCGCCTCGTTACGATCCAGACTCGTCTAATCCCCTTTTCTTGGGAGCCGATCATGGATGTCAGGATGACCACCGGTATGCTGCAATCGCTGCAGAGCGCAACTCAGTCGGGATCGCCTGTTGCAACCAAGGGTGCGGTCGCCGGCGCGTCTTTTGCCAACGCATTGGGCGATGCGCTGAAGTCGGTTTCGCAGACGCAGCAGCAGTCGTCCGCACTGCAGAAGCAGTTTCAGGCCGGGGTTGAAGGGGTCGGCATCGAAGAGACCATGCTCGCGATGCAAAAGTCGCAGATCGGATTTCAGGCAGCACTTGCCGTGCGCAACCGTCTGGTGTCTGCCTATACCGACATCATGAACATGTCGGTCTGATGCAGTTTCCTGGCGTCAGCGCCAGGGCGGCAATCAGCCCAGAACTGGCCTTCGGGCTCGAGAGCGCGTCTGCGCAGCGTTCACATAAATCTGGATTGCCCGTGCGGCCGATGAATCGAGGCCGATGAACTCACTGCCGATTCGCGTAATTCCGCTCCCCAGCGGTTCCTCTGCCGTCGTGTTGATGACGAACAACTGACACGCGATGGCAGGAACGCCTGCCAGCTCAAGGCGGCAGGACTGGAGAATCTTCCCGGGCGTGGGCGGTGTCGATTGGCCCCACTGAAACGACAGTCCGGTCGCTGACAGGTCAAGCACCGGTGTGCGCCATTCGTTGCGGTCGGTGATGGCCTCGCGGACAAAGAGCTGCGCACCCGCCTCTCGGGGAGGAAGCACCCGAAACGCATCACGGCGTTGCAGTCGAACGACCGAGCTCGGTGCCTTGATCCGGAACTTTTTCGCTTCGACATCGATCTTGAGCGGACCGATATCAAACTGCAGTTTGACCTTGGCCATTACTGCAACCGCAACCGCCTGACTGCCTGCGCCGAAATCGGCGCTGTGATTTTGCTTCGGTAAAATCTCGAATTCGAGGCTGTCGCGAGTCGGGTCATAGGCCAGTAGCCTCGATTTGAGGCATGGCTGGGCATCGAGGTTCTCGTAGATGGCGATCTGATCGCCGGTACTCACGAGTTCGGCCAACAGACGCGCCCGCTCTGCAGGTTCAACGATGCGGTACTCGCGCAACAATTGATCATCTGTCTCGGGTCTGTGCAGAGCGGTCATTGCGGCATTCGACATGTGTGGTGCTTGCCGTCAGGCTGCCTGTTGAGATTCGTCAGAGCTGGGTGTGCCACCGAACATCATCGTGTCGAACCGTTCGGTCCAGGGGTGGGCCAGCCGCCTGACATGGGCTTCGTTCTGGACGATCTGGCGCATCAGCTTCATCTTCGCGCTCTGATCCTTGCGCGACAGCACGACGCGCGCATTGAGTCGGCGCACCTGATCGATCAGCAGCGCGCACCTGGCCTGGACGGTGTTGACCGTTTCCCAGTCACTTTGCAGCGCTGCCGAGAGCATGTCGTCACTGGCGCGTTCAATCGCGGTGTACAGGCCGATCAGTCGCGTAATTTCGGATTCAACGAACGCGAGCGTCATGCAGCCTGCCTCAGCGCGGGCTTGGCCTCGGACGGTACTGATTTGGTTGCCGGCGAAATCGAGCGCCAGCCGGCATCGATTTCGCCGAGCAGGCGGGCCACCTCTGCATAGGCAGCGTCATCGTTTTTGAGATGACCTTGCAGCAGACGGCGTGTGCAGTATTCGTAGAGCTGGTAGAGCGACTCGCCCATCTGGCCGACAGAGCGGTTGACTGCGACCTTCAGACCTTCATCGACCAGTCGGATGGCTTTCGAGGAGGCCTCGGCCTTCATGCCGATATCCCCCTTTGCAAGGGCCGCACGGGCCTGGCCGATGGCCGAGAGGGTGCCCGAAAACAGGAGGCAGATCAGTTGGTGTCTGTCTGCACCGAGCGCCGAGCTTTCGGCGGCAAGGTTGCGGTAGGCATTTGAGGCTTTAGCAGCAAGACCGAACATGATGGCGTACCGTTTGAGGACCGTGATGAATCAATTAACGGCAGCCACGGTCCAGGACTTTAGCCAGCCAGACAATATTTTTCTTTATTTCGGCAGCCCGGCCAGCGCGCTGGCGAGTTGCGAGCTGCTTTGCTGAGCAGCGGCGAGTTTTGCATCCAGGGCGCTGTATTGCTTCAGCAGGGCAGCCTGACGCGAGTCCAGGCGAACCTGAATCGAGTCCTGTCGGGTCTGGTTGTTTTTCTTGCGTGCCGCCCAGTTGTCCGAGGCCGCGGTGAGCGCGCCGTTGGTGCCGGTCATACCGTCGGCAAGTGCTCGAAATCGCAGCATCAGGCCTTCGGTCGTGCTGCCGGTGCCGCCACCCGTCGCCGCGAAAAGCGCCTGCAGATTTGTGGGCGAACTCGCGGCCGAGGCGAAGGTGTTTGCATTGAGTGTGATCGAGCCGTCGCGCTGCAGTGACATCCCGGCATCGGCCAGTCGGGAGAGCGTTCCGCCGGTGACGGTATCGGTCACGATCGAGCGGATCTGCTGCAGCATGCTCACCGCGGCCCGGTCGGCCTGCAACGGGCCGGCAGACTTGGTGGACTCGTCGTAGCGGGTGCCATCTGACAAAATTTTGTTGAGCGCGTTGTAGGCGTCGACGAATTTTTGTGTCGAGGCTTTCAGGGTATCGGTATCCGACTTCACATTGATCTGGACCGCCGCGGTCGTGACCTGACTGAAGCTCAGGTCGACGCCATCGAGCGCGCTGGTGACGGTGTTGGTGCGCGATGTCAAGGCCAGTCCGTCGATGGTGTAGTTCGCATCGAGTGCTCGCTGCACCATCGTCATATTGCTGCCGGCACCTGCGGTTTTTGTCGGGTCGAAAGCCAGCGCCGAGAGCCCCGTGGCATCGTTCGAATTGCCATCCGAATCGGTGGCGGTCATCTTGAAGGCCTGGTTGGCGCCGGTGGTGGTGCTGCCCACGAAGAGGCGCACGCCATCGCCGTCCTTGACAATCGAGGCTCTCACCCCTGCGCCGGCGGCATTGATCGAATCGCGTACATCGGCAAGGGTTGCACCGGCGGCGATTGTTACCGATATCGCCGCAGCACTGCCGGCGGTGAAACTCGTGGCGCCAGCCGGCTGGGTGCCGAGCTGGATCTCAAGGGTGCCACCGCCAACCGTCGCGGTCGACGCCGCATAGCTGCCGCTGGCAAGATTCTGCGCGCGCGCCAGTTGCTGCACTTCGATCGAATTCTGGCTGACGGCCGCGCTCGAACTGGCAGTGACCGTGACCGCACTGGGGTTGGAGCTGACTGCGCTGACTGCCTTCCAGGTGCCCAACTGCGCCAGGTTGTTGGTCGCATCGCGAAAGGTGGCAATGGCACTCGACACCTTGCCGTATGCCGAGATCTTGGTGGTGATGGCGGTGGCGTCTTTTTTCAGAGCAGTCAGCGGCGCCGACTCGACCCTCATCAGGTTGGTGACGATCCCCTGGACGTCGATCATGCTGCTGGAGGTGATCGGTGAGGCCATGTCAGTGTCCTAAATGAAAACGCCGCCGCGTCGGACAATGCCCGAGTCGGCGGCTGGCGGGCCCGCAAGGGCGAAGTGAATCAGCCCCTCAGGAGCTGGAGCACCTGCTGGGGAAGCTGGTTGGCCTGAGCAAGCATGGCGGTGCCGGCCTGCTGCAGGATCTGTGTACGGGTCAGTGCTGCGGTTTCTGCTGCGAAGTCGGCATCCATGATCCGGCTCTTGGCCGCTGACTGGTTCTCCGAAGCCACCTGCAGGTTGGCGATGATCGCCTCGAAGCGGTTCTGAACCGCACCGTAAGTCGAGCGCTCGCTGTTGACGGTCGTCAGGGCCAGATCGATTGCTGAAATCATCGACTGAGCATTGCTGCCGGTTGTGCCGGAGATGACGCCGACGGTTCCGGTGACCGCAGCAATATTTGCGGCAGTGGCCATATTGCCGGTCGTGACTGTCAACTGGTCGTAAGAGGTCGATTCCGATCCGACCTGGAAGACCTGTGAGCCGGCAGCGCCCGAGAGAATCGCCTGGCCGTTGAATTTGGTGGCGTTGAGCGTGCGATCGATCTCGTCGGCCAGTTGGCGGAATTCGTTGTTGAGGCTGTCGCGGTCGGTGCTGGTATTGGTCGCATTGGATGACTGCACCGCGAGTTCGCGCATGCGCTGCAGCATGTCGCTGACTTTGCCCAGGCCGCCCTCGGCGGTTTGCGCAAGCGAGATGCCGTCCATCGAATTGCGGATCGCGACATTCATGCCACGCGCCTGGGAATCCATGCGGTTGGCAATCGCAAGCCCTGCTGCGTCGTCTTTGGCCGAATTGATCCGCAAGCCGCTTGAGAGCCGGCCGATCGAGGTGGCGAGTTGTCCCTGCGAAGCAGAAAGATTGCGCTGCGCAGTGAGCGAAGGAACGTTGGTATTGATCATTTGAGCCATGAGCTTCTCCTGGGTTTGGGAACCCTGGGCGGCACATTGCCACGCCAGCTCCCGCGATGGAGAGATCGTGCAATAGCCAGTTCATGGTCATTGGGTCGAATACATCCGGTTTTTTGCCGCTATTCGACAGGCACCCAAGGTCCGGTACGCTGCGCGGACCCCCATACAGGCGGGGGGCAGCGCACCGGACGCGTGGGAACCAGGTCATTACTGTCTCAGCAGTGACAACACCGACTGCGGCGAGGCGTTGGCTTGCGCGAGCATTGCGGTGCCGGCCTGCTGCATGATCTGGGCGCGGGTCATACGCGCAGTTTCCTGGGCGAAGTCTGCGTCCATGATGCGGCTGCGGGCGGCGGCCTGATTTTCGGCTCCGATCGACAGGTTGGCGATGATTGCCTCGAAGCGGTTCTGCATGCCACCGTACTTGGTGCGCTCCGAGTTGACCGTCGACAGCGCATTGTCGATGTTGGTGATGGCAGTCAGGGCATTGCTGGCGCTGGTGCCCGAAATCACCGACGCGGTTCCGCTCACTGCGGTAATCGTCGAGCTGGCACTCATGTCGACGGTGGTCACCGTGAGCTGGTCGGTCGAGGCGTTGTTCGCACCGACCTGGAAGGTCTGGCTGCCAGCGCCGCCGCCGATGATGGCAGTGCCGTTGAACCTGGTTCCTGTCAGTGTGCGGGTGATCTCCGCGGTGAGCTGGGTGAACTCGTTGTTCAGGCTGTCGCGATCGACGCTGGTGTTGGTCGCGTTGGCGGACTGCACGGCGAGTTCACGCATGCGCTGGAGCATGTCGGTGACCTTGCCGAGCGCGCCTTCTGCGGTTTGTGCCAGCGAGATGCCGTCGTTGGCGTTGCGCACGGCCACATTCATGCCGCGGGCCTGGGCGTCCATCCGGATACCGATGCCCAGGCCGGCTGCGTCGTCCTTGGCCGAGTTGATGCGAAGTCCGCTGGAAAGCCGCTCGATCGAGGTGCGCATTGCACCTTGCGAGCTGTCCGCGTTTCGCTGAGCGGTCAGCGAAAGCGTGTTGGTATTGATGATTGCTGGCACGACTCTTCCCCTTTGAGAGAAAAATTGAAGTAAGCAAATTTCAAGTTGAAAGTTGCCGGTTAAACACGATCCGACCTAAGTTGCTTAGTCGATGAATCGACATATGAACCTAATCTTTTGACCTGTTCATACATCGATGTTTTCGGTGTTTTTGCCGTCAACTTGAATGTTTAATTGAAAAAAATTTGTGATATTCAGTTTTTTGTCAACAAAAATTAAAATTTTTATCAGGTCTTTACCGTCGATTTAACATCGGATAAATCGTCTCGGTAGGGGTGGGTTCTGCTAGACCGGCAACCCGATCAGCGCGCCAGTCGAAAGCTGTATCAGGGTCAGGCCTTGAGCAATTGCAGGACTTGCTGAGGGATCTGGCTAGCCTGCGACAGCATGGCCATGCCCGCCTGCTGAAGGATCTGCGCTCGCGTGAGCGCTGCAGTCTCGGCGGCGAAGTCGGCGTCCATGATCCGGCTGCGCGCCGCGCTCTGATGCTCGGATGCAAGCTGCAGTGTGCTGATGATCGCCTCGAAGCGGTTCTGCATGGCACCGTAACGCGAACGCTCGCTGTTGATGGTTTCGAGTGCGGTGTCGATTGCGCTGATCATCGACAGCGCATTGCCCCCGGTGCTGCCGCTGATCAGGGCTGAGGTTGCGGTCGTGATCGATGTGATCGCGCTGGCGTTCGACATGTTGCTGGTGGTGACCGTCAACGAGTCGAACGCGGTCCCGTCAGGCCCGATCTGGAAATTCAGCGAACCTGCGGCGCCGCCCAGAATCGTTAGGCCGTTGAAGGTCGTGCCGCCCAGGGTGCGTGCGACCTCTTCGGCGAGTTGGCGGAATTCATTGTTCAGACTGTCGCGGTCGATGACTGTATTGCTGGCATTGGCGGATTGAACAGCGAGCTCGCGCATTCGTTGCAGCATGTCCGAGACCTTGCCCAGGCCACCTTCTGCGGTCTGCGCCAGTGAGATGCCGTCATTGGCATTACGGATAGCGACGTTCATGCCCCGGGCCTGCGCATCCATGCGATTGGCAATCGCCAGTCCTGCGGCATCGTCTTTGGCCGAATTGATCCGCAGACCGCTCGAGAGCCGGGCAATCGAGACACTGAGGACCGACTGCGAGCTCGAGAGATTTCGCTGCGCGATGAGGGACGCGACATTTGTATTGATGACGGACATGGCTCGCTTTTCGAAGCTCGTCTGGAGGGTGAGGCAGCAGAAATGCCTGCCCCGCGTCTCCTTGTTTACGGCGCTGCGATGCCAGACTTGAGCGCCGTATGCGGCCGCTGCGGGACTAAGTCACAGAAGCGATTCAGACTGACCGAAGCGATACGGCGAAATGAAAAAACCGGCGTCGCCCTGAGGGGGGGCGCCGGTAAGGCGAAACTTGTACCTGCCGCGGCAGGCAATTTTTAGTTTTGAATCGAGGCGGCGAAACGACCGCCTCGATGGGTCAACCTCTCAGGAGCTGCAGGACGCTTTGCGGCGCCGCGTTGGCCTGGGCAAGCATGGCGGTGCCGGCCTGCTGCATGATCTGGGCGCGGGTCATGGCGGCGGTTTCCTGGGCGAAGTCGGCGTCCATGATGCGGCTGCGGGCGGCGGCCTGATTCTCGGACGCGATCTGCAGGTTACCGATGATTGCCTCGAAGCGGTTCTGCATGCCACCGTACTTGGTGCGCTCCGAGTTGACCGTCGACAGCGCACTGTCGATGTTGCTGATGGCAGTCAGGGCATTGCTGCCGGAGGTGCCCGAGATCACCGACGCGGTCCCGGTCACCGAAGTAATCGCCGCATTGGAGCTCATGTCGGTGGTGGTCACCGTGAGCTGATCGGTCGTGGCGTTGTTCGCGCCCACCTGGAAGGTCTGGCTGCCGGCGCCGCTGCCGATGATTGACTGGCCGTTGAACTTGGTCGCCCCCAGTGTGCGGGTGATCTCCGCGGTGAGCTGGGTGAACTCGTTGTTCAGGCTGTCGCGATCGACGCTGGTGTTGGTGGCGTTGGCGGACTGCACGGCGAGTTCACGCATGCGCTGGAGCATGTCGGTGACCTTGCCGAGCGCGCCTTCGGCGGTTTGTGCCAGCGAGATGCCGTCGTTGGCATTGCGCACGGCCACATTCATGCCGCGGGCCTGGGCGTCCATCCGGACACCGATGCCCAGGCCGGCTGCGTCGTCCTTGGCCGAGTTGATGCGAAGTCCGCTGGA
>CANKWX010000035.1 GCA_947487165.1 Burkholderiales bacterium
CCGCTGAGACCGTGGCCCGGGGTGATGCCGATGCGATCGCCTTTGGCCGCTACTTCATCTCCAACCCCGACCTGCCCGAGCGAATCCGGCAGCAGGCCGCCTTCACACCCTACAATCGGCCGACGTTTTATGGCGGCGGCGAGCAGGGCTATACCGATTACCCGCCGCTGGGCCAGGCCTGACTGACGCAGGCCGCACTAATGAAGGCCTGACTGACGCAGGCCGTTGATCCGGTCGACCAGCTGACGACGACCCCAGCGCGCCGCGCCCAGCAGCCAGGGCGCGCGGCGCAGCAGGCGGACTGCCTCGCGCCCGCCGCGGCGCGCAACGCGCACCGGCGCCGGTTCGACCGCGCCCTGCGCCAGTTCGATCTGCGCGTTGGACAGATCACGCTTGTAGCCCATGTCGCCGGTGCCGAAGTCGATCGTGTCCAGCCCTAAGGTCGGCGCGGCCTGCGCCATGCAATGGAGCAGACAAAGGCCGGGCGAAAACCTGAACAGCTCGCGATCGTAGGTCGGCAGGTAGTAATGCCAGACCTGTTCGGAGCGCAGACCCAGATGTACCGCCACCAGCCGATCGCCTGCATGCAGCGTGCTCAGCATCCCGGCCATCGCAGGCCCGTCGCGATAGCGCAGACGCTCAAGGTAGTCGCGAACCCACGGGATGGCGAAATGGTCGATCTGTCCGGTGCGAATGTACTGATCGCCCTTCCATTGCACGAGCCGCTGCATCGCGTGCGAATCGGTCGATCGCGCATCGAACCGCAGCGGACCGCGCTCGCGCTCGAGTCGGCGCATCGATGCCTCGACCCGGCGCAGCAGACCGGTGCATCGGTCGATCTGACGACGATAAGCGGCGTAGTCGCCATCGAGGCGCATCAGCCAGCCCCGTGCGCGCCCCGTCTCGAAGCGCGAGAACCCGGATTGGTCGGCTGGCAGATGATCGAAACGCCATCCGAGCAGTCCACAGCCGCGGATGAGGCGAGCAGCGTCGATGCCTGCCCGCTGATCGAGCACCGGGCCATGGTGGTCAGACATCCATGCGCACAGCGGTCGACCCCATCCAAGCGCGCTTTGCTCGAAGGCGAAATAGCCGGCGACCTGATGATCGATTTCGATGATCGCAATCCGCGCAGCCGTCTGGACCTCGCCGACCAGTTGTGCGAATTCCGGTGCATAAAAAGGATTTTTCAGATGCACCGCGTCGGCGCGATGCCTCAGATGGTGCCATCGGGCCCGATGCGCGGCATCGAGTTCACTCGGTGTAATGATGTCGACTCTCATGGATGACGATGCTGCCCGCCGATCGCGCACGCTGGCAGTCGCGACAAGCCTCGCTTCGCTGTAGGAAGCACGCCTGCGCAATGCTGCGATCGCCCCGGGAAAGCCAGCGGGCCGCACTATCTGATCAAACCGCAACCCGCCGATCGTCATCGCTTGTCAGGCATGCAGACACCCGTCCCGATCCTGATGTATCACGCCATCGCCGAAGTCGCCTGCGAGCGGGAAGCGCCGTACACCACGCCGCCGGCGGCCTTCGCCACCCAGATGCGCCGTCTGCGCGATGCCGGCTACTCGACGCTGTCGCAGATCGAACTGGTCGCCCTGTGGGACTCCGGCGAACCACCCCCCGAGCGGTCGGTGATCATCACTTTCGACGATGGTTTTGCGTGCCTGCACGACACCGCGCTGCCGATCCTGCAGGCCTGCGGATTGCGCGCAAGCGCCTATCCGATCACCGGCTACCTCGATCGCATGGCCCGCTACGATGCCGACCTGGGCATCCCGGCACGACCCATGCTGGCCCGCACGCAAGTGCGCGAACTGCATGCGGCCGGCATCGAGATCGGCTCGCATTCGGTCAATCATCCCGACCTGCGCAGCCTGTCACCGGCGGGCCTGCGCTATGAGCTCGAACGCTCGCGCGGCGACCTCGAAGACCTGATCGGCGCGCCGGTCCTGGGCTTTTCGTATCCCCGCGGGCTCTTCAACCGCAATGTCCATGACCGCGTCGGCCAAGCCGGATACCGATGGTCCTGCTCGACCCGCCCCGGGCTCAATGAGGGCCAAACCGATCGCTTCGCACTGCGCCGCGTCGAGATCGGCAGTCGCACCGGCGAGCGTGACTTCGATCAACTGCTTCGCATGGGCGCGCCGGCAGGCCGCCTCATTCGCGATCGCTGGCGTGAAAAATTTATTTTTCTAATGGCCACGCTCCAGGGACGTGACCCGATGGACCTCTACCTGCAGCCGCTGCGCCGGCCGTTTTCGGGTGCTCGCTCACCGGCCGCCCTAAGCGCAGACGAAGGCGCGTAAACTGAGTCGTTGAACGCCTGAGTTGTTCGTCTGATCAGACGCCCGATCGTGCGCTTGATCGACAGACCGGCCAGGCATCAGCGAACGTCCGATTCGGAGACACCATGGCACCGACCCGCGCGCATGCGCATCTGCTCAACCTCGCGCATCTGCTCGACCATTTCTTCCTGCTGATCTTTCCGACCGCGGTGCTCGCCATCTCTCAGGAATGGCAGCTGAGCTTTTCGCAGCTGCTGCCCCTGTCGCTGCCGGCGATGGCCATCTTCGGTCTGGGCGCACTGCCGGCCGGCTGGCTCGCCGACCGCTGGAGCCGCCGCGGCATGATGACGGTGTTCTTTTTCGGGATCGGCGCGGCGTCGATATTGGCCGGCCTGTCGCAGGATGCCTGGCAGCTTGGGGCCACGCTCGCGCTGATCGGTCTTTTCGCTTCGATCTATCACCCGGTAGGCATCGCCATGCTCTCGATCGGCAGCCCGCGCCTGGGCTGGACGCTGGGTGTCAACGGCGTCTGGGGCAACCTCGGTCTTGGTATGGCCGCGCTCGTCACCGGCCTGGTCGTACAGCACTTCGGATGGCGTGCGGCCTTCATCGCGCCGGGCATCGTCATGATGGCGCTGGGGTTTGCCTATCTCGCAGTCAGCCGGGGCGCGAGCAATGCCACCGCCGCCAAAAAGAGCGCAAGCGTGGTCGTGCCGCCCGAGGTGATGAAACGGCTGGTCGCGGTATTTCTGCTGGCAGTGGTCTGCAACGGTCTGCTCTTTCACGCCACCACCGTATCGATGCCCAAGCTCTTCGATGAGCGGTTGCGCGGCGTGCTCTCGGGTGAGGCGGGGTTGGGCGCGATCGGCGCGATCATCGCGGTGGTCTATCTGATCGCCGCCATGGCGCAGCTTCTGGTCGGTGCCCTGATCGACCGGGTGCCACTGCGCACCGCCTTGCTCGGTGTGGTCGCGCTGCAGGCGCCGCTGTTTCTGCTGGCCATCTCGGGCAGCGGCTGGGGTCTGGTGGCCGCCTGCATCGCGATCATGTTTTTCGTCTTCGGACAGATCCCGATCAACGACGCGATGGTGGCGCGCTACACCAGCGATCACTGGCGCGCTCGAGCCTACGGGCTACGCTATGTGGCGAGTTTTCTGGGCAGCGCCGGTGCGGTCACGCTGGTCTCGAGCCTGCATGAACAGGGCGGATTCTCGAAGGTGTTCGTCGCCCTGGCCATCGTCGCGCTGGGCGCTCTGGCCTCGGCCATCCTGTTGCCGCGAATCGGCGAGCCCGCTGCTGCAAGCCGACCGGCAACCGGCACCGCCTCGTAAAAACGCGTTCAGATTCCCAGGCTGTTGACCCAGTCGGTTGCCTGCATCTGGGCAAGATTCAATGCCTTGGGCGGGATATCGAGCTGCTTGCACAGCGCAGCGACGCCGGCGAGCGACGGATCTTCACACGCCTCGGCCAGTTGCAGATAGGGCCCGAACACACCGCCTCGCGTGAGCAGGCCTTCAGCCACCGATGCCGGCAGTTCCAGGTCCGCCAGCGCGTCTTTCATCGGCAGCATCAGCATGGCCGGCAGCAGCGAAAAGGTGCCGGCGATGAAGAGGTTGTCACGTTGCCCGGTATCAAAACGCCCCTCGCCGAGCAGTTCGATCAGCCGCCCGCGGGTGATCGCCGTGCGGGCAAGCACCTGCGCAGTCGGGTCCTTGCTGTCAGCGGTTGCCAGCAGCAGCGTGAGCCAGCGGGCGAGCTTGTTGTAGCCCAGAAGGCCAATCGCATGCTTGAGCGAATCGATGCGAGTCGACAGGCCCATTCCGGCCGAATTCATGTATCGGATCAGCTTGACCGACAGCGCGACATCGCGCTTGAGCGCATTGTCGACATCCATGACATCGGCATTTCGCAGCAGCAGGCGGATCGCCTGAAGCACCGCAGTGCGTGAGGGCTCGAGTCGTCTTGCCGACAGCGTTTCAGGCCGTGCGAAGTAAAAGCCCTGCAGGCAATCGAAGCCAAGCGCCAGGCAGGCTGTGGCCTGCTCTCGGGTCTCGAGCTTTTCTGCCACCAGCACTCGGCGACCGGACACCCCCCTGAGCAGCTTGGCTACCACCGGCAGCTTGTCCATCGTGACCCGCAGCAGGTCGACCTTGGCATGGGTGGTGAGCGCAAACACCGGTTGACGCAAAATCGCAGGCGAATTGACGGTCACTGACACGCCGTAGCCCAGGCGACGCAGCTCGGTGATCCGCGACAGACAGGCCTCGTCAAACTCTGCATCGGCACTGAATTCCAGGACCGTGCGTTTGGGATCAAGCAGCAGGATCGGTGAGCTGTCTCCGATCGTGGTGGGTGCCACATTCACGAATCCGAACTTGCCACCGAGCACCTGCTCCGGACCGATGTCCTGCAGCAGGGACGCGATCACCATCAGGCTGGCACGCCCGCCGTCGTCGAACTGCGCGTCGGTCGACTGGGCGTTAGCCCGATAAAGCAGTTCGTAGCCGATCAGCTGCTGATTGCGGTCGAGAATCGGCTGGCGGCCGAGAAAGGCCTTAGGCTCGATGACTGGTGCCGGAATGGTCGGATCGGCGAGCTCGATTGCTTGCGAAGACGACTGCGCACTATCAGGGCTCATACCAGTGCAGCTTCCTGGAGCGCGGCGCTGGCCGTGGTCCGGGCACGCACCAGCGCGCGGCTCGATATCGAGATCTCGGCACACAGCGCATCGATTCGGACGGAGTCGTCGGCCTCGAGTGCTTCGACCAGCTCGAGCAGATGGCCGAAACGGCCCTCACGCGTGGTGAGCGCATCGACGACCGCCTCGGGCAGGGCCACGGTGCGAATCGACTCGGCCATGGTCTGCATCAGCATCGACGGCAGGACCGAAAAAGCGCCCACGAGAAACAGGTTGTCGCAATCAGTGCCATTGAAGAAGTCGGCGCCGACCATCTCGAGCATGCGCCCTCGCATCACCGCCACGGCAATCAGTCGCTCGGCCGCCGGTGACGGCTCTTCGACGGTTGCTTGCAGCAATTGAATCCAGCGGGTGAGCCGGCGGGTGCCCACCATTTCAAGCGCATGACGCAGCGACTCGACTTCGATCAGCAGACCGAAATTGGAGGCGGCGGTATAGCGCAACAGTCGCCAGCACAGCGCGATGTCATGCTTGAACGTTGCCTCGATGGCCTCAAGGCTGGCGTTGGCGGCGAGCTGCTCGAGAATCCGGGCCAGCACGGCATGGCGAACGCCGAGCTTGACGCTGCCCATGACCTCGGGTCGTCCGACATGCCAGCCCTGCAGACCATGGAAACCGAGTTCGATGCTGCGTCGGGCCTGGGCCGGTGTCTCGACTTTTTC
The DNA here is from genome assembly GCA_947487165.1 of Burkholderiales bacterium. GTDB lineage: Bacteria > Pseudomonadota > Gammaproteobacteria > Burkholderiales > Burkholderiaceae_E > UBA4615. The sequence continues at coordinate 5,655 of CANKWX010000035.1, forward strand.
GGCGATCAGAGTGTGTGGACCGAAGCGCAGGTTCACTACGAAAGCTTCGAGCAGACTGTCATCGACACGGCTCAGATCAACCTTCAGATGGGTGGCAATCTCCAGCCAGGGAGCCAGCGAATCCATCGGCGGGACCGCGGTGACCGAGATGCTGAAGCCCTCCTGGCGCAGGGCGCGCAGGCGCTGCATCGTCGAGTCATCAGGTATCACCGAGGGCGAGAGTTCGAGGACGGTGAGCCGCGGCGTCAACAGACTCAGGGCGCCGGCCTGATGCAGGGCGCCCGATCCGATATTGACGAACGCCATTCGCCCTGCAAGCACCTGGGCATGACCCAGGTCGTGCAAAAGGGTCGACAAGACACTCAGGCTGGCGCTGTCCTCATCATCGAAACAGGCTCGGTCCTTCGCCCCGGAGGTTCGGTACAACAGTTCGTAGCCCATGAGTCGACCATCGCGGTCGATGATCGGCTGACGGCCCAGAAAAGCTTGCAGTTGTTCAGACATGGACGCGACTCTGTAGGATCAGTCGGACCATTATCGCGACCGGTCGCCGAGATACCGCGACCTGATTCGTCGGCGCGGACCGGTGGCCTGTCGAGGCCGCCGGACGGCGTTTTTTCCGCTCAAGTCAGGCGTGTTCCTGCCGTAATGCGTTTACGAAGCGCCACACTTGAGGCCGAAAAATCGCCTCAGAAGATGCTTTCGCGAATAAAGATCAGATCATCGGGTCGGATCGGGTCATCAAGCCTGGGCTCAAGGGCATCGAGCTTTCCATCGGATTTTCGGCGACTCAAACGCACCCCTTTGTCGGTTCCGCGAAGCGTCAGGCCGCCACCCTTGGCGATCGCCTGGGCGACGGTCATGCCGCGATCAACGCCATACATCCCGGGGCGCTGGACCTGGCCATAGATGTAGTACTGAGGCGCGCGACTGACATAGATCACATCGCCTGCATGCATCGATGGGTCTTTCGAGCGGTTGCCCGATGCAAACATGTCGACCATGTCGATCTCGATCCGGGTCTCCTTGCCGTCCCGGGTGGTCACCAGCACCACTTCGTCGGCGCCGGCCGCGGTCACGCCTCCGGCCAGCGAGAGCACTTCGGATAAACGCATGCCGGTGGTTTCGAGCGGATAGCGCCCCGGTCGGGTCACGTTGCCCAGTACCGAGACCTGCTGGCTGCGAAAGGTCGTGATATTGACAGTCACCTGCGGGCTTTGCAGAAACTTGCCGTCACGCAGGCGCTGCGCGATCAGCTTTTCAATGTCGGTGCTCGACATGCCGCCGATCCGCACCGGCCCGAGCAGCGGGTAAGAGATCACGCCGGCCTCGGATACCCGGGCGTCGACCGTCAGCTCGGGGCTCTGGAAAACCTGGATCCGGATCGCGTCGCCAGCCCCCAGCACGTAATCGTCACGAGGCGCTTGTGCCTCAGCCTGCTGGGCGCGGGCTGGCGCCGGGCCGAGCGTGGCCAGACAGCCCACCGCAAACAGAAGGGCGCCGAAGCTTCGAACCAGACTGAGCCTTGCAGAGCGTGCCATCTTGATCCTCCTGATTTCTGATTGGTCAGAACGATGCCCGCACACCGATTCCGAACCAGTTGTCGGTGTAGGCGTACTGGTCGTAGTTCGAGGTGCGGTCGATGCGTGCGGCATCAGCGAACACGAAGATCCGTCGTGCAATCTCGTAGTTCAGACGCAGCCCGACCTCGTTGATGTTGTCCTTGCGCACCGGTGTGCCATCGAGGACGAAGCCCGGATCGCCCTTGTAGCTGCGACTGGCGAAGGCGAGCACGGCATCGACGCTCGTTCGGGCGCCGACCTGCCAGGTCGGCCGAAAGGCGATGCCCATCGCGTCGATGTAATTGGCCGTGGGCAGCGTGGCACTGTCGATCGTTCGAAAAATGGCTGCGCGCATCGTGACTGCACCCGAGAGGGGCCATTCGAAGCCCAGGCCGCCTGTCACGCCCGAGAAATCGCGCTGCGACACGTTTTCATAGCTTCTTCGGGTGTAGCCAACACTGCCGCTGATTCGACTGGCATCGGTGGGCCGATACGTGATTCGCATCAGCGCCGCATCCTGACGGTAGGCGTTGTCGACTGCGGCCGGCAGCAGATTGCCGTTCGAATCGAAGACCTGCTGATTCGGATAGCTGCCGTTCTCGTGGCGCCAGACAAAGTCAATTTCGGTCGCGCTGCCGCCTGCGGCCCGCCTCACACCGAGCTCGGCTCCGACCCGGTTGAAGTCGGCTGGGGCCTGCGACGCCAGCGAGTTGGTTCCGACCGCATCGTCCAGCGCACCGATCAGGGCCCAGTTCTGCGTCATGCGAAAACCGAGCAGCGCACGTCCGAACTGAAGGTTCTGCAGGTTGTTCTGACCGCCGGTGATGGCATCGAACGGCGTCTGAAACTGGGCAAAACGGGCGGTCAGTTCGCCGAACACCGGCCGCCCGACCTCCCATGCCCAGGTGCCGCCGGCGGTGTAGCCGAGATAGTCGTAACTGCTGAAGTTGACGTATTTGACCGGCTCGATGGTGGCATATGCGGTGACGCGCTGCAGACTGATATCGCGCTCGACACGCACACCGATCAGCGCGCGCGCCACGGTATCGCTGGCACCACCGGTCACTCGGAAGATGTTGCTGTGTTGTTCGACCGAAGCGGCAGCGTCGATGCTGAAGACGTCTTCGACCGGGATCGGGGCCGAGACCGGCTGCGCCAAGCCACTGACGGCTGGAGCAAGCATCGAAAGGGCTGCGCTGAGTCGCCGGAAAGATGAAATCGTCATCATGGTCCTGTGGCGAAGGCCTCGTCGATCGCTGAACTGCTGGTGCCGATCGCTGAAGCAACTGGTAGGCAGACCCAAGCTAGCAGCTTCAAGTGGACAGACCAATCGGGCGAAACCGTCGTCCGGGTGAAATGAAAGCGCTCATCCACATCGGAGATCGACGGGTGGACACCTGTCAGTGGCGACCAAGCTGCCCGACGAAGATCCGCTTGCTTGCTGGCTGTGCAGCCGGATCACCTCAGGCCCGGCCGGATGGCGCACAGCGCGACGGGATCAAGCGGGGCAGTAGAGGGGCTGCCCGTCCGACACGGCCAGGCTCTGTTTTGCCCCGCTCAAGTCAGCCAGGCCTCCCACGGCAGGGAGGGCTCGAATCGACCGACCGGAGGCGATGTTCAGCATTGCGAGACGATGCGCGGTCGGCGCAAGCTCATGACACACGCCACCAATGCGGCGATGGCGAACCAAGCGCATGAGATGCCGACATTCGTGAAATTATCATCTGACCCCGATTTACTCAGCGAATGGGACCGATTGGGAGGATCAATTGGCACTCGTCGGCAGTGAGTGCTAATATTTTTCGATCGGGGTTTTGCCCCATGAAAGGAAGTCTGAATGACTCGCGTCTCGAACGCTTTGGTAAGTGCCCCGGAAGCCGCCGGTGCCATGCTGGCCATTCCGCCCGTCGGAAACATCGACGCCTATATCTCAGCGGTGCATCGCGTTCCGATGCTCACCGCCGAGAGCGAGGTTTCACTCGCGCGCCGCCTGCAGAACGACGGCGATCTCGACGCTGCCCGTCTGCTGGTGCTGTCGCATCTGCGGCTGGTCGTCTCGATTGCCCGCCAGTACATGGGCTACGGCCTGACCCATGCCGACCTCATCCAGGAAGGCAATATCGGTCTGATGAAGGCGGTCAAACGCTTCGATCCCGATCGTGGCGTGCGGCTGGTGTCCTTTGCGATGCACTGGATCAAAGCCGAGATCCATGAGTACGTCCTGAAGAACTGGCGGCTGGTCAAGGTCGCCACCACCAAGGCGCAGCGCAAGTTGTTCTTCAACCTGCGATCCATGAAGCGCGACACCCACACGCTGACCCCCGAAGCGGCGCAAGCCATCGCACGCGACCTCAATGTGCGGGTGCAGGACGTAGTCGAAATGGAAACCCGCATGGGTGGCGGCGATATCGCGCTGGAGCCGTCCGATGACGGCGGCGACGACGACTACGCGCCGATCGCCTACCTGCGCGCCACGCACAGCGAACCGACCCAGGTCCTCGAAGACCGGGCCTTCGATCGGCTTCAGGGCGAAGGCCTGCTCGAGGCCCTCGAATCGCTCGATGCCCGCAGCCGTCGGATCATCGAGGCCCGCTGGCTGCGCGACGAAGACGACGGCGGAACGATGACGCTTCACGAGCTCGCCGACGAGTTCGGCGTCTCGGCCGAACGCATCCGGCAGATCGAAGCCAAGGCACTCAAGACGATGAAAAACGCGCTGGCCGAATACGCCTGAGGCCTGCTCAGGCGCAACTGATCGACCGGATTACCGGCACGAATTACCGCCGGTAATAAGCCCGATACCAGTCGACAAAGCGCCGCACACCCTCGCGCACATCGGTGCGCGGGGCAAACCCCACCAGCGATGACAGTTCGGATGTGTCGGCGAAAGTCGCCGGCACATCGCCCGGCTGCATCGGCAACAAGCGCTTGATGGCCTGAACGCCGGTGGCCGCTTCCATCGCACCGATGAAGTCGAGCAGCGCCACCGGCTCGGCATTGCCGATATTGAAGACACGGTAAGGCGCACGACTGCTGGCCGGATCAGGGTTGCCGGGATCGAAATCCGGGTTGCCGGCGGGCGGATGATCGAGCACCCTCACCACCCCTTCGACGATGTCATCGATATACGTGAAGTCGCGGCGCATGTCGCCATGATTGAAAACATCGATCGGGCGACCGGCGAGCATTGCATCGGCAAACAGAAACGCCGCCATGTCGGGCCGCCCCCAGGGGCCGTAGACCGTAAAAAAACGCAAACCGGTCGTCGGCAGCCGGAAAAGATGGCTGTAGGTATGCGCCATCAGTTCATTGGCTTTCTTGGTTGCGGCATACAGACTCACCGGATGGTCGACCGGATCGTGCTCGGAAAACGGCATCCGGGTGTTGCCGCCATACACGCTCGACGACGAGGCGTAGACCAGATGCTTCACCCCAGTGTGGCGACAGCCTTCGAGAATATTGACGAAGCCGACCAGATTGGAATCGGCATAGGCATGGGGGTTGGTGATCGAGTAGCGCACACCCGCCTGCGCGGCCAGATGCACCACGCGATCAAACCGATGCTCATCGAACAGCGCAGCCAATGCGGCGCGATCGGCCACGTCGATCGGGTGAAAGGCAAAGCCCGGCTGCCCTTCGAGTCGCGCAAGACGGGCCAGCTTGAGCGCCGGCTCGTAATAATCGTTGAGGTTGTCGATGCCGATGACCCGCGCGCCCGAGGCCAGCAGTCTGGCCGCGACATGCATGCCGATGAAGCCTGCAGCGCCGGTCACCAGGATGGTCATCGCTGGCGGCACGACACTCATGATCGCGCCGCTCAGGGACGGCCGATGGAGATGTACTCCAGGCCGCTCGCGCGCGGCAGGGCCGGCGGGTACATATTGCGTCCGTCGATGATCACCGGCGATTTGATCGCCGCCTTGATCGCATCGAAATCAGGACTGCGAAACTCCTTCCATTCGGTGACGATCACCAGCGCATCGGCGCCCTCGAGGGTCTGCATCGGATTGGTGCCGTAGCTCAGCCCGGCACGTTCACCGATGGCTCGCTGGGCCTCATGGATGGCCACCGGGTCATAGGCGCAGACCGTGGCACCGCGGGCGAGCAAGTCATCGATGACGACCCGACTCGGCGCCTCGCGCATATCGTCGGTATTGGGCTTGAAGGCCAGACCCCAAAGCGCGAAGTGCTTGCCGCTCAGGTCGGCACCGAAACGGGCGACCACCTTCTCGACCAGCACATGCTTCTGGGCGTCGTTGGCGGCTTCGACCGCATTGAGCACATGCATCGGGCGACCATGATCGGAGGCGGTGTGAATCAGCGCCTTGACGTCCTTGGGAAAACACGAGCCGCCATAGCCCGCGCCCGAATAGAGGAAGTGATAGCCGATACGGGGGTCGGATCCGATGCCCTGACGCACGAGTTCGATGTCGGCCCCTACCCGCTCAGCCAGCAGCGCCAGTTCGTTCATGAAGGAAATGCGGGTGGCCAGCATGGCATTGGCGGCATATTTGGTCAGCTCGGCCGAGCGCACATCCATCACGACAAGACGCTCGTGATTGCGCTGGAAGGGCGAATAGAGTGCCCGCATCAGGAAGATTGCCTGCTCGTCGTCGGCACCCACGACGATCCGGTCGGGTCGCATGAAATCCTCGACTGCGGCACCCTCCTTCAGAAACTCGGGATTGGAGACCACCGCGTAAGGCACATCGACGCCGCGCAGGCGCAATTCATCGGCAATTGCCTCGCGGACCTTGTCGGCGGTACCGACCGGCACGGTCGATTTGTCGACCACGACCTTGTAGTCGGTCATGTGGCGACCGACGTTGCGCGCTGCTGCCAGCACATATTGCAGATCGGCCGAGCCGTCTTCATCGGGCGGCGTGCCAACCGCAATGAACTGGATCGTGCCGTGGTCGGCCGCCCGCTTGACGTCGAGCGTGAACTTCATGCGACCGGCCGCAACATTGCGTCGGACCATCTCCTGAAGGCCCGGCTCCCAGATCGGGATTTCGCCCTGTTCGAGCATGGCAATCTTGCGCGTATCGACATCCAGGCAGAGCACGTCGTTACCCATTTCGGCCAGGCAGGCGCCTGAAACCAGACCGACATAGCCGGTCCCAATCACAGTGATCTTCATTCCCCGATTCTAGCGCCCCGAGATGAAGGAACCGCGAAACCCCGACTCAGCCGGCTCGCCGCAGCGGATACAAGGCACCCAGTGCGGCACAAAAGGCAGCCCTTTGCAGCAGGATTCAGACAGCGGCCCGGTCGGGCGGGCGCAGGGAGCCAGGCGCGTGCCGGTGCAGCTCAGGAGGGTCGGCGTGCCACGATCCAGGCAACGATCGCCAAGCCGGCGAGCAGGCCTGAGCCCGAGGTCATCGCGCCGGAAGGCGCAGGAAACTCCGCGACGGGCGGACTCGCCGGGCGGGTCGGCAGCGGCGCCGCCACCGTCGCTGCCTCGGCGACGGCGGTGCTGACCACCGCGAGGACGGAATGCGGCATGACCGGCTGGCCATCGGCCGCTGCCGTCATGAGCATCGCGGTGGTCCGCGGCGCAGACTCGGCATCGACCAGGTCGCGCGCAGCGCCATGGGCAAGTGAGGTCATCAGGGCAAGCAGCACAGGCAGAGCAAGCAATCGCAGCATGACCGGACCCCGGAAGTTCGATCGACACCCGCGTCGATCATGCTGAGCCAGACGCAAACCGCGTGCCCGAGCAGGCTGATCAGCCGGTATCGACCACTGCCTGAGGGTCGACGCAAAGCCTGCCCGGGCACGCTCGTCGCATACCGGAAAAGCGTTGCACTGACGACCCTGCGGAGGCTCGAATCTGATGTCGGACGATCCGGTTCATCACAGCGCGCTGCGCTCACCGCTTGGCGAGATCGCGGCCGATCAGGGCAGGCGCTCGCAGGCGAGCGGCCGCTTGAGCACGCCGATGGGCAACGCCAGCCACAATCTGATGTGGATGCTGAGATCGCTGGTCGACCCCACCATCACGCTGCTCACCCTGCTGGGGGTGGCGCTCGTTGTGCAGGGCGGCGTGCGCAATCGGGACATCATCCTGGCGGTGATCGCCTTTTCACTCAGTTATCCGGGAAGCATCGGCTTCGATCACCGGCCGCGCCGACTGCTGCGCCAGATCTTCGGCAGCTGGGGTGCGCTGTGCGGGCTGATGCTGCTCTTCGGGCTGGCCACCGGCATGCTGCGCTCCTTCGACCCGAACATCCTTGCCGCGTGGGTCATCGGTACACCTGTCCTGCAGGCGATTGCGCATCAGCTGATCCCGTCGCTGCTTGCCCGCGTGTGGGCGATCAGCGAGCACGATCGGGCAGTGATCATCGGCGCCAACGAGCTTGGCCGAACCCTGGCTCGTGCGCTGCTGGCCGATCCGCTGGAAGACACCCGGGTCACCGCGTTCTTTGACGACCGAACGCCTGCGCGGCTGGGCGAAACGCTCGAGCTGCCGGTACGGCGCGGGCTGGAAAACGTGGCCGACTTCGTGCGCGAGCAGCACATCGACCGGATCTATATTGCGCTGCCGATGGCCTCCCAGCCGAGGATTCTGAATCTGCTCGACCAGTTGCGGGACACCACCGCATCGATCTACTTCCTTCCGGACATTTTTCTGTACGACCTGATCCAGGCGCGTGTCGACACCGTCGGCGGACTGCCGGTGGTCGCGGTCTGCGAGACGCCTTTTCATGGCACCACCGGCGTCATCAAGCGGCTGTCGGATCTGTGCATCGCGCTGCCGGCGATCGTGTTGACTGGCCCGGTGATGCTGGCGATTGCGCTGGCCATCAAGCTGACCATGCCCGGACCGGTGCTGTTTCGCCAGCGCCGCTACGGCCTGGACGGCCAGCAGATCGTGGTCTGGAAGTTCCGCTCGATGCGGGTGGCCGAAGATGGCGATGTGGTCAGACAGGCCACCCGCCATGACGAGCGGATCACGCCATTAGGCGCGTTTTTACGGCGCAGCTCGCTCGACGAACTGCCCCAGTTCTTCAACGTCCTGCAGGGACGCATGAGTGTGGTCGGACCGCGACCGCATGCGGTGGCCCACAACGAGATGTATCGCAAGCTGATCAAGGGATACATGATCCGCCACAAGGTCAAACCCGGCATCACCGGCTGGGCGCAGGTCAATGGCGCTCGCGGCGAGACCGACACCATCGAGAAGATGCAGCGGCGCATCGCCTACGACATCGAGTATCTGCGGTCGTGGTCGCTGCGCCTCGATGTGGCCATCGTCTGGCGCACGATCACCCAGGCGATCAGGGGCGATCGCAACGCTTACTGAGGGTCAGCGACCGGCGAGCAACTGGCGCAGGTCGGAGGTGATCTCGGGCACGGTCTGGGCCGAGCGGATATAGAGCCGCAGGCGCCCCTGATCGTCGAGCGCATAGGACGCCGCGGTGTGGTCGAGGGAGTAGGCCCCAGGGGTCTTGCCCGGCACCTTCTGGAAGAAGACCTTGAACTCGCGGGCGGCACGGGTCGTGGCGTCGGTATCACCGCGCAGTGCGATGAAAGTCGGATTGAAAGCGGTGACATAGGCGCCAAGCAGTGCCGCACTGTCACGCTCGGGATCGAGGGTCACAAGGACCACCTGTACCCGGGCCGCATCAGTGCCGAGTTCTTTCATGACCGCCGCCATGGTCGAGAGCATCGTGGGGCAGACATCCGGACACTGGGTGAAGCCGAAAAACAGCACGACCACCTTGCCCTTGAAATCGGCCAGGGTGCGCGGCTGGCCGCTCTGATCGGTCAGAGAGAGCGATTTGCCGTAATCGGCGCCGGTGATATCGGTCGAAAAGAAAGACGCTTTGCTGCTCGGACGGTCGCAGCCGGCGAGCCCGCCAAACACGCCGACGAGCCCAAGAGTCAGCGCCAGACAGAGTGTGCGCGCGACCTTGGGCAACGCGCAGGCGGTCAGTCGACTCACACCCAGTGATCCAGCAGCAGAGCGGCAAACAGCGCCATCAGGTAGTAGATGGAATAGCCGAAGGTGCGGCGCGCCAGCGCATCGGAATAGTTGCGCCACAGACGCCAGGCATAGCTGATGAAGATGCCGCCGAGCACCGCGGCGCTGACCAGATAGAGCCAGCCGCTCATCCGGATCATGAAGGGCAGGAAAGTCGTGGCCACCAGCAGGACGGTGTAAAGCAGGATCTGCAGGCGGGTAAACGGCAGGCCGTGCGTGACCGGCAGCATCGGCAGACCGGCGCGCCGGTAATCCTCGACCCGATAAAGCGCCAGCGCCCAGAAGTGCGGGGGGGTCCAGACGAAAATGATCAGAAAGAGCACCAGCGCCTGCGGGCCGACGTCGTTGGCCACGGCTGCCCAACCGAGCACCGGCGGCATCGCGCCGGAGGCGCCGCCGATCACGATGTTCTGGGGCGTGGCCGGCTTGAGCACGATGGTGTAGATCAGGGCGTAACCGACGAAGGTCGCCAGCGTGAGCCACATCGTGAGCGGATTGACGAAGGTCAGCAGCAGCCAGGCGCCTGCGCCGCCCAGCAAGGCGGCAAAGGCAAGCGCCCCCGAGGCCGAGACCTCGCCACGCGCCGCCGGGCGAGCCCGCGTGCGGGCCATGCGGGCATCGATGCCGCGCTCGATCATGCAGTTGAAAGTGAAACCGGCGCCTGCCAGCAGCGAGATGCCGGCAATCCCGAACACCAGGATCCGCCAGGGCACGAGCTCGTCGGTGGCCAGCACCATGCCGATGACCGCACAAAAGGCGGTCAGCATCACGATTCGCGGCTTGGTCAGCTCGATGTACTGACGCAGCGTATGGGCGAACGTTGGCGGAGAATGTTCGAGCAGGTCCATCGAGGGGAAGATTGGGCGGTCAGGCTTTGGCCGGGGCCGACCAAGCCGGTAAGGCTACCATGAGGAGCAGGCCCAGCAGTGCGGCCGCGCCGCCGGTATGCAGCACCGCGGCGACCAGCGGCCAGTCGAGAAAGATATTGGTCAGGCCGGTCACGACCTGCAGGGCCAGCACCGCCAGGATCATGTTGCCGTTTGATCGGCTGAGCGCCGAACGGCGCAGGCGCAGCGCCAGCGCCCCGACCACGACGAAGACCACCCCGGCAAAGAGCCGATGCACAAAGTGGATGGCGGTGAGCGCCTGAAACGGCAGAGCCTGGTCGTCACCCCGATAACCGAGGCGGCGCCAGAGTTCGAAGCCTGCTTCAAAGTCCATGTCGGGCCACAGACTGCCCTGGCACAGCGGGAAATCGCGACACGCCAGGGTCGCGTAGTTAGTGCTCACCCATCCGCCGAGCGCAATCTGGCAAAGGAGCACCGCCAGCGCGATCGTGACCAGCGGCCGCAATCCGGATGCACCCGACGCCGCTGACAGGGCCTGCGTGGCCGGACGCACCCGCACCCACTGGGCAAGCAGCAGCCCGAACAGAATCATCCCGCCCAGCAGGTGGAGGGTCACCACCAGCGGCATCAGCTTGAGCGTCACGGTGAAGGCGCCGAACGCGCCCTGCAGGATGATCCACAAGAGCGTAAACCAGGCCAGCGGCGCGCTTGGGCCGGGAAGGCGGCTGGCCATGATCGCCAGCGCGATGACCAGCACGCCCAGACCGGCGGCGATATAGCGATGCAGCATCTCGACCCAGGCCTTGAACACCGTCACCGGGCCATCAGGCCGCAACACGGTCTCGGACCGGATCTCTTCGATCGCGCCGATCGGGCTGATCTTGCCGTAGCAGCCCGGCCAGTCGGGGCAGCCCAGGCCGGCGTCGGTGACCCGCACGAAGGCACCGAACATGATCAGGTCGAAGGTCAGAAAGACCGCAAAGAACAGCACCCTTCTGAACAGCGTCATCGACATCGGCCGCGCCATCACGTGGCCTCAGCCGACCCGCGAGGCCTTGAGCAGCCGGCCGAGGTCCTTGCGGATACGGGCAGGCTCGCCGGTGGCCGGGAACCGCATCATCAGGTTGCCGAGCGGATCGATCACATAAAGATAATCTTCGAGGCGCCGACCGGCCTCGATCGGGAACACCGGGGCGAGTTCGGCCGGATCGGCGCGCAGCACCACCGTACCGGCATAGTCGCGCGCCAGCGTGTCTGCCGGCACCGCCGCATCGCCGATCAGCCAGACCCGCTCAAGACGTTCGCGATCCTTGCCGGTCATGGTGCGCTGCTGGCGCATGGCATAGAGCTTGTCGACACAGGCCGGATCGCACCCGCCGCTGTCGAACTGGAGCAGCACCCAGCGTCCGCGCAATGACTCGAACTTGAAAGGGGCGCCATCGGCGCCCGACAGGCGCAGCTCGGGGATCGGCCGCTGCGGCTCGATCAGGTCGCCGAAGTTGGTGCGGCCAAGCGGCGGCAACACGTAATAGGCCAGATAGGAGGCAATGACCGGCGCGGCGCACACCAGCAGGATTGCGAGCAGCTTCAGTCGCTGGCGCCGGCGCTGCGCGGGCGTCTGCTCGGGCGGCAGTGACTGTGAAGCGGTGGACGGTGGCATGGCGGGCGCAGGGGAGGCGGACATCGGGGTCTCGGTCATCCGGCGGATTCTACGACGCGGCGTCCGCCGACAGATCGAATCTGCCAGGTTTGAGCAGGGTCAATGGCAAGGCTTGCCCCTTTGGCAACCTGAGACATCACGCCCGCAATTTCACAGGACGCCGAGCCATGTGGACAGCCTTTCTTCACCGAGCGGCCCCTGCAGGTCGCATCCGCCGGGAGTCGTCGGCGTCGCTGCACCCGACCGGGCGCAGGGCGTTTCTGGCGATCCCGCTGTTCATCCCGCTGCCGCTGGTGGCGCGTGGGCCTGCACCGGCCGGTATCCGTCCGGTCGAGCGCGCAGGCTGGATCCTCGACGCATCGGATCGCTGATGCTGGCCGAGCAAATCACCCGGGGCGCGCTCGCCTCACGCCTCTTCGATGTCTGCCTGATCGGAGCCGGGCCGGCGGGCATCACGCTTGCCACCGAACTCGGCGCAAGGGGTCATTCGGTGCTGCTGCTCGAAGCCGGGGCGGCAAGTTACGAGGAAAGCTCGCAGGCGATGTATCAGGGCGAGGTGGTCGGGGGGCTGAAATTCGCGCTTGATACCAGCCGGTTGCGCTACCTGGGTGGTGCGTCAAATCACTGGGGCGGTTTTTGCCAGGCGCTCGATGCGGTCGACTTCGAGTCGAAGGTTGCGGGCATCGATACCGAATGGCCGATCCGCCGGCGCCATCTCGATCCCTTCCTCGCCCGGGCCGAAGCCATCGTGGAGATCCCGGCCCTGTCCCCAGACCGGCCTTATGGCGAGCAGCTGCGACTGACCACCATGCGCTTTTCGCCGCCGGTCAATTTCGCAAGGAAGTACCGCGCCACCCTCGAGAAGATGCCGAATGTGGCAACGATCCTTCAGGCCTGCGTGGTGAATCTGAACGAGCAAGGCGGCGCGATCGTCTCGGTCGAGGTCACCGATCCGGACAACGGCCGTCACACCGCAAGGGCAAGGCGCTTCGTGCTGTGCGCAGGCGGCATCGAGAACAGTCGCATGCTGCTGTGGGCCAATCATCTGAATGACGGGCGAGTCGTCAAGGATGCACGCGCGCTGGGTCGTTACTGGCTCGAGCATCCGCACTTCACGATCGGCGAAGCCTTTCTCGACGACCGCGCGCCCTTCGTCTTCGACAAATGGTCGATCGCCTGGTCGAGCCCGACCGCGCAGGCGATTCGCGACCAACGCGCGCTCAACGCCGGCCTGCGCCTGACCCGGCGCAATCGCGAGGCCTCGCGCCAGATGATTGCCGACCTGTCATGTGTGGCCCCCGAGCTCGGTCAGTGGGCGATGGCCAAGCTCAAGCGTCGGCTGTTTTGCGGCGCGATGCTGCGTGCCTCCTGGGAGCAGGCGCCACGGGCCTGGAACCGGGTGGTGCTGTCGACCGATCGCGACCGGCACGGCACGCCGCGCGCCGAGTTGCACTGGCGGCTCGACGACTTCGATCGCCACACCGTGGCCTCGGCCGCCACGCTGCTGGCACAAGAGATATTGCGCCGCGGCGACGGGCGCGTGCGCCTGGACCCCTGGGTGCTGGGGCGCGGCAGTTTTCCGGCCGATGACGAAATCAAGGGCAATCACCACATGGGCGGTACCCGCATGAGTTCATCGCCGGCCACCGGCGTGGTCGACGCCGACTGCAAGGTGCACGGTCTGTCGAATCTGTTTGTGGCCGGCTCGTCGGTCTTTCCGAGCAGCGGCGCCGCCAATCCGACGCTCACCATCGTGCAGCTCGCGCTGCGTCTGGCTGATCGTCTGGGCGAGCGCGCCAGCGCGGCGTCGGTGCTCTGAGATGGCGGCGACACATCCCCCACACCCGGCGCCGGCCAGGCCAGCGTCGATCGACCGCCCTTCACTTGACCGCCATGAGATTGATCGCCCTGAGCGCACCCACCGTCACCCAGGCGAAGTGGGTCGGGTCGGGTCGCGTCGATGGCAACGACGGATCGGCATCGTCATGGCAGCCCTGCTGGCCGTCTGCCTGACGATCGCGGCAGCCGCATGGCTGTGGGCGGTGAGCACCGGGCGAATCGGCGTCGAAGGCTGGCGCGAGCGAACCACGCCGGTCGACACCACGGCGGCCCCGCTGATCGCGCTGAAAGCCCGGTTTGCAAAGGCCGATGGACGCGTGGATGCAAGCGACTACGAGCTGCTGACCGCCTACTTCTTCGAAGGCTGGGCGGCCTACCGGACACCGAAGGCCGAGCGCGCCCACTACCCCGGTCTGCCGAGTTCGTCGGGACGGCGCAGCGACGGTCTGGAGGGCTATGCGCGGATGTTCCCGCTCGCGGCGGCCTGGCTGGCCAGCGGTCGCTCGCCGCAGACGCCGACCGCTCACGGCCCGCTCGATCTGGCCGAGACCTTTGCACGCGGCCTGGTCACCGGGACCGATCCGGCCAGTCCCGACTACTGGGGGCCGATCACCGATTACAGCCAGGCGCTTGTCGAATCGGCCGACATCGCCCTGGGCCTGTGGATTGCCCGCGAGGCGGTCTGGACCAGGTTGAGCCCGGCCGAGCAGCAGCAGGTGGTGAGCTGGCTGATGCAGGCGCTCGGCAGTCAAGCTTACGACGGCAACTGGCAACTTTTTCCGATGCTGGTCCATCGGTCGCTCAAGGCGCTCGGCGCCGACGTCTCGCACTTCGATGCCAGGATGCAGACCAACTGGGAAATCTTTCGCAGCCTTTATCGCGGCCAGGGCTGGTTCACTGATCCGCCGCACGGCCTGGACGACTACAACGCCTGGTCGGTCCACTACGCCCTCTTCTGGCTGCAGCGCATCGACCCCGGCTTCGAGCAGGCGTTTATCAGCCAGGCTCAGGGCGAGTTCGCACGCTTTTACGTCACGCTTTTCGGGCCGCAGGGCCATCCGCAAATGGGGCGCAGCAGCTGCTACCGGATGGCGACGCCCGCCCCGCTGCTGGCCTCACTGGCCACGGCTCCCGGCGCAATTTCGCGCGGCCAGGCAATGCGCGCGCTCGATCTGACCTGGTCGTGGTTTATCGGCCGCGGCGCACTGGCCGCCGGCAGCGTCAGCGCCGGCCTGTGCGGCGCCGATCCCGCCCTGCAAGCCAATTATTCGGGCCCGGCAAGTTGCCTGTGGTCGCTGCGACCGCTGGTGATGGTCTATGCGCTTGACCGCGAACTCGGTCTGCTCGAGACAGCCCGCGAGCCGCTAGCCGTCGAACGCGGCGATTTCGTGACCCGACACGCGACCACCGGCTGGACGATCAGCGGCAGGGCCGCCACCGGCGCGATCGACCTGTCGATCGATGCCAATCCGCCGGGCGATGGGCCAGAAGACGGGCCGGCTCTCAAAGCCTATGGGCTGGGCACCCAACTGGTCGAGGCGCTGGTGCAGGCGCCGCGTCGACCCGACAACACGGGTGCGCTCTACCAGCGTCGGCACTACAGCACCGACAAGCCGCTCGGGCGCTGCCCGCCATAGAACAGCCGCACTTGCGGTGATGGAAGACGGCAGAAAAACCCGTGTGTTTTCAACGGCCAAGCTTTGAAGCTTGACTGATTTTTACCGCTTTGTGCGCAGTTTGACCGACCGTCCGTCCCCGGCACGGCCCCGGTGGTCGCCCCGACCCCTTTTCGCCTGACCCCCTCCGCTAGGTTTCGTGACGAAAGTCACAGACAGAGGGCTTTCTCAGGCCCGCACGCATCAACGCCCCACACGGCAGCGATACCGGCGGAAAGCAGTCAGCGACGCGAACACCCTCGCCGCGCACGAAACGATGGAAGCACGACATGCAACATTCCAACCTCTCCAGCAGTTCTCACACAGGCAAAAAATCTGCCCGCTCTTTGCCCAAGCGCTTTGGCAGCACCGTGACAGCGATCTCGATCGCGTCGGTGCTTGCAGCCTGCGGTGGCGCCAATCCGGCGCTCGAAGCTCAAGTCGGCAGCGCGATTTCGACCGCGGTGACCTCAGCCGTCGGGACGATCACCACCGCCGTCGACGCCGCAAATGCCGCGAACAAGCCGGCTGGCACCACGACGACGGTGGCGACCGGCACGACCGGGGCGCCAACCGCAACGCCCGACGTCACGACCAAGCCTGCACCAACGCCAACGCCAACGCCTGCACCCACGCCGACACCTGCACCTGCACCGGTGGTGGTCAGCGGCACGGTCAATTCGATCGACACCATCATCAACGACATGACCCTGCCTCATGAAGGCACACCGGTGGCCTTTCCGGGTTGGGGAACCCTCAATGGTCCCGGTCTGGACCTTGGCAACAGCCCGCCTTCGGATTGGGGCTTCGGTCTTCCCTGGGGCGTGATCTTCATTCCCCGGGAAGGCAATCCGGCGGTCAATACCCGCGTCGAGATCCGCAACATGCGCTTTTACGTGCTCAGCCGGAGCACCAACCGGTGGACACTGGCCGGCACCTCGCCGGGGGTCGACGGCTCGGACTACAACGAGGACTTCCGACAGGGCAACGATGTCCGCCCGGCCAATGTCCGCAATGAAGCCGGTGGCGCTGTCTCGGCCAAACCGACCTGGCCCTATGCCTATCACTTCTGGTGCTGCGGCCGCATGCCAATCGACCGTCCCAACCTGGGCGGCATCTATGTGAGCTATCAGGTCAGGCTGATCGTGGACAACCCGAGTGTGCGGGACGACCGCGCAAGCGCGCGCTTTCTGGCCTACGGGGCACTCGACTACTGGCGTGACCAGACCTCGCAATGGGCCCCCGGCCAGCCGCACAACGGGGAAGCCGGCCATGGCCGCATGAAGTACGTCACCAACAACTGGCAGGCGATCAACATGACCACGGTACCGGCGGCCACCCTGCGCGCCAATCCGCCGCCGATCGAATAAGCCTTTCGACTGCAACAGTCAGTACCCTTTCAGGCCCGCCGCGTGCGGGCCTTTTTCTTGCCGCACTCCTGATCAAGGAGATCGACATGACACCCCTGTACACGCTCATCAGACCTGCCCTGGGCATCGCCGGCGCAAGCCTGCTGCTGATGGCAGCCTGCCAGGCAAACCCCGACGACACCAAGCCGTCATCGAAGACCACCTCAGACAACGGCAATACCGGCTCGCCGCAGGTCAATTCAATCGAGACCGTGATTACCGACATGAGTCGGGTCAATGACATGGCACTGGCCGGTGTACCGAGCGGTCCGGGCTGGGCCACCGGGCCCGGCCATGTGGTGATGGGCAACGATCCGCGCGGCAGCCGCACCCCGGGGTGGTGGACACCTGCCAACCGCCGCTACAAGAGCAAGGACTACTGGACGACGGTTCTGCCCTGGTTCGTGGTGTTCGATGGTGTGGGGCACGAGGCCTCGAACACGCGGGTGCAGATTCGCAACCTGAAGGTGTTCGTCAAGCGCCGCTCCGATGGGCAGTGGGCGCTGGTGGGCTCGAGCGTGCAGGTGAGCGGTGAGCTCTACCCGAAGCATCTGCAGGGCGACGCCACCCGCAAGCCCGACGAGCGCAGCGAGTCCGATGGCTCAACCTCGGTCAAGGCGCCCGGCGGTAATCTCGCCTATCACGGCTGGTGCTGCGGCAAGCTCACCATCGATGCACCCGATGTCGCCGCAGTCTTTGTGACCCTGCAGGCCAGACTGATCCCCGATCGCGCCGACCGGCCCGATGACCGCCAGCAGGCAAGACTGCTGATCCAGATCGGCGCCGACTACTATCCCGACCGCAGCACACCGGTATCGGCTTTCGCGCCGGCGAGCTACAACCCGGGCGTGGGCGTCTCGCGTGCCAAGCGGGTCACCGACACCTGGAGCGCCTTCAACTTCGCCACCATCGATGTCGGCGTGCAGGACCCGGGCGGCGCTGCGATCAGCGTCGCCGAGTTCAGATCCGCGCCCCCGCCGCTGGAGTAGACCGGACGCGCCCGGCGCCATGCTCGGCAAAGACGCGCACATGGGCCTCGACAACCGCGTCCCAGCCAAAGAGCGCCTGCGCCCGCCGCTTGCCGCGCACCCCGAGCTCGGCCAGCGTCTCGGGATGCTCGAGCGACCACTCCAGACACTCGAGCAGATTGTCGATGTCGCCCTTGTTGAAGGTCACCGCGGTGTCGCCCACCACGAAGCGATTTTCGCGGATGTCGCTGCAGATGATCGGCGTGCCCAGCCCCATGTTCTCAAGGATCACCGGTGACAGGCCTTCAATGTCGGACGGCTGGATATAGGCGTGGGCATGCTTCATCAGGGCATGCGCCCGCCCGCCATAGACAAAACCCGGAAACACGATGCGCGGATCGGTGGTCGCCCGGCACTGACGCTCGAAATCGGACGGATTGGGCGAGCCGCCCACCAGGACCAGCTTGCGATCGGTGGTGAGTCGTTCAAACGCGGGGATCAGATACTGCAGTCCCTTATCGGGAATGAAGCGCCCGACGAACAGGAAGTAGCCTCCGGGCTGCAGACCGAGCTCATCCAGAATCGAATCGTCGAGATCCGACTCGTCGACCTCGCTGCCGAACGGAATGTAATCGTAGTGGCGCCCAAAGCGATGCTCGAACTCGGCCTTGCAAAACACATTGTCGAAGATCACCGCGTTGGGTGCGACCGCGGTGAGGTGTTGCGCGGCGCGCAGATACCAGCGGGCGTACCAGGGCCACTTGGCGCGCTGCCAGTCGACGCCGTCCTGAGACAGAAAAACTTTTTTTCCAAACAGTCGAAGCACCAGCGCATAGGGACTGTTGCCGCCGTTCTGGATATGCACCACATCGGCGGTGTCGTTCGCGAGGATGTCGATCGTGCAGCGCAGGCCGTGTACAAGCGTGTCAAAGCCCTTGCGGCGGGTGAGCGTGCCGATGTTGCGCAGTGTCACACCGCGCCAGTCGCTGGCAAGCGCGGCCTCCCCGGGATACAGGCGGTTGTAGGCCACCACCGAATGGCCGCGCTGCACGAGTCTTGGAAACAGCTCGGCCGCAAATTTGTCGGCCCCGGCGCAACCCGGGCGTGAGGGCATCGAACGAAAGCCGAAGGCTGCGATTCGCATGAAAATCCCCCCGATCAGAGGTAATGCGAATAGGCGGATCCGACATAGTCGCGCAGCGCCACGCGCCAGTCGCGCATGCGATTCATGTTGCGCAGGGTGAGCTTGCGATTGAGCAGGCGCTCGGAGTCGGGGCGCGGGGCGAAGAATTCGGCCTTGAAGAAGTCGGAGTCGACCTCGTTGATGTGCACGCGATCTTTCATGCCGACCGCATCAACCAGCTCGTGGGCCACCTCGAGCCGGCTGGTCACACCTTCGCAGACCATGTTGTACAGGCCCCAGTATTCGGCCTCGACCAGCGCCTTGACGTTGGCCGCGAAGTCCATGGTGTAGGTGGGCGTACCAAGCTTGTCGCGCACCACGTTGAGCTCGGTCTTGCCCGACTTGAGCTGCTTCATGATCTTTTGCACGAATTTCTTGTCCTTGCGCGGACCACCACCCATCATCCAGCCGGCGCGACAGACCAGATGGCGGCGTGCATTCTGGGTCACGTACAGCTCTCCGGCATATTTCGAGCGCGCATAGTGCCCGAGCGGATTGGGCAGATCCCAGTCATCGAAGCTGTCTTTCGAGCCGTCGACGATGCCGGCAGTGCTGATATAGAGCAGCGGAATGTCGAGTCGGTTGGCGATCCAGACCGCGTTCTCGACCGAGGTGGTGTTGGTGAGATAGGTGTCTTCGACATGCTGCTCGCAATACTCGAGATCGGTATGCGCGCCAAGATGAAACAGGTAGTCGGGGCGAAACGCTTCGACATCCTTGCGATACGCGTCGAGGCCGCGAAAGTCCAGCAGATCGAGCCAGGGCTCGTTGACATCCTTGTCGGTGCAACGCAGCTCGTAGTCGCTGCCGAAGACCTGGTGAAAAGCTTGTCCTAGCATGCCGCCGCTACCGGCCAGATAGATCTTCTTCAAGGCAGACCTCCGTGTTGTTTCGCTGTTCAAATCGGCGCGGCCGCTTCAGGCAAACCGCTCAGGCAAACCGTTCAAACCAGTGTGTCACTGGGGTTGCACACGCCCAAGATCAGGAAACCCCGAAGCCTCGCAGGAGCTTGCGCCGGCGCTCGCGCAGCGAACGCCGATCGCGTCGTACAAGGCCAGCATCGAAGCGAGATAACCGCGCCGATGAAAGTCGCGCTCGACCCGCGCACGCGCGGCACGCCCCATCGCGCGCACCGATGCATCGGGCAGCGCATTGACCATCAGCAGCACACTGACCAGCGCCGCGACGTCGCCTGGCTCGACCAGCCAGCCGGTGCGGCCCTCATCGATCAGTTCGGGAATGCCACCGATGCGGCTGCCGATCACCGGCTTGGCGGCGGCAAACGACTCGAGCACGCTCAGTGGTGCGTTTTCGTACCACTGCGAGGGAACCACCACCGCGCGCGCGCCGCGCACCAGTGTCGCGAGCTGATCGCCTTCGCAATGGCCGAACAGCCTGACATTGCCCGCGCCATCGCGCAGCATCGCCTGTAACCCGGACATGAGCGGCCCGTCGCCGGCCACCGCAAGCTTCACACCCGCCAGCACGCAGGCGCGCACCAGCGTCTCGATGCCCTTCTCGGGCGCCAGCCGGCCAAGGTAGAGGAAGTAGTCGCCGGCGCGGTCATCGGTCTGGATCGCATCGGCATCGATCCAGTTGGGGATATAGGCAAAGCGCTCGGCAGGCCATCCCCATTCGACGAACTTGCTCAAGAAAAAGCGGCTCGGCACGATGATGCGCTCGAGGTTGTCGCCATAGCTGCCCAGCAGCCGGTGGACCACCGCTTCAAGCGCCACCACCGTGCTGGCGGCCAGCGAATCCTTGATGCAGCGATGCGCAATCAGCTGCGCATACTGCCCGCCCTTGCAGCGCTCGCACACGCCGGTCTCGTTGTACATCTTGTTGTTGGGGCAGGCGATTTTCAGATCATGCGCGGTCATCACCGCCGGCACGCCGGCCTTGCGCAGAACCGGCAGGATCGAGGGCGACAGGTGGTGATAGATGTTGTGCAGATGCGCGACATCCGGGCGCCAGGCGGCCAGCAGCGCGCGCAGCTTGCGCTGGGCCTCGACTGAGTAGACCACCTTGATCGCCTTGCTCACCTTCTGGGCAAGCGGATAGGCATGACCGAACTCGATCTCGTCGACGAAATAGGCGCTCCAGTCGCTGGGCAGATTGCGGGGATGGTGCATCGAAAAAAAAGCGTTTTCCCAGCCGTGGCGCTGCATCAGTTCGGCATGCTGAAAATAGACATTGTCGGCACCGCCACGGTGGTAGTGATAACTGTTGATACTGAGCAGTCGGGGGCTCATACCGGAGCGGATCGGCGTTTGCGTGGTGGCAGTCATGACGGGTTCCTGGTTCAGGCGCCGGCTTTGGCGCGCAGCACGCTGTGAAGCCAGAGGCGGTCATCGGCATCGACCACCCTTAAGCCAATGGCGGCGAGCGCAAAGCTCAGCAGCGTCGCCAGCAGTGCGGTGGCGGTCACAACAAGTTGCACCGCGACCGGTCGCATCGCCAGCGCCACCGAGGCGCCGACTGCGCCACCGATCAGGCAGGACAGCGCCAGCGCACGCCAGCGCGGCAGATTGAACTGCATCGGATCGCCCTGCGCGCGCATGCCGGCCACAGCCAGCACGGTAAAGACCAGGTCGACCCCGAGCACCGCCGCGACCGCCGCATGGGGCGACCCGCTGATCACGAGCGCCAGTGCACTCAGGACAGGCGCGAGCAGGCAAACCAGCGCGGCGCGCACGAAGGCCGCCGAATGGCCGCGGGTATAGGCGGCGAGCTCGACCACCCGCCGCACGGTATGGGTAGCGAGCAGCGGCAGCAGCAGTGCCGCAAGCAGCAGCGGCGCCTGCACTCGCCCGCCCGACAGCAGGCCGACCCCGACATCGCCCACCGCAACCGCCACCGCGAGCGCCGCACCGATCACCATCAGATTCGCATCGATCATGTGATTGCAGTCGCGCATCAGCGGCGCGAAGGCTCGCCCGCCGGCTTCGTGACGACCGATGGCGGCCGGCCTGAGCACACCCCAGAACAGGTCGAGTGGCAGATAGCGGCGCACCACCTCGACCAGCCGCACGACGAATCCGAAGGCCGCGGTCGCCTCGGCACCGAGGTACCGGGCCACCAGTGCGGTCATGACATCGGTGCCGATCAGCAGCATCAGCACGATGCTGCCGTAGGCATGCGAAGCGAAGCCCGCCGATCGCCAGCCGAGCCAGGCACCGATCTCGGCGTTCATCCCGGCACGCGGTCGCAAGCGATGCAGATGGATCGCCAGGGCGATCAGTGCTGTCAAGAGGGCCGCGAGCGAGGCGAGGCATTCGGCATAGGCGACATCGGCGGCCTCAATCGGCTCACCAACCAGCGCCATGCCGCCGGTCATGGCGAACACCAGCGCGACCCGCAGCACCATCGAAATCTGTGCGGCCCGCTGCAGCAGCAGCGCCGCCATCAGACCGTCGCGCAAGACGCGCGTGGGGCCCTCGATCGCCAGCACGAACGCATACAGACGCAGCACCTCGGGCGGTGCCACGCCGCCCAGCATGGCAGAGATCGGTTCGGCCAGCAGGTAGATCCCTGCCGCCAGCGCGCCGTAGGTCAGAAACGGCAACGGCGCCAGCAGCAGAATCGCGCGGCGCAACTGTGCCGCGTTGCCATGGACCCTGATGCCGGCAATCGTGGTCTGCAGCACCCACTCGATACCGAGCGGGCCAAGTACGACGCCGATCTCGAGCATCGCGGTCGCTGCCACATAGCTTGCATAGTCGGCGCGCGGCATGACCGCCGCCAGCATCAGGATCAGCAGCAGCGACAAGGGCGCGCTGATCGCCTTGCCCACCGCAAAGGCCATCAGGCTCGCCCTGATCCGGGACGCTCCGTAGGCGGCGTCGACCGTCGGCTCCGAGGCGGCGCTCATGTCGGTTCACCGATGCCGGTCTGGCATGACTGGGCCGACGACGGCACAAGCGCCCGCAGTCGGGCCTCGACGCCACGCGCCAGCACGTCATAGTCACGGTGGGCCTTCACCCAGAGGCGGCCGGCGTCGGCCTGTGCCTGCGCGGCCAGCGGATCAGACAAGGTCGCGATGATCGCGTCGGCAAAGGCCTGGGCATCGAGCGGGACCACCCGCCCGCCGCCGCTTTGCGCGATGACCCAGGCCTGATCCGGCTGATCGTTGCAGATCACCGGCAGACCGCAGGCCAGGTACTCGACCGCCTTGGTCGGCGAACCGACTTCGGTGAGCGGACTGCGCGGCACCGGCGACAGCCCGACCTGCGCGCGTTGCGCCAGCGCCAGCGCCTGATCGAAGGGCAGACGGCCGGTGAAGTGCACCCAGCGCGCCGCACCGGTTTCGACCGCATGACGCTGCAGCCAGCCCCGGTCGCTCGGCTCGTCGGCCTCACCGATCACCATCAGTCGAAACTCGGGCATGACCCGACCGACCAGTGCTGCGGCATCCACCATCACCTCCGGGCGCCGGTAGCGATCGAGGGTGCCCAGATACACCGCCACCGGATGGCCCTCAAGAGGCCGGGGCAGCGAGGCCGCGGCGGGCGCAATCGCGGCGGCCTCGACGCCCATCGGCACAGCGCTGACGCGGTCGTGCCTGAGCGGTCCGCGACGCAGGGCTGCAGCCATGGCATCGGACTGCACAAAGAGCCAGTCGGCATGCGGCACGAGCAGCCGCTCGAGGCACAGACGCCCGAAGCTGCCGCGCAGCCACAGCCAGGCTCGACGCGCCAGACCCATCGATCCGTCGCGCCGGCCCGCCAGCCAGAGGTATTGCTCCGGCAAGGGATAGGACATCCAGTAGCAAAAAGGGATGCGCGCGAGGCGCGCGGCCGCAAAGCCAATGATGCCCAGCACCGGCTTGTCGCGCACGATCAGTGCGTCATAGCCCCGGTTGCACAGCCGAAACAGCGACAGCTGCTGATGCAGATCGCCAAGGAGTCGCCGCAGGCGTGTGCGCGCCGGCCGCAGGAAGGCCTGGCCACCCGGCCAGGGAAGCGGCGGGACGCCATCGGTCGGGGTCTCGGCGAGGGCAAGCAGATCGACCTGTACGCCGAGCGCCGGCAGCGCTCGGCCGAACAGCACACGAACATCGGGCCGCGCGCAGGGATGCGCCTCGGCGCTCGCCAGCAAAATGCGCAGACTCGGGCTCATGGTCGAACCCATGGTCGAAGTCATGGTCGAACTGATGCGGTGACAGCGCCCTGCCCTGCGCGCCATCGCCAGGCAATCAGGCCGAGGGTAAAGGCCACCAGCACCTGCAGGCTGGGCGCGATCAGCATCACGTCGAGTGCCAGCACCGCCGGCACGGTCATCACGACCACCGCGCGAAGGGTGCGGCACAGCGCCCGATCGAGGCCCGGCGCAGCCCTCGCCGCCAGCTGCCCCGCAGCCCTGAACGCGGCCCCCAGCATCAGCAGATAGAGCGCCACGCCGAAAAGACCGACATCCCAGAGCAGGCCGGCGAAGGCGGTCAGGCCGATCGAGTAGCCGGGATACTTGCGATCGATATGACCGAGCTGCTCGGTGCCGCGCGAGCCATGCGAGGCGCCCAGACCATGCCCGAAAACCGTACCGATCGGGTCGTCCAGGCCATGGCGGCTCCACCAGAAGGGCACGACATTGCTGCGGTTAAGACTGGCGCCACCGAAGTAACCGCGGTCGCCGATGTTGTAGTCAAGGTTCTCCTTGACCCGCTGCTCGAAGGTCATCTCAGTACGGCCCTCGGTCGCCTGGTACTGGATGTAGAAGGCCATCAGACCGGCGATGAGTACCGTGGCGACCACCGCGCCGGATGCAAAGACAAACGGCCGACGCCGGGCCAGATCGCCATAGACCACTGCCAGCGCGACCGGCAGAAACACCGCGACCATCTTGGTTTCGCCCAGGGCCAGCGGCGCGGCGATCACCGCCAGCAGCGGCCAGAAATAGCGCGCCGCAATGATCGACTCGCGCCGCGCGGCCAGCAGGCCGGCAATCGCCGCAACCAGCAGGAACACCATGACATTGTTGTTGGCGCCGCCGAAGATCGACCCCTCGAAGGTGCCGGTCACGATATCGACCGGCACGACCTGGTTGGGCATGTTCAGGCGCAGCGGCATCAGCACGATGCGCTGATAGAGCGCAAACGGCAGCTGGATCGCGGCCAGCCCGACCATGAACAGCAGCCAGGTGCGGATCTGCTTGGGAGCAAAGGGCACGGCTGCCAGCGCAAACATCAGGCCCCAGTACTGGAAATAGCGCTTGAAGGCGGCCATGACCTGATCCCCCGGCGCATCGCTCAGCAGGCTCATGCCGGTCGCATAGACCATGAAGACCACGGCGATTGCCACAAAGCCGGGACTCGACTGCCCGGGCGCGTCGCGCCGCGTGCCTTCGTACAGGACCGAGGCCGCGAGCAGCAGAAAGCCGAGGATCGAAAACAGCCAGGGCAATCTCGCCAGCACCGGAAAGTGCATGACCAGCGGCCCGCACAGCACAAGGGTGCCGACCAGCACCATCCAGATGGTCTGCTGGACGGCGGTCAGCAGCAGCACGCCGAAAATCGCGCCGACCGCAAGGCCAATCATCATCAGATTGCCCGAAGCCACGACCACACCCCCGATGGCTGCCGCGGCGGCAAAGCCGGCACCGACCGCCAGCGGCATCAGCCGGTGGGCCGACAGGGCAGGATGTGATCGCAGCCAGTTGAGCACCTTGTCGCCCGCTCGTGATCAGAAGGTGTGACCCGGGGTCACAGCTCGTTCAGCGTGGTACCGAGGATGCGAATGCCCGAGTGCGTCATGATCGACGCGAGCTGCCCGATCTCCGAACTGCGCGTGCGTCCCTTGCGACCCACCACGATCGCGGCGCCCGCACGCTGGGCGATCACATGCGCATCCGAAGACTGCTGCGCTGAGGGGGTATCGATGAGGATCACGTCGTAGGCGCTCGACAGCTCATCGAGCAGCCGCGCGAATTCAGGGCGACCGAGCAGTTCCTGAGGATTGGGCGGCTGCGGCCCGGAAGGCAGCACCGACAGACTGCCGATGCCCTCGATCGGCACGATCTCCTCCAGCCCTGACCGATGGCTCAGGATGCCCGACAGGCCCATGCGATTGGGCAGCCCGAAATTGAGATGCTGGGTCGGCTGGCGCAGATCGGCATCGATGATCAGGGTCCTTTCGCCCAGCTGCGCGAAGACCACCCCCAGATTGGCCGCGATGAAACTCTTGCCGTCGCCGCGATCGACGCTGATCAGCGCCAGCGCGGTCTGCCCTGGCGTGCCGTCGAACCAGCGCATCATCAGCTGACTGCGTAGTGCCCGCAGCGCCTCGGCAAACGGCGAGGTCGGATTGGCGGCGGTCACGAGTTTCGAGGGCAGCTTGCTGTCGACCGACTCGATCGCGGTGTAGCCGAATTGCAGCGCAAGCGCATCGTCGATGTCCTTGCGGGCGACCAGCCCCAGACGCAGCGCAATCTCGCCGAAGCGATGGGCAGAGCCGCCCTGCTCGGTCAGGACACCGGCCACCTGCGCCGCAGTGAGCCGACCCCTTGAGAACAGGATCTGCCCGATGCGCATGTCAGCCGCAGCCTTCCCGGCTTCCACACCGACCGTGCTGGCCGGCATCGGATTCATTCTGTGCACGACACCGGTGTTGTTCACTGCGCGCCCCTCATGAGTATCGGATTGATCAGTTGCCAAGGCGCAGCGTCGGCGGCAAACCGGCGCCCGGCCCGGAGGTGCCGATCAGTCGCTGCGGTCGGCGTGTCGTGGCTTGCGGCACGACCGCCAGCACCGGCACGCCGCAGGCCGCGCCCAGATCGTCGGCGGTGCGAAGCGGCCGGTTCATCGACTCGAGCGTGAGCGCAGCCAGCACCGCCACGAACAGGCCGAGCAGCCCGCCGATCAGGGCATTGAGCATCGGCTGGGGGCGCGACGGCATGGTCGGCACCGAGGCCGGCGTGAGAATGCTGACATTGGACTGACGCGCCTGACTCTCGAGGCTGGTCTCGGTAAAGCGCTGGGCCACCAGATCGAGCGCCCGCTGCGAGCCCTGCACCTCACGCTCGAGCACCTGCAAGCGATCACGCGCCGACTTGATGCCGGCGACCTTGGCGCGCTGCGCCTCGAGCAGTCCGCGCAGCTCGGACTCGCGGCGCAGATTGACGTCATTGCCGGCATTGATGCTGCTGCCCACCCGGGCCATCTCGGTTTGCAGCCGCGCACGCAACTGGTCAAGTTCGGCCTGAGCCGCCTGATACTCGGGATGCGCCGGACCGAGCCGGGCGGCAAGCTGCTTGACGCGCGCCTCGGCACGACCGAGATCGCCGCTGAGCGTCTGCAGCAGCGGATTGGCCACCACCTCGGGCATCGAGCTCGCGCCACGCTGCGCGGTCTGAGCGCGCGACCGGCTCTCGGCCAGCGCGGCCTGCACCATCACGAGTTGTGTCGACAGTTCGTTCAGCCGGGCATTCTCGACATCGAGGCGCTCGTCATTGGCCAGGATGCCGCTGGCGCGCTGCGCGGTCGACACCTTCTTTTGTGCGTCCTCGAGACGCTCGCGATAGTCCTTGCTCTGCGACTCGAACCACAGCCTGAAATTGCGCGCCGGCTCGGTCTTGAGCTCCAGCCCTGTCTCGACATAAGCCCGGGCAAAGCCGTTGACGATCGCTGCGGTCAGCGCCGGGTCGGTGCCCTCATAGGCAATCGTGAGCGTCGTGCCCTCGCGCGACGGATCGACCGCGAGCTTCTTGTCGAAATGCCGCTTGATGCGGCTGCGCAAAAGGCCCCCCTCGTCGCCGCCCTCATCGTTGGCCACCGCGAGCATCACCGGATTGGCATCCAGACCAAGTGAATCGATCACCCGGTTGACGACCCGCTCGCTGCGGATGATCTCGGCCTGGGTGACCAGATAGCCCTGAATCGTCTGCGGCATCATCACCGCGCCGCCCAGCACCGGGTCGGTTCCCTTGATCTCGAAAACCAGCGTGGTCGCCGCCTGATACTTCTTGGTCAGCACCAGACTGACCGCGATCGTGACCGCCAGCGTCGTGAGAAAGATGACCGCGATGATCCCGAAACGGGCCTTGAGAATCCGCATGAAATGCTGCACGACCATGGCGCTGACCTCCGGTGCCAGCCCCCTCGATGCGCATCAGATCGATGCCGGAATGTCGAGCGAAGCAGGTCCGATCAATCATGCCCTGCTGCGACTGGCGCAGGCTTGGGTAAGGCATGGGCATTCGGCTCGACGCCGGGTCAGACCACGACTCGCCTCTCGGTCAGGTCATCGAGCAGCAACTCGATGCCTTGCTCCCAGGGCGGCAGCGAGACACCGAAACGCGCCACCAGCGCCGCGGTCGACATCCGCGAATTGAACGGACGGCGCGCGCGGGTCGGATACTGCTCGGCGGGAATGCCGTCGATCGTATCGGCCTTGATCGGCCAGCCACGCTTGCGAGCGCCTTCGATGACCGCGCAGGCCAGACCGTGCCAGGAGGTGCTGCCGCTCGCGGTCAGGTGATAGATGCCCGACTCGAAACGACCCTGCGCTGACTCATCGGCCGCGCGCGCGACTGCCTGGGTGGTGACATCGGCAATCAGGCGGGCACCGGTGGGTGCGCCGAACTGGTCGGCCACCACCTTAAGCGCCTCGCGCTCGCAGGCCAGCCGCAGCATCGTGCGCGGAAAGTTGCCACCGCGTGGGGCATAGACCCAGCTGGTGCGAAACACCAGCCAGCGCCCGCCGGTCGCGGCAATCGCCTGTTCACCGATCAGCTTGCTGCGCCCGTAGACGCTGACCGGTGCGGTCGGATCGCTCTCGACATAGGGCCGCTGGGCTGTGCCGTCGAACACGTAGTCGGTGGAGTAGTGCACCAGCAGCGCATCAAGCGCGAGCGCTTCCTGGGCCAGCACGCCGGGTGCCTCGCCATTGATGCGCAGGGCAGCCGCCTCGTCGTCCTCGGCCTTGTCGACCGCGGTGTAAGCCGCCGCATTGAGGATCACATCGGGGCGCAGGCGCCGCACCAGTCGACGCAGGCCCTCAGGATCGGCAAGGTCGGCGCCGCTGCGATCGAGCGCAATCACCTCGCCCAGCGGCTGCGCGGCGCGCGCCAGCTCCCAGCCGACCTGCCCGTTGGCGCCGGTGATCAGGATCTTCACGCGAAGACCTCGGCGTCGGCGAGCGCGACACCGGCGCGATCCTTGGCCGACAACTGCGGCTCGATGTCACCGAGCTGCCAGTCGATGCCAATGGCCGGGTCATTCCAGGCGATACAGCGCTCGTGTTCGGGTGCGTAGAAATCGGTGGTCTTGTAGAGAAAATCGGCGGTCTGCGACAACACCACGAAGCCGTGGGCAAAGCCGGCGGGCACCCAGAACTGGCGCTTGTTCTCACCACTCAGTTCGACGCCGTACCACTGCCCGAAGGTGGGTGAGGCACGCCGGACATCGAGCGCGACATCAAAGACGCTGCCCTGCACCACCCGTACCAGCTTGCCCTGCGGCTGGCGCAGCTGATAGTGCAAACCACGCAGCACGCCACGCCCGCTGCGCGAATGGTTGTCCTGCACGAACGAGGGCGACACGCCGCTCAGTTCGCGAAAGGTCCGCTCGTTGTAGCTCTCCATGAAAAAGCCGCGTTCGTCGCCGAACACACGGGGCTCGAGCACCAGCAGGCCATCGATGGGCGTCCTGATCGGGGTCATTGCGCGCTCGGCTCAGAAGATGCGTTCGGTCGGCAGGCGCGCCAGATACTGTCCGTAGCTGCTCTTGCCGAGTTCGGTGGCCAGACGGGCGAGCTGCTGATCGTCGATCCAGCCCTTGCGCCAGGCGACTTCTTCAGGGCTGCCGACCCGCAGACCCTGGCGCCGTTCAATCGTCTGGATGAACAGACCCGCCTCGATCAGCGACTCGTGGGTGCCGGTGTCGAGCCAGGCATGGCCTCGCCCGAGCAGTTGCACATCGAGCGCCCCGCGCTCGAGGTAGATGCGATTGAGGTCGGTGATCTCGAGTTCGCCGCGCGGCGACGGTTTGAGCTCTCGCGCAATGCCGACCACCTGCGGATCGTAGAAATAGAGCCCGGTGACTGCATAGCGACTCTTGGGCACCGCAGGTTTTTCTTCGAGGCTGATCGCACGCCCGGTAGCATCGAACTCGACCACGCCATAGCGCTCGGGGTCATTGACCGGATAGGCAAAGACGGTTGCGCCCTGGGTGCGGGCGGCCGCGGATTCGAGTTCGCGCCCGAGGTCCTGGCCATAAAAAAGGTTGTCGCCGAGCACCAGTGCCGAATGCGAATCACCGACGAAGGTATCGCCGATCAGGAAAGCCTGCGCCAGACCACCCGGTTCGGGCTGGACCGCAAACGAGAAATTCATGCCCCACTTTTTGCCGTCGCCCAGCAGCTGCTCGAAGCGCGGTGTGTCTTGAGGGGTGGAGATGATCAGGATGTCGCGGATGCCGGCCAGCATGAGGGTGGACAGCGGGTAATAGATCATCGGCTTGTCATAGACCGGCATCAGCTGCTTGGAGACCGCCAGCGTGCAGGGATGAAGCCGGGTGCCGGCGCCGCCGGCGAGGATGATGCCTTTGCGTGAAGTCATGATGCAGGGGTGTCCCGGTCGGCGTAGTGGCTCTGAACCCAATCCTGGTAGCGCCCTGACAGGACGCCTTCGACCCAGCCGGCATGATCGAGGTACCAGCTCACCGTGCGCCGGATACCGGTCTCGAAGGTCTCGGCCGGTCGCCAGCCGATCTCGTCGGCGATCTTGCGGGCATCGATGGCATAACGCCGGTCGTGGCCGGGCCGGTCGGTCACGAAGGTGATCAGGCGCTCGCGCGGTCCGGCCAGATCGGGCTGCATCTCGTCGAGCAGGCCGCACACAGTGCGCACGATCTCGATGTTCGACTTCTCGTTCCAGCCGCCGATGTTGTAGGTCTCGCCCAGCCGACCGCGCTCGAGCACCATGCGGATCGCCTCGCAATGGTCGGTGACATACAGCCAGTCGCGCACATTCATGCCATCGCCATAGACCGGCAGCGGCTCGCCGCGCAGGGCGCGGGTAATCACCAGCGGAATCAGCTTTTCAGGAAACTGGAAGGGGCCGTAGTTGTTGGAGCAGTTGGTCGTGAGCACCGGCAAGCCATAGGTGTGGTGCCAGGCTCGAACGAGGTGATCGGAGGCCGCCTTGGAGGCGCTGTAGGGGCTGTTCGGCTGATAGGGATGGGTCTCGGTGAATGCCGGATCGTCGGCACCGAGCGAGCCGTAGACCTCATCGGTCGAGACATGCAGGAAGCGGAAGGCGGCATGGGCCTCGGGCGCATCCGTACGCAGGCTCGCCCAGTAGTGGCGGGCGGCTTCGAGCAGCACGAAGGTGCCGTGGATATTGGTGCGCAGGAAGGCCTCAGGGCCGTGGATCGACCGGTCGACATGGCTCTCGGCGGCAAAGTGCACGATCGCACGCGGGCGATGTTTGGCCAGCAGGCTGTCGACCAGCGGCCGGTCGGTGATGTCGCCGCGCACGAAGTGGTGTCGGGCATCGGCCTCAAGCGATGACAGGTTTTCGAGGTTGCCGGCATAGGTCAGCGCATCGAGGCTGATGACCGGCTCGCCGGTGGCGCGCAGCCACTCGAGCACGAAGTTGGAGCCGATGAAACCTGCAGCGCCGGTGACGAGAATCACGTTGGGAAGCCTTGCGGAAGACGGGTGGCCGAGCAGAACACGCGCCACGCACAGGGGCCAGGAACTTCGTCGCAGTATACCGAGGCCTCAGGCAACGGTTTTCCGGGGCGCCATGACACTCGCGTAGGAGTCCCCGCCCTGGCCGCGGGCAGGGATGGCCGCCTGCGCACCCGCAACGCCTCACCCGGATCAGGGGTTGCCGCGGGCTGTGGTCGGAGAAAGACCCGCGCCCGCCATGCCTCGCCGGCACCGGCGATGCCCCTGCCATGATCGGTCACACCCGCTCGCCTGGCGGGGCAAGGCGCCCATGACACCCCTACCGACCGCCGATCTCGCTTCCACCCCGACCGACTGGCCGGCAACCGCCACGATGGCCGATACCGCGAGCATCAGCGCTGTTGCTGGCACGATCGGTCTCGCTGCCGATGCCGACCGTGCTGTCCTCGCCCGCGAACTGTCGATCGTGGTGCCGACCTTCAACGAGTCGGCCAATGTCGCCGAACTGACCCGGCGACTGGGCGAGACACTGCGCGGCATCGCCTGGGAACTGGTCTTCGTGGATGACGACTCGCCCGACCGTACCGCCGAAGCAGTTCGCCGGCTCTCCCAGCAGGATGCCCGGGTGCGGGTGATCCAGCGCATTGGTCGACGCGGCCTGTCGTCGGCCTGTGTCGAGGGCGTGCTGGCGACCAGCGCGCCGTTTGTCGCAGTCATGGACGCCGACCTGCAGCACGACGAGCGCCTGCTGCCCGCGATGCTGCAAGCGCTGGGCAAGGGTGGTCTGGACATCGCGATCGGCAGCCGCTATGTCGACGGCGGCCAGATCGGCGAGTGGGATGAGCAGCGCGCCTTGATCAGCCGGCTGGCGACTCGCGTCAGTCATGCGGTGGTGCCCGCGGCGCTGAAGGACCCGATGAGCGGCTTTTTCATGATCCGGCGAGAGGCCTTCATGGATCGTGTGCACAGCCTGTCGGCGCTCGGCTTCAAGATCCTGGTCGATCTCTTTGCCTCGGGCACGCAGCCGCTGCGATTCGTCGAGCTGCCTTACGAGTTTCGGGCGCGCCATGCCGGCCAGAGCAAGCTCGACAGCCATGTTGCCTGGGACTACGGGATGCTGCTGATCGACAAGCTGATCGGCCGCTGGATACCGGCACGCTTCGTGTCCTTCGGGCTGATCGGCAGCGCCGGCGTGATCGTCCACATGGCGGTGCTGGCAGCGCTCTTCAAACCCGGCCTGGTCAGCTTCCAGCTTGGACAGGCGCTTGCGGCTGCGGTGGCGATGGTCTTCAACTTCTTCGTCAACAACCTGTTGACCTACCGTGACCAGCGACTGCGCGGCGCACGCCTGCTGCGCGGTCTGGCCAGCTTCATGCTGGTGTGCAGCGTCGGCGCCGTCGCCAACGTGGGGGTGGCTCAGTTCCTGTTCAGCCATGAACAGGGATGGGTGCCGGCCGCACTCATCGGCATCGTGGTGGCCGCCGTCTGGAATTTCGCAACCTCGTCGTTCTACACCTGGGGCCGGCGCAGCGGATGAATCGCAGCATGAGTCCCTACCTGAGTCGCAAGCTGAGTCGCAGCCTCAGCCCGGCAGACTGGCTCGCGACGGCCGCGGTCACAGCCGTGGCGAGCCTGCTGGCCTTGCTCGCGCTGTGGCCAATCGGCCCGGGCAATGATCAGGCACTCTTTCTTTACTACGCCCGGGCGATGCGCGAAGGCGCCACGCTCTATGTCGATCTCTGGGACAACAAGCCGCCCGGCATTTTTGCCTTCTATGTCGGTGCGGCGACGCTGTTTGGCGAGGGCTGGGGCGCGGTGCGCCTGGCCTTTGCGCTGTGGCTGGGAGTGGGTGCAGGC
The DNA here is from genome assembly GCA_947487165.1 of Burkholderiales bacterium. Taxonomy (GTDB): domain Bacteria; phylum Pseudomonadota; class Gammaproteobacteria; order Burkholderiales; family Burkholderiaceae_E; genus UBA4615. The sequence goes on from CANKWX010000035.1 coordinate 39,249, forward strand.
GCGATGGCCGCGCTGTGCCGGATCGTCGCACCCGGACGACTCGCCTGGATGATCGCCCCTGCCCTGACGGTGGGCCTGGCGCTGCTGCGCCTGGACGCGGAGCGACCGGCCCAGGTCGAGTCGCTGCTGCCGACACTGCTGGCGGTGCTGATGCTGCTGATGCTGCTCGAACCGGTCTCGAGCGCCGCCCGATCGGCGCGCTGGATTGGCGCCGGCCTGATTGTCGGGCTGGTGGCCGCGTTCAAGCCGGTGCTGGCACCGGTCGCGGTGTCGCTGTGCCTGACCGGATGTGCCTGGCGGATGCTCCGTCGCGAACTGCCGTTGCCGGCCGCGGTGATGGCAGCCGCGCTGGGCATCGTCGGCACCCTGCTGGCATGGCTGCCGATCGCGGTCTGGGTCGAGCGGCATCAGATCGGTCCGGAGTTCATCTGGACGATGCTGCGCTATCCGCAACTCGCGCTGACCGAGGTGCCGATGCAAAAGCCGGCGATGCTGGTCGCGGCCCTGCGCTGGCTGGCGGTTAGCTGCGGACTGCTGCTGCCGGCAGCGGCGCTCTACGCCTGGCATGCCGGGGCCGGCGAGGGCCGGAGCGACAGCGATAGCGGCCGTGTCAGCGTCCGTAACGGCGACCATGACAGCAAGCCAGCGAGCGAGCGCCGGCCAGGGCTCGCCACGCTGGTCACCCTGATGTGTGTCGCGTGGCTGGTCATCGGCCTGGCGATGATCCTGATGCAGCGATTCTCCTGGTGGGACACCCACATGGATCTGGTGGTCTGGCCGATCGGCCTGATGGCGGCACTGGGCATGGGCATAAGCAGTGGCAGTGCCGGTCGCCTCAGCGTTGGCCGAGGCCGCCCGGCGCTATGGCTGCGCGCCGGGCAGCTGGCGAGCTTCCTGGTAATCGGCGCGATGGCCCTGCACGGCGCTCGCTTCCTGCAGGCGGCGA
>CANKWX010000036.1 GCA_947487165.1 Burkholderiales bacterium
CTCGAGACCCAGATGCGGCGATGCGTCGGCGGGCGGCGGATAGCGGCCGCTGCGCTGGATGCAGTCGGGGCGATTGACGCCGGCGGCAACCACCTCGATCAGCACCTCGCCAGCGCCGAGCTCCGGCACCTCGCGGGTGGCGAGGCTCAGCACTTCCGGGCCGCCGCCGTTTCCGTGGTCAACATAGCGCATGGTGGCAGGAATCGGCATGGTCATCTCGGTTGGGGTGATCGATGCAACGCCGTCCTGCTGGGCAATGACGGCGGCTAGGGTGTCAGGGGGTCAAGGTGTCAGTGGTCGGCTTGAAGCATCGCCTCGATGATGCGCTGGACCGCCAGCGCGTCACCGAAATCGGGCAAAGAGTGAGGCTCTGCGGCCAGCATCGCGCACAACTGCTCGAGCTGGCGATGGTAGGTCGCGGTGCGGGGATCAGCAGGCAAACCCGGCACCGGACGTCCTTGCGGCGACGCGGCATCGATGAGTTCGAGGCGATACCAGTCGGACAATCGCAATTCGCTGTGCGCACCAATGAACCGGGCCTCGACCAGGTCGGGGTCGGCGCCGCCGGTGCTGGCCGACAGCGACACCGGCACGCCAGCGCAGCGCAGCGCCGCGGTGATCGACTGCTCGCAGGCACCGGAAGGCGTATCCGGCCAGCGCACCTGTGCGCCTTTGAGCGATACATCGCCCAGCAGGCGGTGCAGCAGATAGACGAAGTGGGAGGCGACCTCCCGCGTGAAGCCGCCCTGGTCGGCGCGCTGCAGCCAGGTCGCATCGGCCTGCCAGGCGCGCGGCCACTGGTGAAAGCGCAACCGGATCTCGATGCTGCGCAAGTCGAAGGACGGCTCGGCGATGGTTTGTGCGATCAGCCCGACCGCATCCGACGAGGCAAAGACGAAGTTGACCGCCTGTGCCAGACCGCTGCGATCCATGGCCTCGGTGAGTGCCTGGCTGGCCGCAACATCGACACCCAGCGGCTTTTCGCAAAAGACTGCCTTGCCGGCCGCGATCGCCGCGCGAACATAGGCTTCGTGCGCAAGCGGCGGCACGCCGATATAAACCACATCCACATCGAGCCGCTCGATCGCCTCGGCCGCACTCGCGCACAGCGGCAGTCCGGGATACGCCGCCACGGCGGCCGACCTGGCCTGTGGCGAATTGTCATAGGCGGCCACCACCTGCAGACCCGGGATCGTCGGTGCATGCTCGAGCATGCGCCGCCCGATCACGCCCAGACCGATCACTGCCATGCCGAAGGGCTTCATCGACAACTCGCTCAGCGCATGAACCGTTTGACATAGTCGGCGCCCAGGCCGACCGATTCGAAGTGCGCGCGATAGCGCTCGATTCGCGCGAACACATCGTCGTAACCGGTGGCATTGCCCTGCGGATCGACATAGATCAGGGCGCCGTTCACGGTGAAGAGCGTGATCATGTCGGTACAGTCATCGGGCACGACCAGCGTGTGGGTCTCGCCCGGCGGCTCGAAGATATAGCTGCCCTGCTCGGCCACCCAGTCGTGCTCAAGATAGTGCCAGCGGCCACGGATCACGTAGGCATGGACCGCGCCCGAGTGGCGGTGGCGCTGCAGCAGTCCCGAGCGCTTGACCTTGAGCAGATGGACATAAAACCCGCCACTCACGTTGAGCTGAAGCGGACGCGACCACATGCCCGGACCCAGCGGCGCCCACAGACGTTCGTCGTCGGTTACGGCATCGGGCACGACCATGTCGGGCACCATGCCCCAGGGCTGGGGCTTCTGATAGGGGATACGGTCGTCGTGACCGGCAGGAAGCTCGAGTGGCTTGTTCATGCAGGTGTCTCGGTGATCAGTCGGAGCATTCGAGCGTACCCCAAGCCGCGCGGCCAACCAAACCCGAAGCGCCCGCCTGTATAGCGATACGGCAAGGGCTCGCGGGGCAGTCATCCTCCTTCATTGCGGGGCGGCAGGGTCCGGTAGCATCTGGTGATGTCCAAGACGCTCAAGACGCCCGAATCGCAGGAATCAGCTGATTCAGACGGCTCTTCGGTCATCAGCACGCCGGATCAGTTGCTCGCCGCCTCCGCACGCCTGGCCGACGAGCTGGCGCCACTGCGCTTTTCGGCGCCGGTCACGCATGTCTACAACCCGCTCGACTATGCCTGGGCACCCTACGAGGCTTATGTGCGGCGCTTTGCAGGCGGCACGCGGCGCATCGTGCTGCTTGGCATGAACCCCGGCCCCTTCGGCATGATGCAGACCGGTGTGCCTTTCGGCGAGGTGAGTGCGGTGCGCGACTGGATGGGCATCTCGGCACCGGTGGCAACGCCCGCAGAGATGCATCCGCGCCGCCCGATCGAGGGGTTTGCCTGCCGCCGCTCCGAGGTGAGCGGACGTCGCATGTGGGCGTGGGCCGACCGTCGCTGGGGCGGCGTCGAGCGATTTTTCAGCGATGCCTTCGTGCTCAATTACTGCCCGCTGGTCTGGCTCGAAGCCTCGGGGCGCAACCGCACGCCGGTGCAACTGCCGGCAGCCGAACTGGTGCCGGTCTATCGGGCCTGCGACCGCCACCTCGCGCAGGCGCTCTCGGCGCTGCAGCCCGACTGGGCGATCGGCATCGGTGGCTTTGCCGAAAAGCGGCTGCGTCAGGTGCTCGAGGGCAGCGACATCGATTCAGCCGTGGCGCGCGGCATCCGGATCGGGCAGATCCTGCATCCCAGCCCAGCCAGCCCGGCCGCCAACCGCGGCTGGGCCGAGGCGGTGGACGCCCAGTTGCAGGCGCTCGGCATCGAGCCGGCGAGCGGTGTGCCACGCTAAGCTCTCGATCCCGGCACCGGCTCATCCCTTTTTTCAGGACGACTTTTCATGCACGCCATCGGCACGCCCCTGTCACCCTCGGCCACACGGATCATGCTGCTGGGCGCCGGCGAACTCGGCAAGGAAGTGATCATCGCCCTGCAGCGGCTGGGCATCGAGGTGATCGCGGTCGACCGATATGCCGATGCGCCGGGCCATCAGGTGGCGCATCGTGCCCATGTCATCGACATGACCGACCCGGGCCAGCTGCGCGCCCTGATCGAAAAAGAGCGGCCCCAGATGGTCGTGCCCGAGATCGAGGCGATCGCCACAACGACCCTGATCGAACTCGAGCGCGAGGGCCTGGTGCGGGTCATCCCCACCGCGCGCGCCGCCTGGCTCACCATGAACCGCGAAGGCATCCGACGACTTGCTGCCGAAGAACTCGGTCTGCCGACCTCGCCCTATCGCTTTGCCAGCAGCCTGGCAGAGCTCCAATCCGCGATCGACGACGGCATCGGCTATCCGTGTCTGGTCAAGCCGGTCATGTCTTCATCCGGCAAAGGGCAGTCGAAAATCGATGGCGCCGAGGAGGTCGAGGCCGCCTGGGCCTATGCCGCCAGTGGCGGGCGGGTCGATGCCGGCCGCGTGATCGTCGAGGGCTTCATCGATTTCGACTACGAGATCACCCTGCTCACCGTGCGGGTGAGCCAGGGTGAAGGCGCCAGCGCCACAACGCAGACGCACTTTTGCGATCCGATCGGCCATGTACAGGTGGCCGGCGATTATGTCGAAAGCTGGCAGCCGCAAGCCATGAGTCCGGTGGCGCTCGAACGCTCGCAAGACATCGCCCGCAAGGTTACCGAAGCACTTGGTGGCAGCGGGCTGTTTGGCGTGGAGCTCTTCGTCAAGGGCGATAGGGTCTGGTTCTCGGAGGTCAGCCCGCGTCCGCACGATACCGGCATGGTCACCATGACCACGCAGCATCAGTCGGAGTTTGAGCTGCATGCCCGCGCCATCCTGGGTCTGCCGGTCGATACCCGCTTGCGCTCACCGGGCGCAAGTGCGGTCATCTACGGCGGCGTGGCCGCTCGCGGTGTGGTCTTTGAAGGATTGGCCGATGCCCTGTCGGTGCCCGGCAGCGACGTGCGGCTCTTCGGCAAGCCCGAGTCGTTCGTCAAGCGCCGAATGGGTGTTGCGCTGGCGCATGCCGCCGATGTCGACACCGCGCGGCGCCATGCCAAGGACGCCGCCTCGCGGGTCAAGCCGCGCGAAGTCTGACTCAGGCGGCAGCGAAGCGAAAGACCCCGTCCTCGCCTTTTGTCCGGGTCAGCTCGCCGCGATACCACAGGGCATGCAGGTGGGCGAGCGACTCGCCGAGCGCGAACATCATCTGATGCGCATCGAACTCACGTCCGAACATGATCGGCACGGTTTCGGCAGCATGGCGCGGTCGTTCGCTGCAGGCCGAGGCGACCGCGCCAAGCCGCTCGGCATGGTGCTCATGAAGCTGGGCAAGACGCCGGTGCAGGCCGCGAAACGGCCGCCCATGCGAGGGCAGTACCAGGGTGTCCTCGGGGCAATCTTCGAAGCGACGCAGTGAATCGAGATACCAGGTGAGCGGATTGGCCTCGGGCTCAAGATCGAAGACCGAGACATTGGTCGAGATGCGCGGCAGGACCATGTCGCCCGAGATCAGCAGATGGTCGGCGTCGCACATCAGCGCCGCATGCTCGGGCGAGTGACCGGTGCCGATGATGACCCGCCACTGGCGATCGCCGATCCTGATGCGCTCGTGATCGGCAATGCGACGGAAATTGTGCGGCATATTCGGCACCAGCCCGGGGAAATGCGAGCGGCTGCGCTGGCGCAGGGCGTCGAGTTGGGCGCCGTCGACCAGGCCATGGCGCAGGTAATGCCGGTAGGCGGCATCAGGGTCCTGGCCCGGCATGGTGGCCGACAGGATGCGACCGACCGCATATTCGCCGACCGTCATCCAGAGCGGCGCACCGAAGCGCTCGGTCAGCATGCCGGCCATCCCGATATGGTCGGGATGATTGTGCGTGCACAGCACGCGCACCACCGGCAGGCCGTCGAGTTCGTTGGCGATCAGCGTATCCCAGTGCTCACGGGTGGCCTCGGTCGAGACACCGCAGTCGATGATCGTCCAGCCGTCCTGGTCGCGAAAGCGGTCGCGCAACAGCCACAAATTGATGTGATCGAGTGCAAACGGCAGCGGCATGCGAAGCCACCAGACGCCGGGTGCCACTTCGAAGCGCTGGGCAGGCTTGGGCAGGGTGTCGCCAAACGGGTAGGTCAGCTCGTGTTCAAGCGCATTCATCGCAACCGGTCTCCTCGATTTTCTGGGACCGAGTCTACCCGAGGGCCCTGCGCGGCCAGCACTGACCCGGCGCTCGGCGCGATCACCGGCGCCGCGCCGGATTGACGATCGACCGACAGAAACATACCCTCGACAGTTAACCTCAGGCCGGCCTGCGCGCCGGACCCAACTCCCCGGGATGCCGACATGCTCAACCTGCCAGGCCTTCAGTTCGACCTCGGCGACGACATCGCCATGCTGCGCGAATCGCTGCAGCAGTTCACCTCCGCCGAAATCACCCCGCGTGCGGCCGAGATCGATCGCAACGACCAGTTCCCGATGGACCTCTGGCGCAAGTTCGGCGAGCTCGGTGTACTTGGCATGACCGTGCCGGAGGAATATGGCGGCACCGACATGGGCTATCTCGCGCATGTGATCGCCATGGAAGAAATTTCGCGCGGATCGGCCTCGGTCGGCTTGTCGTATGGCGCACATTCGAACCTGTGCGTGAATCAGATCAACCGCAACGGCACCGCCTGGCAAAAAGAAAAATTTCTGCCCAAGCTGATCTCCGGCGAATGGGTGGGCGCACTTGCCATGAGTGAACCCGGCGCCGGCTCGGACGTGGTCTCGATGCGTCTGCGCGCCGATTTCAAGGGCGACCACTGGGTACTCAACGGCTCGAAGTTCTGGATCACCAACGGCCCCGATGCCGACCTGATGGTGATTTATGCCAAAAATGACCTCGAAGCCGGCGCTCGCGGCATCACGGCTTTCCTGGTCGAAAAGACCTTCAAGGGTTTTTCGGTGGCGCAAAAGCTCGACAAGCTCGGGATGCGCGGCAGTCATACCGGCGAACTGGTGTTTCAGGACTGCGAAGTGCCAGCCGAAAACGTCCTGGGCGGCATCCAGGGCCGCGAGCTCGACGGTGTGGGCCGCGGCGTCAATGTCCTGATGAGCGGCCTCGACTTCGAGCGCGCGGTGCTCTCGGGCGGGCCGCTGGGCATCATGAGCGCCTGCATGGATGTGGTCGTGCCCTATCTGCACGAGCGCAAGCAGTTCGGCCAGCCGATCGGCGAATTCCAGCTGATGCAGGGCAAGCTCGCAGATATGTACAGCACCATGATGGCCTGCCGTGCCTATGTGTATGAGGTCGGTCGCCAGTGCGATCGTGCCCAGAGGGGCGAGATCGATGTGCGCAGCCTGCGCAAGGATGCGGCCGCCGCGATCCTCTATTCAGCCGAGAAGGCGACCTGGATGGCCGGCGAAGCGCTGCAGTGCCTGGGCGGCAACGGCTATATCAACGACTATCCGACCGGCAGGTTGTGGCGCGATGCCAAACTTTATGAGATCGGCGCCGGCACCTCCGAGATCCGCCGCATGCTGATCGGACGCGAACTTTTCGATGAGACCCGCTGACACGATGACGAAAGCAGTCACCCCCGCCAGGCGCGCCGCCGACCGTGTCGTCGATGACCCCAACAGTGCCGAAGGCCGCGAAGCGGCGGCGGTCGCGCAGTCGATTCTGGTTGGCTTCGATCGGCACTACGCGCTGTTTCGCTATAACTCGCAGCAGGCCAAGGCCCGCTATGAGGCGGCCGACTGGCATGCGATCCGCACCCTCGCCAGCGAGCGCATCGAGTTCTATGACGCCCGCGTGAGCGAAGCGGTCGAACGAATCGGCCGCGAATTCGGTGCCGCCCGACTTGAAACCGGCAACTGGCAACAGGTCAAGCGCCAGTATGTGAGCCTGCTGGCCGAACACCGCCAGCCCGAACTGGCCGAGACCTTCTTCAACTCGGTCTGCGCCAAGGTGCTGCATCGCACCTATTTCCACAACGACTTCATCTTCGTTCGACCGGGCGTGGCCACCGACTATCTCGACGGCAAGCCGCCGAGCTATCGGGCCTACTACCCCGCACAGGCCGGTTTCGAGCGGTCGCTGCGCAATATGTTCATCGACCTCGGTATGGCCTGCCCCTTCGTCGATATCGAACGGGATCTCGCGCGGGTGCTGGCGGCGCTGCGGGCGCACATGCCCGAGGCACTCGACGCTGCCATCGATTGTCAGGTGCATGTGCTTCGTACGCTCTTTTTTCGCAACAAGGGCGCCTATCTGATCGGCCGCTATCTCAACGACGGCGAGCTGTTGCCCTTTGCCATCCCGATCCTGCAGGATGCGCGCCGGCGCCTTTATCTCGACACCGTCCTCTTCGGCACCGAACGCATCGAGACGCTCTTCAATTTTTCGCGGGCCTATTTCATGGTCGACATGGAGGTGCCCTCGGCCTATGTCAGGTTCCTCAAAAGCCTGATGCCGACCAAGCCGGAGTCCGAGATCTACACCATGCTCGGGCTGCACAAGCAGGGCAAGACCGCCTTTTATCGCGACTTGCTCGCGCACCTGAACCATTCAGACGATCACTTCGTGATCGCGCCCGGCATCAAGGGGCTGGTGATGGGCGTGTTCACGCTGCCCTCGTTTCCCTATGTCTTCAAGATCATCAAGGACACCCGGCGCAAGGATGTCAGCCGCGAGTTCGTCAAGAAGCAGTATCAGCTGGTCAAGGTGCACGACCGGGTCGGACGCATGGCCGACACCTGGGAGTATTCCGATGTGCCCTTTCCCAAAGCCAGGCTCGATCCGGCGCTGCTCAGGGAGCTGCGCGAGACCGCGCCGTCGCTGATTGAGGAAGACGAGACCAACATCGTGATCCGGCACCTCTACATCGAACGCCGGATGATCCCGCTCAACATTTTTCTCGAACAGGCCGACGATGCGCAGCGCGAGCACGCGATCATCGAATATGGCGATGCCATCCGGCAGATGGTCGCCGCCAACATCTTCCCGGGCGACATGCTCTACAAGAATTTCGGCATGACCCGCCAGGGCCGTGTGGTCTTTTACGACTACGACGAAGTGGCCTACATGACCGACTGCAACTTCCGCCGGATTCCGCCGCCCCGCACGCCCGAAGACGAAATGGCCTCGGAGCCGTGGTACACCGTGGGCCCGACCGATGTCTTTCCGGAAGAGTTCGGCACCTTCCTGCTGGGCGACCCGCGCATCCGGTCACTTTTCATGAAGCATCATGCCGAACTGCTCGATGCGGCCTTCTGGCAGAAAAAGCAGACCGGCATTCGCGCCGGCCTGCTCGAGGATGTCTTTCCCTATCCTGAATCGATGCGCTTTCATCACCAGTCAACCTCAGCCTGAACCGTCAAGGAGTCCACCATGTCCGATCCCATCGTTATCGTCTCGGTCGCCCGCACCCCGATCGGCAGCATGAACGGCGAGATGTCGTCGTTTGCCGGCCAGCAGCTCGGTGCTTTTGCCATCAAGGCAGCGCTCGAGCGCGCCGGCCTCAAGCCCGAGCAGATCCAGGAAGTCATCATGGGCTGCGTGCTGCCCGCCGGTCAGGGCCAGGCGCCGGCGCGCCAGGCTGCGCTTGGCGCCGGCCTGCCGGTGTCGGCGGGGGCCACCACCATCAACAAGGTCTGCGGTTCGGGCATGAAATCCGCCATGCTGGCCCATGACCTGCTCGCGGTCGGCAGCCAGGACATCATCGTGGCCGGCGGCATGGAGAGCATGTCGAATGCGCCCTACATGATGCTCAAGGGCCGTAACGGCTATCGCTACGGCCACGGCACGCTCTTCGATCACATGGCCCTCGACGGACTGGAAGACGCCTACGACAAGACGCCCAACGGCGGCGGCAAATCGATGGGCCAGTTTGCCGAAGACTGCGCCGGCAAATACAGCTTCACCCGCGACGAGCAGGATGCCTATGCGATCGCCTCGACCGAACGCGCCCGCAAAGCCAATGAAGACGGCTCGTTTGCCTTCGAGATCGCGCCGGTGACGGTTGCCGGTCGTAAGGGCGATGTCGTGATCAGCAAGGACGAAAGCCCCTTCAAGAGCGACACGTCCAAGATCCCCGGCCTGAAGCCCGCGTTTCGCAAGGACGGCACCGTGACCGCCGCCACCTCGTCATCGATCTCTGATGGCGCCGCGGCCATGGTGATGATGCGGGCGTCCACCGCTGCCAAGCTCGGTGTCACACCGATTGCAAAACTGGTCGCGCACACCACCCACTCGCAGGAGCCGCAGTGGTTCACCACCGCACCGGTGGGTGCCATCAAAAAGCTCTACGACAAGACCGGCTGGTCGAGTGCGAATGTCGATCTGTATGAAATCAACGAAGCCTTTGCGGTGGTCGCCATGGCGGCGATGAAGGAGCACGACCTGCCGCATGCCAAGGTCAACATCCATGGCGGCGCCTGCGCGCTGGGCCATCCGATTGGCGCGTCGGGAGCGCGTCTGATCGTGACCCTGATCGGCGCGCTGAAAAAGACCGGCGGCAAGCGCGGCATCGCCTCGCTGTGCATCGGCGGTGGCGAAGCGACCGCGGTCGGCATCGAACTGGTCTGACCGGTATGGCAACGCTGAAAACTGCAGGCGGGCTGCGACGGATTTCGTCGGGGTCCAGCTTCGAAGCGGCCGCCGGTTATTCGCGGGCGATCGTCGATGGCGACAGTGTGCTGGTCGCAGGCACCACCGGCTTCAACTATGCCGACATGAGCATCGAGGCCGATCCGGTCGCCCAGACCCATCAGTGCTTTGCCAATATCAGCGCCGCGCTCGCCCAGGCCAACTGCTCGCTCGACGATGTGGTGCGGGTGCGTTATCTGTTGACCGAGCCGGCGCTCTTCACCCTTCTCGCGCCGATCTTCGGCCAGTACTTCGCGCGCGCCCGGCCAGCCGCCACCGCGATGGTGGTCGGACTGATCGATCCGCGCCTGAAGATCGAGATCGAAGTGGATGCACGGATGGCGCCACCCGAGATGCCGAGTCCGTATATCGCCTGATAACGCCAGATTCACGCCGAATTGACGACGAGTTTTCGATGATCCTGTCTGCCGAACATGCCCAGGTGCGCGATGCGGTGCGCGCCTTTGTCACTGCCGAGATCACACCCCACGCTGCCCGCTGGGACCGCGAGTCGAGCTTTCCGGCGCAGGCGCTGCGCGGGCTGGCAGCGCTCGGCTGTTATGGCGTGGCCGTGCCCGAGCGCTGGGGCGGCGCGGGTCTCGACTACACCGCACTCGCGGTGATCATCGAGGAGATCGCGGCCGGCTGCGGCGCCACCTCGACGATCATCTCGGTCAACAACTGTCCGGTCGCCTCGATCCTGATGACTTACGCCAACGAGGCCCAAAAAGCGCGGTGGCTGGCGCCTCTGGCCAGCGGCGAGATGCTGGGCGCCTTTTGCCTGACCGAGCCGCATGTCGGGTCGGATGCCTCGGCGCTGCGCACCACCGCCAGGCGAGAAACCGATGCAGACGGTCGCGTGTCGTATGTGATCGACGGGGTCAAGCAGTTCATCACCTCGGGCAAGCATGCCGATGTCGCGATCGTCATGGCAGTCACAGACAAGGCCGCCGGCAAGCGCGGCATCTCGGCCTTTCTGGTGCCCACCGTCACACCGGGCTATCGGGTGGCAAGGCTGGAGGATAAGGTCGGCCAGCATGCCTCGGACACCGCCCAGATCGCCTTCGAGGGCTGTCGGGTGCCGGCCGAGAATCTGCTTGGCGACGAAGGCCAGGGCTACAAGATCGCGCTGTCGGGGCTCGAGGGCGGGCGCATCGGCATTGCGTCGCAGTCGCTTGGCATGGCGCGCGCCGCCTTCGAAGCCGCGTTGCGCTATGCCAAGGAACGCGAGGCCTTCGGGGTGGCGATCTTCGAGCATCAGGCGGTGCAGTTTCGACTGGCCGACATGGCCACCAGCCTTGAGGCAGCGCGCCAGCTGATCCTGCATGCCGCCGCGCTCAAGGATGCCGGCCAGCCCTGCCTGAAAGAAGCCGCCATGGCCAAGCTCTTTGCCTCCGAGATCGCCGAGCGGGTGTGCTCGGACGCCATCCAGATTCATGGCGGATACGGTTATGTGTCCGACTTCCCGGTCGAGCGGATCTGGCGCGACGTGCGGGTCTGCCAGATCTATGAGGGCACCAGCGATATTCAGAAGATCCTGATCGGGCGGGCACTGGCCAATGCCGACAGCGCCTGATGTTCACACTGCCTGATATCGGCGATTCAACGAACATACAAAAAGGAGACACGGATGGAAACCGTTCAGATCGAGGCCATCGACGGCAAGTCGGTCCGGGCCTTCGTGGCACGCCCGCAAGGTGAGCCCAAAGGATGCATCGTGGTCGTGCAGGAAATCTTCGGCGTCAATGACCACATCCGCTGGGTCGCGGCGCAGCAATATGCCGCCGCAGGCTATCTCGCAGTAGCCCCGGCATTTTTCGATCGCATCGAGTCGGGTGTCGAGCTCGGCTACACGCCCGAGGGCACGGCACGCGGGCGCACGCTGGTCGATGAGCTGGGTCTGGATGCGCCGCTGCGCGACATTCGCGCAGCGCAGCAGCAGATCGGCCGCGGGCTTCCAACCGGCGTAGTCGGCTACTGCTGGGGCGGCACCGTGGCCTACCTGTCGGCCACCCGTCTGGGCCTGCCCTCGGTGGGCTATTACGGCGGTCGCACCGTGCCGTATCTGCATGAGCGGCTGCAGGCGCCGATGATGTTTCACTTCGGCGAGAAAGATGCCCTCATCACGATGGATGCGGTCAAGCGCATCAGCCAGACCCATCCTCAGGCCGCCTGCCATGTCTATCCGGCAGGGCACGGCTTCAATCGCCATGGCCATCCCGACTGGCACGACGACAGCGCAAAGACCGCGCTCGAGCGCACGCTCGCCTTTTTCGAACAGAACCTGAGCCATGGCTAAGGCCGGATCGGCATCATGACGCGTGGTTTGCGACGGCCTGGCTGATCAGAGATGCGCATCGAGGCGGTGATCTTCGATTGCGACGGCGTGCTGGTCGACAGCGAGCCGATCACCATGGCAGTGCTGACTGCCATGGCCAACGATGCCGGCCTGTCGCTCACCGAGCATGATGCCGCCGAGCTCTTCATGGGCAAGTCGCTGCGCGAAGACATCCGGATCATCGAATCGCAACTGGGCAAACCGCTGCCGGCAGGCTGGACCGACGCCTACCTGGCACGCCGCAATGCCGCGCTGTCGGCGCAGGTGGTGGCGGTCACCGGCATTGTCCATGTGCTTGATGTCCTGGCCGCCCGCGGCATTGCGATTGCGGTGGCTTCGGGTGGCGATCGCGCCAAGATGCGCCTGACGCTGGGCACGACCGGTCTGCTGCACCGATTCGAAGCGCCCGACCAGCAATCGTCCTGGCTCTTCGGTGCCGACATGGTCGAGCATGCCAAGCCCGCGCCCGATGTCTATCTGATGGCCGCCCGCGCGCTGGGCGCCGATCCGTCACGCTGCCTGGTGATTGAGGACACGCCGGTCGGTGTGCAGGCCGGCACTGCCGCCGGCGCGATCGTCTTCGGCTATTGCGAACGCAACGATCCGCGAAAGCTGCTGGCCCATGGCGCCAGCGCGGTATTTGCCGACATGCACCGCCTGCCCGACTTTCTTTCGCACTGAGATCACCATGCCTGCCATCGAATCCCGTCTGGACACCCGATCTGCCGACTTCAAGTCCAACTCGCAGGCCATGGCCACGCTGGTCGATGACCTGCGCATGCACTGCGCCAAAGCCGCCGACGGCGGCGGCAAGACCGCGCGCGACCGGCACACCTCACGCGGCAAGCTGCTGCCGCGCGATCGTATCGATCAGCTGCTTGACCCCGGCACGGCTTTTCTCGAGCTCTCGCCGATGGCAGCGCACGAGATGTACGACAACGAGGCGCCCTGCGCCGGCATCATCACCGGCATCGGTCGGGTCTCCGGCGTCGAATGCCTGATCGTGTGCAATGACGCAACCGTCAAGGGCGGCACCTATTACCCGGTGACCGTGAAAAAGCATCTGCGCGCGCAGGAGATCGCCGCCGAAAACCGCCTGCCCTGCGTCTATCTGGTCGACTCGGGCGGCGCCAACCTGCCCAACCAGGACGAGGTGTTTCCCGATCGCGAGCACTTCGGTCGCATCTTCTTCAACCAGGCCAATCTGTCGGCCCGTGGCATTCCGCAGATCGCAGTGGTCATGGGCTCTTGCACCGCAGGCGGCGCCTATGTGCCGGCGATGAGCGACGAGTCGATCATCGTTCGCAACCAGGGCACGATCTTTCTGGGCGGCCCACCGCTGGTGAAGGCGGCCACCGGCGAGGTGGTCACGCCCGAAGACCTCGGCGGCGGCGATGTGCACTCGCGCCTGTCGGGCGTGGTCGACTGGCTGGCCAACGACGATGCGCATGCCCTGTCGATTGCGCGCGGCATCGTGGCCAATCTCAACTGGCAAAAGCCCGAGCAGCTGGTGCGCACCACCCCGATCGAGCCACGCTACGATCCGCGCGAGCTCTATGGCGTGCTGCCGACCGACACCCGCAAACCCTATGACGTGCGCGAGGTCATTGCCCGCATCGTCGACGACTCGGCCTTCGACGAGTGGAAGGCCCGCTACGGCACGACCCTGGTCACAGGATTTGCGCGCATCCACGGCATGCCGATCGGGATCATCGCCAACAACGGCATCCTCTTTTCGGAGTCGGCGCTCAAGGCCGCGCACTTCATCGAACTGTGCTGCCAGCGCAAGATCCCGCTGCTCTTTTTGCAGAACATCAGCGGCTTCATGGTCGGTCGCAAATACGAGAACGAAGGCATTGCACGCAATGGCGCAAAGATGGTCACTGCGGTGGCCTGTGCGCAGGTGCCCAAGTTCACGATCATCATCGGCGGCAGCTTCGGCGCCGGCAACTACGGCATGTGCGGGCGCGCCTACTCGCCGCGATTCCTGTGGATGTGGCCGAATGCACGCATCAGTGTGATGGGCGGCGAGCAGGCCGCCTCGGTGCTGGCCACCGTCAAACGCGACGGCATCGAGTCGCGGGGCGGCGCCTGGAGCGCCGAAGACGAAGCCGACTTCAAGGCGCCGCTGCGTGCGCAGTACGAGCGCGAGGGCCACCCCTACTACGCCACCGCGCGCCTGTGGGACGACGGCATCATCGACCCGGCCGACACCCGCCGGGTGTTGGCGCTTGCCATGTCAGCCAGCCTGAATGCGCCGATCGCCGAGACGCGCTTTGGCGTGTTCCGGATGTGAGCGACAGCCACGAGGAGCACGAGTGATGAGCCGATATGTCAGTTGCCTCGCGACGATCGCCTGGCTGGCCGCGGCGCTGCTGGCACCGGATGCACTGGCTCAGTCGACGCCGCTGGATGCCAAGCTGCGAGAGCAGATCATCAGCGTCACCAAACCGGGTTTCATGGGTCCGACGCTCGAAGTCACGCTCTTTTCACCGCCAGGCGACGGGCCCTTCCCGGTCGCGGTCATCAACCACGGCAAGGCTTCCGGCGACCCGCGCTGGCAAGCACGTGCCCGCTATCTTCTGCCGTCACGCTCGCTGGTCGAGCGGGGATTTCTGGTTGTGTTGCCGATGCGCAGCGGCTTCTCGAAATCAACTGGCCTCTACAACTCGGTCGGCTGCAATACCGAAAGCAATGGTCTGCAACAGGCCGATGACATCGTTGCGGTGCTCGATCACATCGCCACGCTGCCGCAGGCAGATGCCACCCGAATCATCGTGATGGGCCAGTCCCACGGCGGTATGAGCACGCTGGCGCTGGGCACCCTGGGTCGACCTGGGGTCAGGGGTCTGGTGAACTTTGCCGGTGGCCTGCGAACCGAAAATTGCCCCGCCTGGGAGTCGGGCCTCGCACGTGCCTTCGGTGCCTATGGCCGCCAAACCCGCGTCCCCTCACTGTGGTTCTATGGCGACAACGACAGCTATTGGCGCCGTGACACCTGGGAAGCCATGTATGCCGCGTACACCGAAGCGGGTGGCAATGCTCGCATGGTTGCCTTCGGCACCTTCGCCGCGGGGGACGCCCACGGCATGTTCGCGAGTCGCAGCGGACTGGACATCTGGCTGCCTGAATTTGATCGATTCGCGATCGAAGTGGGTGTCATGCCGGGCAAGACGCTCACCTCGAAATGAGCGAATCCCCTGCTCGCGCCGCCCCCCCTGACACCGTCGAGCAGGGCGATATCGTCGCCGCCACCCGGCACTGGCTTGAGGTGGCGGTCATCGGCCTGAACCTGTGCCCGTTCGCCAAGGCGGTTCATGTGAAGCAGCAGATCCGCTATGCGGTCACGCAGGCGAACAGCGACAGCGAGTTACTGGCGGTGCTGCGCGACGAGCTGTCGCTGCTGGCAAAGGCCGACGCAAACGACATCGACACGACACTGCTGATCCATCCGCAGGCGCTGACCGACTTCATCGACTACACCGCGTTTTTGCGCCAGGCCGATCGCCTGCTGCGCAGCCATGGCCATGAGGGCACGCTCCAGATTGCGAGTTTTCATCCGGCCTATGAATTCGCCGGCAGCGCGCCCGACGACATCGAAAACTGCAGCAATCGATCACCCTATCCGATGCTGCACCTGCTGCGCGAAGACAGCATCGAGCGCGCGGTCTCCGCCTTTCCGGATGCCGGGGAAATTTACGAGCGCAACATCGAAACGCTGCGAAGGCTCGGTCACACCGGATGGCAACGGCTGTTCACGCAGGAGCCCGGCTGACGCCCACAACAGGGGCCAGTCGGTCGGCCCCGAGTCAGTCAGCCTTGTTTCAATCGGCCTTGTTTCAATCGGCCTTGACTCAGTCGACCTTGATGTTTGCCGCTTTGGTCACCGCACCCCATTTGTCGATTTCTGCACGCACAAAGCCGTTGAACTCGGCCGGGCTCATCGGGATGGTCGCACCGCCCATTTCGGCCACTTTCTGCTTGATTTGCGGTTGGGCGAGGATCTTGGCGACTTCGCGGTTCAGGGTGTCGATGATCGCGGGCGGGGTCTTGCCCGGGGCCATCAGGCCGACCCATACCGTCACATCAAAGCCCGGATAACCGGACTCGGCAATCGTCGGAATCTCCGGGAAACCCGGCACGCGCTGCAAGCCGGTCACGGCCAGCGCGCGCACCCGCCCGGCCTTGATCTGCGGTGCCGCGGTCACCAGGTTGTCGACCATGACCTGCACCTGGCCGCCGATCAGGTCGGTCAGCGCAGGGGTCGATCCCTTGTAGGGGACATGGGTCAGCGTAATGCCGGCACGCGACATCAACAGTTCGGCACCCAGATGACCCGAGGTGGCCGTGCCTGACGAACCCAGCACCAGCGCACCCGGCTTGGCTTTTGCAAGGCTGACCAGTTCGGCCACGGTGCGCGCAGGCACTTCGGGGTTGACCAGCAGCACGTTCGGCATCGAGATCACATGCACGACCGGGGCAAAATCAGCCGGCGTGTAAGGCAGCTTCGGATAAAGGCCGTAGTGGGCGGCATTAGGCCCGATGCTGCCCATCAGCAGCGTGTAGCCATCGGGATCAGCCCGAGCGACCGCCTGCGCACCAATGATCTGGCTGGCACCGGCCTTGTTCTCGACCACCACCGGCTGACTGACGACCTTTCCCAATTCGACCGCCACAAGGCGCGCCGCCTGATCGAGAATGCCGCCCGGTGCAGCCGGAACGATGATCGTGATCGGACGACTCGGATAAGTCTGAGCCAGCGCCGGCATCGACAACGCACTGAGCATTGCGCCAGCGGCAAACGCACTCAGCAGCAAACGCCGGGTGCCAGACGAGCGTCGCTGCGCGCAGATTTGGATCTGATCATTCACGGTGATGCACCTCATGTTGTCTTGCTCCTCACGGTCGGGCCCCCAGACAAGGGCGCCCGGCTTAATCAGGCGACCGGCATGGTCTGAGCCATGGCCGGCAATGTCACCACTGACTCGTACCAGGCGGTCAGTTTGGGATGACCAGGGCGCCACGGCTCATTGTCGAACCTGAAATCCAGATACCCCAGTGCACATGCCACCGCCACCTCGCCAATCGTGCTCAGTTGCCTGAGGCCATCGGCTTCTTTTTCAAGATCATCCAGGGCCCGGTTGACTTTGCCTCGCTGCAAGGCGATGTAGCCGATACGACCTTCGTCTTGAGGCAAGGCAATCTCGCGTCGACGGGGTTGACTGGCATCGAGGATGCCATCGCCGATGGCATGCAGACGCAGTGCCTTCCATCGCGCCTGACCCATCGCGGGGAACAGTGGCGCCGCGCTGCCGAGGCTGTCGAGATACTCGCAAATCACCGGGCTATCAAACAAAGCCAGGCCATCATCGGTCAACAGCGTCGGGACTTTGGCGAGCGGATTTGACTGAGCCAGCACCGGATCGGTCGTCGTGATCACCCATTTCTCGATCTGAGCATCAAGCCCTCTCAGAATTGCGCAAACCATTGCTTTGCGCACATAAGGGCTGGCACCGGAAGCGGTCAGTTTCATTGATATCCCCATGATTTTATGTTTGTGGTGAACCGATTCTATCGAACAACCCTCACCGTCCGATCATCAGCACAGGGCGCGCAATGGCGCCAAGTCCGGGTCTTGCGGCGACCGGCTGAGCCACCGCAGCACGCACCGTGCTTCAGGCCTGCGGGTTATCGAGGGGATTAAGATTGGTGTCTGACACCCGATTCGACCTTGAAGAGACCCGCCCATGAACGATCCGCATCAATCGGCGAGCGCACGCGCGTCCTGGTTCTACATCTCGGTTGCAGCCGCGATCCTCATGGTCACCATGGGCTCGCGACAGTCGATGGGCCTGTTCGTATCGCCGTTGAACACCCACACCGGCCTTGGCATTGCGACGATCAGTTTCGCGTTCGCAATCGGTCAGCTGGTCTGGGGCGTGGCGCAACCGGTTTTCGGCGCGGTGGCCGACCGCTGGGGAACCGGACGAATCATTGCACTGGGCGCCATCCTGCTGGCCGCAGGAAGTTATCTGACCACGCAGGTGACCACCGAGTGGGGCCTGATTCTAGCGGCCGGCGTGCTGAGTGCGGCCGGTGCGGGAGCCGGGAGTTTCTCGATCCTGATCGGTGCGACCTCCCAGCGCCTTCCGGCGGAAAAGCGCGCCTTTGCAAGCGGCGTCATCAATGCCGGCGGCAGTCTTGGGCAGTTCATCTTCGCGCCGCTTAACCAGATGGTGATGTCGGCGTATGGCTGGATGGCAGCGATGTGGACAATGGCCGTGATCGCCTTGACGACCGCGCCGATGGGCTGGTTTTTGAGAAGCGAGCCGCGAAGCGCTGCGAGCGCAACCAGCGCAGCGTCTGGTGAGGAGTCGGGCATGAGGCGGCAGATCGCCGCCGCCTTGCGCAACCCCAGCTACTGGTGCTTGCATGCCGGGTTTTTCACCTGCGGCTTTCACATCGCCTTCCTGATTACGCATCTGCCGGGAGAGATCGACCTCTGCGGCCTGAGTGCTGGCGTCGCCTCGAC
This sequence comes from Burkholderiales bacterium, assembly GCA_947487165.1. Taxonomy (GTDB): domain Bacteria; phylum Pseudomonadota; class Gammaproteobacteria; order Burkholderiales; family Burkholderiaceae_E; genus UBA4615. Next base: position 18,459 of record CANKWX010000036.1, read on the forward strand.
TTCACTGGCGATCATCGGACTTGCCAATGTGGTGGGCAGTCTGGTGGTTGGGTCACTCGGCAATCGGGTACGCATGAAAATGATTCTTTTCTGGATGTATCTCAGTCGCGCGGTGGCGGTGGTGATCTATATGGCCGCCCCGAAAGAACCCTGGACCTTCTACCTGTTTGCTGCGGTGCTGGGCCTGACCTGGCTGGCGACCGTGCCACCGACCGCGGGCCTGACGGCCAAACTGTTTGGTGTCAGGTACCTGGCAACGCTCTTCGGGTTGACGCTGCTCTCTCATCAGATCGGCGGCTTTTTTGGCGCCTGGCTGGGCGGCCTTGCAGTGACCAACACCGGCAGCTACACCTGGATGTGGTGGGCCGACGCGGTGCTGGCGGTTGCAGCGGCACTCATCAATCTCCCGATCAAGGAAGCCAGGGTGGTCAGGCCGGCTGCTGCCTGAGCTCGAGATTGTCGATCAGCCGCGTGGTGCCCAGGCGGGCCGCCCCAAGGACCACAGCCGCATCACCCGCTGTCAGTGGCTGCAGGTCGTGCTGTCGGCGGGCGGTGAGGTAATCCGGCGCCCAGCCGCGTGCGGCCAGTGCCTGCATCTGCTCGGCTTCGACTGCAGCCAGGTCAGGGTGGCCGGACCGCACGGCCTGGGCAATGCGCTGCAGGGCTTGCGACAGATGAACCGCTTCAGCGCGCTCGGGCGCACTGAGGTAAGCGTTGCGCGATGACAGCGCAAGCCCATCGGTGGCGCGCTCGGTTTCGCCGGCAACCATCTCGATGGGCAGCGCAAACTGGCTGACCATGCGGCGGATGATCATCAGCTGCTGATAGTCCTTCTTGCCGAACACCGCCACGCGTGGCTGCACACAGGCAAAGAGTTTCATCACCACCGTGCATACGCCGGTAAAAAAACCCGGTCTGAAATGACCTTCAAGAATGTCCGCCAGTTCGGACGGCGGCTGCACGGCAAAGGTTTGCGGCTCAGGGTAAAGCTCGGGCTCTTTCGGCGCGAACAGCACGTCGCAACCAGCCTCGCGCAAGCGGGTGCAATCGGCTTGCCAGGTTCGGGGGTAGCTGTCGAAGTCTTCATTCGGCGCGAACTGCAGGCGGTTCACGAAGATGCTCACCACCGACACATCGCCGAGCGTGCGAGCACGGGTCAGCAATGCGATGTGGCCATCATGAAGATTGCCCATAGTGGGCACGAAGGCCGGGTGTCGGTAGGCGCCCAGGTGCTCGCGGAGTTCGGCAATGGTGTGTGCGATGTACATGTCGGGGCTTTACCAGGCGTGCTGCGCATCCACCGGAAAGCTGCCTTCCTTGACTGCCTTCACGTAGGCCTCGATGGCTTCACGCACACCGCCTGCGCCCTCCATGAAGTTGCGCACGAATTTCGGGTTCTTGCCCAGGTTGACGCCCAGCATGTCATGCATGACCAGCACCTGACCTGCCGTGCCCAGGCCCGAGCCGATGCCGATGGTGGGGCATCGGGGCAATTGCTTCGTCAGACTCGCCGACAGCGCCGCCGGGACCATCTCCAGAACCAGCATCGTTGCACCCGCGTCCTGCAACTCATGCGCGTGGCGGGTCAGTTCGGCGGCGGCTTGCTCGGTTTTGCCCTGCACCCGATAGCCGCCCAGTGCATGGACGGTTTGCGGTGTCAGGCCGAGGTGGGCACACACTGGAATGCCGCGTTCGACCAGGAAGCGCACGATGTCGGCGGTCCAGCCCCCGCCTTCCAGCTTGACCATATGCGCACCGGCCTGCATCAGCGCTGCGGCGCTGCGCAGCGCCTGTTCGCGGGACTCCTGGTAGCTGCCAAACGGCAGATCGCCCACCAGCCACACGGTGCCCTGCACGCGACGCACGCCGCGTGCCACGCTTTCCACGTGATAGCACATGGTCTCAAGGGTCACGCCGACTGTGCTCGACAGGCCCTGACAGACCATGCCCAGGGAGTCGCCGACCAGGATCACTTCGATGCCGGCCGCATCGGCCACTGCGGCGAAGGTGGCGTCATAAGAGGTGAGCATGGCGATCTTTTCGCCACGCGAGTGCATCTCAAGCAATCGGGGCAGGCTCATCGGACGACGCATCGGCGGCGCTGCATGCACCGGCAGAGAACCGTAGGGCGTGGAAGAGGTGGGAGAGGCGGGAGAGGTCAAAGTGTTCTCCTAAGAAAGGGCCATCAGGCTAACTCATCTCAGCCTGTCAGGCATTTCAGCCAAACCCTGCAAGCGCGCGGCCTCGCCCCGCAAATACTCAGGCGACCCGAGCATCTGCCGATTGAAGCCAATCCGCTTGAACCAGTAGTGCAGCCCGACCAGATCGGTGAAACCCATGCCGCCATGCACTTCGGTCGCGGTCTTGGCAACCGAGGTGGCCACCTCGCCCAGATGCGCCTTGAGCTGACAGGCCACCAGACTGGCTTCGAGTGGAATCTCGTCAAGCGCATGCCCGGCGTACCAGACGAAGGCCCGCGTGGGCTCAAGGTCTGCCGCCATCTGCGCACACATGTGCTTGACCGCCTGGAAGGAGCCGATCACGCGCCCGAACTGCATCCGCTGACCGGCATAGGCGACCGCCTGATCGATCATGTTCTGGGCGGCACCCAATGAATCCGCCGCAAGCATGGTGCGGCCGATGTCGAGTACCCGCTGCTCTACCGCAGCATCAGCCCCCGCAAGGGGTTCGGCGGCGACCCGATCGAACACCAGTTCGCCGATCGGTCTGGTGCGATCGACGGTCTCGAGCCGCTGACGGCTCAGTCCCGCAGCATCAGAAGCGACCAGATGCAGACCACCGGCCATATCGCCGACCAGATAGGCATCAGCCTCAAAATCAAGCACATAGAGCGCACGGCCGCTCAGCCGACCATCGACAGCGGTCACGCCCGCTTGTGAACCGGCCACCGCCCGCGCACCACTGCGCTCGGCCAGCGCTGCACCCACCACCGTCTTGCCGGCCGCAATTTGCGGCAACCAGTTGGCCTGTTGCGCGGGGCTTGCGGCGAGCATCAGCGCGGTCGGCACCATGATGGCGTTGGCCACGAAAGGCACCGGCGCGATCCGGTAGCCAAGCGTCTCGGCGGCCACACAGGCATCGAGCGCGCCAAGCCCCACGCCACCGTGTTCGGTCGGGATGATCAGACCCGACAGGCCGATTTCGTTGAGCCCGGCAATCACCTCGGTGGCCCGACCTTCGTCCCTGTCTGCAAAGCGGCGAACCCGATCAAGGGGCGCCCGCTCGCGCAGATAGGCATCAAGGCTGTCCTTGAGCAGGACCTGTTCCGACGACAGTCCGAATTCCATCAGGCAGCTCCTGCGGTTTTGGGTTCGCGCGGCAGGCCCAGGCCCCGCTCGGCGATGATGTTCTTCTGGATCTGGCTGGTGCCACCGCCGATGATCAGGCCGAGGTAATACATGTAGTGGACCTGCCAGGCGCCGTTGTCCTGCAGGTGAGGATTGGCGCCATACGCCAGACCGCGCTCGCCCATGATGTCGATGCCCAGGCCCTCGAGTTCGTGGCGCAGTTCGGTGCCCTGGAGCTTGACGATCATGCGGGCAAGCGCGGCGTCCTGGCCCCGATTGAGCTTGCTCGAGAGCACCCGCAGCTCGTTGTATTTCATGGCCATCACCCGACCCTGGATGCGCATCAGCCGATCCTGATAAATCGGCTGATCGATCAGGCGGCGGCCATCGAGGGTCTCGGTCTTCATCAGTTCGACCAGCGCGTTCAGGCGCGCCTGCGCGATATTCGGGTCGGCAAGGCTGTCGCGTTCGTTGCCGAGAATGACATTGGCCACCTTCCAGCCATCGCCGCGGCGCCCGACGATCTGGTGCGCAGGCACCCTCACATCGGTGAAGAAGACCTCGTTGAAATTCGCGTTCATGGTCATGTCGACCAGCGGCCTGATCTCGATGCCCGGCGTGTCCATGCGAAAGAGCAGAAAACTGATGCCCAGATGCTTGGGCGCCTCCGGCTCGGTGCGCACCAGGCAGAAGATCCAGTCGGCCAGATGCGCGGTACTGGTCCAGATCTTCTGGCCGTTGATGATCCACTCGTCGCCCTTCAGGACCGCCGAGGTGCGAAGCGCGGCGAGATCACTGCCGGCACCCGGTTCGGAATAACCCTGGCACCAGACGGTTTCACCGCTGAGCGTCGACGGGATGAAGTCACGCTTCTGTTGCTCGGTGCCCATCTCGAGCAGCGTGGGCACCAGCATCGAGATGCCCTGACCACCCAGACCGGGGCTGATGCGGGCCGACGCGAATTCCTCGGCAATGATGCGCGACTTCAGCAGGTCGGGGGGCTGGCCGGCGCCGCCGTACTCGGTGGGAATCGTGCGCGCGGTGTAGCCATGCGCGATCAGCAGTCGCTGCCAGGCACGCGCATTTTCGTCGCGCGGGCCGCCGGCAGCCGGCGCCAGATGCCGGTTGGCCGCGATGAAGGCGCGAAGCTCGTCGCGAAAGGCCTCGTACTCGGGGCCATAACTCAGATCCATGGTGCGTGTCTCCTGTGAAGGGCCGCAGGTCGAAAAATCGAATGGGGATGGTGCAGGAGGGCGAGGGACCGTGAGGGCTCAGCCGAGCGGCGACAGCAGCGCATCAGCGAGTCTGCGCCGGTGATGACCGGCATCGCCGAAGGCGTATTGCAGCCACAGCGCACGGCGCAGATAGAGCTGCGCATCGCACTCCCAGGTAAATCCGAAGCCGCCGTGGAACTGAACTGCCCGGTCGCCGGCGAACACGAAACCGTCGCCGGCTTCGACCTTGGCCATACGCAGGGCGACATCGATATCGGTTGCGCTGACGTCGGTGCCGGCAGCCGCCTCGGTGATCAGGCTCGCCGCGTGATAGACATGCGAGCGCGAACGCTCAAGGCCGATCAGGATCTCGGCGCAGGTGTGCTTGAGCGACTGATAGCTGCCGATCTTGCGACCGAAGGTCTTGCGCAGGTTGAGATACTCGAGCACCACGCCGAGCACACCGGCAATGCCGCCCGCTGCCTCGGCGCTGGCCAGCAGCAGTCCGGCATGACGCACCGCCTCGAGCGCCTTGCAGGCCGCCTCGCCGGTGATGAGCGCAGAGCCTGGCACCCGCACGCCATCAAGGCTGAGCGCCGCACTGCGACGGGTCTCATCAATGATGGTCTCGGGCCGGATGCGCGCCGCGCCGATGTCGGCCGCCGGCACGATCGCCAGGGCCGGCGCGCCATCGAGCATCACCGACACCGCAAAGCAATCGGCCTGCAGAGCGTCGCCCACCAGGATCTTGTCGCCGACGAGTACCACCGCGTTGCCCTCGATGCGAGCGCTGGCCGCAATCGCATCGAGCGCCCAGTCACCGTCCTGCTCGAAAAGCGCCACCGTGCCGATCGCGCCACTCACGATCTTCGGCAGCCACAGCGCCTGCTGCGTGGGGCTTGCGCCAGCAAGCAAGGCTTGCACGAAAAGCTGCGTGCTGAAGAGCGGCGTGGCCAGCAGATGCCGGCCGATCGGCTCGGTGACGGTCGCGACCTCGGCCAGCGTCAGGCCGCTGCCACCGAAGCTTTCGGGGATGGCCATGCCCGACCAGCCGAGTGCCACCATCTCGTCCCAGACCGCGCGATCGAAACCGGCATCGGTCGTCATGCGCTGGCGCACGGTGGCGATCGGCGACTTGTCACGACAAAAGACCGTGGCGGTCTCGAGCAGCATGGACTGCTCGTCAGAAAAGCGCATCAGGTGTGACAGCGGCAAGGTCGCTTTGATGGCGGAATCGGCATGTCCCATGATCGATCAGTCCTTGCTCAATCTTTTGGAAGGCCGAGCACCCGCTCGCCCACGATGTTGGCCTGGATCTGGCTGGTGCCGCCGCCGATCGTCGAGGCAAATGAATTGAAGTAGGAACGCTGCCACTTGCCGGCATCGACCGCATTCGCGTCACCCATCCAGCGCACCGCATTGGCCCCCTGCAAGGAGAGCGAAAACTGCAGCAAGCGGCGCATATGCTCGGAGCGACGCAGCTTGTTTGAGAGCGGGATGGCCTGTGGCCGCTCGCTGCACAGCGCTGGGATGGCACCGCGGGCGCCGCACAGCTTGTCGCCCTGATCCTCGATCATGAAGCGCACCATCTGATCGCGCACGAAGGGGTCTTCGAGTGCCGGGCGGCCATCGCGACGCGAGCGGCGCGCGAGTTCGAGCACATCGCCCACGCCCAGGGCCATACGGGCGATGCCGCCGGCCTGACCGCCGGTGGCGCCACGCTCGAAGGTGAGCGTGAGCATCGCGATCTTCCAGCCCTCGCCTTCGCGGCCCATCAGGCAATCGGCCGGGATGCGGGCGTCATTGAAGAAGGTCTGGTTAAAACCGTACTCGCCGGTCAGCTTGCGGATCGGACGCGCCTCGATGCCCGGCGTGTGCATCGGCACCAGAAAGAACGACAGGCCGTCGTAGCGAGGCTTTTCGGGATTGGTGCGGGCCAGAAGAATCATGTACTTGGCATGGCTGCCAAGACTGGTCCAGATCTTCGAGCCATTGAGCACATAGTCATCGCCGTCGCGCACCGCCCGCAGCTGGCTGCTGGCCAGATCGGAGCCCTGGTCGGGCTCGGAGAATCCCTGACACCAGATATCGTCGGCACTGAGGATCCCGCGGATATAGCGCTGCTTTTCAGCTTCGCTGCCGATCGCGAGAATCAGGGGGCCGGCCCAGTTCAGGCCGATGGTATTGGGCACGAAGGGCAGCTTCTGGCGCGCCATCTCGGCGTTGACGATGTCCTGATAAGCCTGGGGCCGCCCGCCGCCGCCATAGGCCTCGGGCCAGGCCATGCCGAGGTAGCCCGCGTCATAGAGCTTTCGCTGCCAGTCGCGCAGATAGACGAACTGCTCCTCGGTGCCGACTTCCATGAAGGACTCGGGTAACAGGAAATCGGGCTCGGGCGGCCGGTTGGCCTGAAGCCACCCGGCGACTTCTTCGCGGAAGGTCTCGAGTGCCTCGTCGGAAACCAGCTGCTCTTGATCGGATGCCAGTGCACTTGCGGACATGTCAGTCCTCCTTGATCCAGGACGGTTTGCGCTTTTCGCGGAACGCCGCCATGCCTTCGGCCGCCTCGGGGCTGGTGAACATGCGCCGGCTCCAGGTCGCCATCTCGGTAAAGCCCTCGTCCATCGAGAGCTGCTGCACGCGCCGCACCAGCTTCTTGCACTCGGTGACCGCGATCGGACCACCGAGTCGAATCGTGTCGACCTCCTCCTGCACTGCGGCGCGCAGGTCGGCCAGCGGCACCGCGCGATGCACAAAGCCGATCTCGACCGCGCGGGCGCCCGAAAAACGCTCGCCGCTGAGGAAGAGTTTCATGGCGTGATGGGTGCCAAGCTTGGGCACACAGACCACCGCGATGATCGCCGGGATCACGCCGATGCGAACCTCCGAAAAACTGTAGGGCGCGTCTTCCGCAGTAATGACGATGTCGCCCGCGCCCACCAGCCCCAGCCCGCCGGCGAAGGCCGCGCCATTGACCGCCACGATCACCGGCTTGGGGCTGTCCATCATGCGTTTGAGCACTTCGGGCAGCGCCACAGCCCGGCCGCCGTCCGCCGCATGCCCTGGCGGGTTCTTGAGGTCGGCGCCCGCGCAAAAGGCCGGGCCGTTGCCGGTCAGCACGATGGCGCGCACCGCCGGATCGTCGATGGCGGTGGCAAGATGATCGTAAAGCTCGTTGACCAGCGAGGTCGACAGGGCATTGCGGTTGGCCGGGCGATTGAGGGTGATCCAGGCAGCGCCCTTCTCAACCGAATAGAGGGTCGCCGCGGTAGTCGCCTCGGGCGCTGCGCCGCTTGAATTGTCTGTGCTTGTCATGCGATCAGTCCTTGCTGTCTTCGAGCATCACCAGCACCGCGCCATTGGCGACCTGCTCACCCTCGCTCACCTTCACCGCCTTGACCACACCGGCGGCAGGCGCGGTGATGCGGTGCTCCATCTTCATCGCTTCGAGCACCAGCAGAAGCTGGCCGCGCTCGACCGTCTGCTCGGGCGCCACCGCAATCGAGAGCACCCGTCCGGGCATCGGCGCCTTCAGACCGCCGCGGAAATCAGCGCGACCGGTGGCGGCAAAGCGTGGCAGCTCGAGCAGCTCGACATCGCCGAAGGCACCATGCGCCAGGCACCGATCGCCGATGCGGGTGATCGCGATCGCGCTGCGCTGGCCGTCGATCGCGAGGTCGATGTCGTGCTCGCCGGCACGAAACACCACCGCCTGACGCGCCTGACCATTCACCTTCACCGCAAAGCTGCCATCGCGCTGACGGTCGTATTCGACCTTCAGATCGGTGGCGGCATCGGCTGCACCGCGAGGCCGATAGCTCACGCGTTGCCAGGGCATGCGCGAAGTGCGAAAACCCGAGGGCATCGTGCCCAGCACCCGGGCCGATGCACGACGGCGGTGACTGGCATGCAGGGCGGCACCGATGGCCGCGGCTTCGCGCTCACGGGAATCGGGTTCGCGCACCGGCGCGGGCCCCACCCGCTCGATGAAGTCGGTGGTGGTGTCGCCGCGCAAAAATTCGGGCGTGCGAAGTGTGGCCACCAGAAAGTCGCGGTTATGGGTGATGCCCTGGATGCGGGTGGTCTCAAGCACGCGTGCCAGGCGTGCTGCCGCTTCGCGGCGGGTCGGTGCCTTGACGATGACTTTGGCGATCATCGGATCGAACTCGATGGCAATTTCGCTGCCCGACTCGATGCCTGAATCAAAGCGTGCGCCCTCGTCCGATGACGGCTGCCAGACATCGACCGTGCCGGGCGTGGGCAAAAAGCCGTTGGCCGGATTTTCGGCGCACAGGCGTGCCTCGATGGCATGGCCGTCGATCTTCAGATCGGCCTGGGTATAGCCCAGCGGCTCGCCTTCGGCAACGCGAATTTGCTCGCGAACCAGATCGATGCCGGTGATCATCTCGGTGACCGGATGCTCGACCTGCAGGCGGGTATTGACCTCAAGGAAAAAGAATTCTTTTCCGCTCAGCAGGAATTCGACCGTGCCTGTCGAGTAGTAATCGATGGACCTGACCGCGGCGAGTGCCGCCTGCCCCATGCGCTCACGCAGCGCTGCATCGACCGCGGGTGAGGGCGCCTCCTCGATGATCTTCTGGTGACGGCGCTGAATCGAGCATTCGCGCTCGAACAGATGCACCAGATTGCCGTGCCGATCGCCGAGCACCTGGATCTCGACATGGCGTGAGCCGGTGAGCCAACGCTCGAGAAAAACCGTGCCATTGCCAAACGAGGCAGTGGCCTCGCGCCGTGCGCCGGCAATCGCCTGGTCAAGAGCTGCCGGCGACTCGACGATGCGCATGCCGCGCCCGCCGCCACCGGCCGCCGCCTTGATCAGCACCGGATAGCCGATGCGCTGCGCCGCGGCTGTCGCATCGGCACCTTCGGTGAGTTCGTGGGCGTCGAGCGTGGGCACGCCCACGGTCTGCATCAGGCGCTTGGCGGCCAGCTTGTCGCCGATGCCGCGAATGGCGGCCGGCGAGGGGCCGACCCAGATCAGACCGGCGTCGATGACTGCCTGCGCAAAGCCGGCGTTCTCGGACAGAAAGCCATAGCCGGGATGCACCGCGTCGGCGCCGCTGCGCCGGCAGGCGTCAATCACCTTGCCGATATCGAGATAGGTCTGCGTTGAGGTGCGGCCATTGAGTGCGATCGCGGTATCGGCCTCGCGCACGAAGGGGCTGGCAGCATCGCCATCGGCATAGATCGCGACCGTGCCGATGCCCATGCGGTGCGCGGTGCGCATCACGCGCCGGGCGATCTCGCCGCGGTTGGCGACCAGCAGTCGACTGATCGGCTTGATGACCGGTTGAGCTTTTACATCCGCCATGTGCCGTACTCCTTGGTGCCTGCGACCGCCCGGTTGTGACAGGCGGACAATGCGATGCCGATGACCGTGCGCGTGTCGCGCGGATCGATCATGCCGTCGTCGGAAATGCGTGACGTGGCATAGAGCCCTTTGGAGCGCTCCTCAGCCCAGTGCTCGACCGCCTCCACGCGCTTGTCGTTGGCCGCCTCATCGAAGACCTCGCCGCGCCGCTCGGTTGCCGAGCGCTGCACGATGGTCATGACACCGGCCATCTGCTTGGGGCCCATGACCGCGATCTTGGCGGTCGGCCAGATGAAGGTGAAGCGCGGCCCGAAGGCGCGTCCGCTCATGCCGTAGTTGCCCGCGCCGTAAGAGGCGCCGACGATCACCGAGATATGCGGCACGGTGGAATTGGAGACCGCGTTGATCATCTTCGAGCCGTTCTTGGTGATGCCGTTCTGCTCGAAGTCGGTGCCCACCAGAAAGCCGGTGATGTTGTGCAGAAAAATCAGCGGCACAGTGATCTGGTTGCACAGCTGGATGAACTGCGCCGCCTTTTCGGCCGACTCGGGAAAGAGCGCGCCGTTGTTGCCCAGGATGCCAACCGGAAAGCCATGCACCGACGCCCAGCCGGTGACCAGGGTCGGGCCGTAGAGCGGCTTGAATTCTTCGAAACGCGAGCCATCGACGATGCGGGCGATCACCTCGCGCATGTCGAAGGTCTGACGCAGGTCGCGCGAGACGATGCCCAGCAGGTCCTCGGCGTCATGGACCGGTTCGTCGGCCGGCAGGGTCGGGCCGGGCCCTTCCTTGCGCCAGTTGAGGTGGGTAAGCACCTCGCGACACATGCGGATCGCATCCATCTCGTCTTCGGCGAGATAGTCGCCCAGGCCCGAGATCGTGCAGTGCATCTGCGCGCCGCCCAGGCTCTCTTCGTCGGCGTCTTCGCCGGTGGCCATCTTGACCAGCGGCGGGCCGCCCAGAAAGACCTTTGATTGGCCGCGGATGAAGATGTTGTAGTCGCTCATGCCGGGCTGATAGGCGCCGCCGGCGGTCGACGCACCGAAGACCACCGAGATGGTCGGGATGCGCAGCTTGGACAGTTCGGTGATCTCGTAAAAGAGCCTCCCTGACTCGGCGAAATGGTTGGTCTCGCGCCGGATCGCCGCCTCGGGGTCGCCGCCGGCATCACCGCGCAAATCGGCGCCGGCCGACTCCACGAACTGCACATAGGGCATGCGGTTGATGCGCGAGATCTCGAGGCCACGCATCAGCTTCTTGGCATTGAAGGCATTGAAGGCACCGGCTCGCACCGAGGGGTCGTGGCCAAGGATGACGCATTCGACGCCTTCGATCACACCGATGCCGACCACAAAGCCCGAGCCGACATTGAACTCGGAGCGCCAGGCCGCCAGCGGGCTGATTTCGAGGAAGGGTGAATCGGGGTCGAGGACCATCGCAATGCGCTCGCGCAGCGGCAGCTTGCCGCGGGCCCGCAGACGCTTCATCGCGTCTTCGCCGCCGCCGGCGGCGACTTCATCGTGCAGGGCATCGAGTTGCCCCAGGGTTTCGAGCATTTCGGCGCGGTTTTGCGCGAACCGCTCGCTCTTGCGATCGAGTGTGGACTCGAGGACAGACATGAAAGGGACTCCGCAGGGCGGTTAAAGGTGAAAGGCGGGGTGAAAGGCGGGATGAAAGCCGGGGGTGACAGGCGTCAGAGGTCGTAGGCTTTCTTGAACGCGGGCCGCTCGTTGATGCGGTCCCAGTAGCGCTTGATGTTCGGGGTGAAGACCTCGTCGATGTTGAGCGAGGTGGCCAGCACCAGCGCATAGCCGACGCAGATATCGGCGATGGTGAACCGGTCGGAGCACAGCCAGGTACGGGTGGCGGTGGCTTCCTCGACCGCCCGCATGCGTGCGAGGAACCACTTGCGATAGTCGGCCACCACCTGCGGATTGCGCCGCTCTTCCGGCTCAAGGCGGGTATAGCGCAGCACCAGCGTCTGCGGAAAGGTGAAGGTGGCATCGCTGCGATGCAGCCAGTTGAGGTAGGCGCCGTAGTCGGGCTCATCGACCCGCACTGCCAGAGGCGTGGGGCCATAGCGATCGACCAGATACTGGCAGATGCCGGCCGACTCGGTCATGACCACATCGCCGTCGACCATGCACGGCACCGTGCCCAGCGGATTGATCTTGAGGTATTCCTTGTGCAGGACGCGCGGCGGAAAGGGCAGCGTGACCAGCGTGTGATCGAGACCCATTTCGAGCAGGGTCCAGAGCGGGCGCATCGAACGGGCACGCGTGCAGTGGTAGAGGGTGAGGCTCATGGTCGATGTCGGGTCCAAGGGATCAGTTGGGTGGGCCAGGCGGCAGTGATGACAGCAGGGATGAGGGCAATGCGTGTCAGGCGCGGTTCAGCGCCGAATCGCTGCGCCAGGGCGAGATCTGATTCGCATAGACCTCAGGGCCGTTGCGAAAATGCGCCGCTTCTTCGAGGGTTTCGATAAAGGGCATATCCACCGGATAGAGCTGGTCGCCGCGCGGGCGCGGGCCCGACTTCGAGACATGGCCCCACAGCCGATGGCCGACCACGTCTTCGGCCACCGCCACCGCCTCGATCAGCTTGCCGAGGTCGTAGCCGGTCTGGATGCCCATTTCGTGGCACAGATCGACGAAGTCTTCGGTGGGCACATGGCCGGCCGAGCGCCCGTTACCCGAATAGGGGCAGCCACCCATGCCGCCCAGGCAGGTGTCGAACTCGCGAGCGCCGAGCTGCAGCGCCTCGTAGTAGCTGGCAATCGTGGCGCCGCGCTGATTGTGCAGATGCATGTGAAAGTTGGTGATCTGCGGCCAGCGCTCGCGGATGGCTAGCAGGGTCTCGCGCACCTGATGCGGCAGGTTCCAGCCCATCGCTTCCAGAAAAGCGACGCGCGTGACGGTGATGCCGGCGTTTTGCCACTTGTCGATCATCATCGCGAGCATGTCCATGCGCTGCGCCAGCGTATAGGGCCCGCTGAAGTTGGAGCCGAAAGGATTGCCGATGCCGACCGACGCCTCGGTGGCACCGGCGGTTTTGGCTGCGGCAACCGAGGCATCGAGGGCCTCGATCTGCTGGGCCTGCGTGCGGTTGTAGTTGCGCCGGGCAAAGGCATCGCACATCTCGACCGCGGTGCCGGGCAGGTTGGTGCGCTTGCGAACGTCAAGCTTGGGGAAGTATTTGTCGGCGCGGTCGTAGCCGGCCTTGTTGAAGACCGCCGCGGTGTAGCGGATGCCGGCCTTAGGCACGAAGCGCTCGGCGATCTCGTCGATGCAGGCCATCTGCGGCGTCCACTTGGGATGCGCAAACGAGCCGATCGAGATCACCTTTGCGCCGGTCTCGCCGAGCGCATCGAGCAGACGCAGCTTGGCCTCGACCGGGATCGCAGCGCTTTCGATCTGCAGACCCTCGCGCATGGTGTCGTCGGTAATGGTGACGGATTCGGGCAGTTGGCTCATGGTGGACTCACTCGTTGGGGGCAAAACCCGGGGGTTGTTCGCGGGTGAAGCGGGTGGCAGGCGCGATACGGTCAGACGACATGCTGCGCTGCCTTGTTGTGCTGATTGTCGCGCTGTTTGTGGCGCAGCACCTCGCCGGCGCGCGCGCCGGTCAGCTCGCCATCAAGAACATTGACCTGGCCGTTGACCAGCGTGGCCTTGTAGCCGCGCGAACGCTGGATGTAGCGCATTGCGCCACCAGGAAAATCGTAGGCGACTTCGGGATGACACTCGGCCACGGCGGCAGCGTCGAAGACATTGACGTCGGCGCGCATGCCGGGGGCGAGCAGGCCGCGATCGCTCAGACCGATGACATGGGCCGGTGCCGAGGTCATGCGCCTGATCGCCTCGCCCATGGTGTACAGACCGGTTTTTCGCACCCAGTGCGACAGGATGAAGCTCGCCCAGCCCGAATCCATGACCTGCGAGACATGGGCACCGGCATCGCCCAGCCCGGGCAGGCAGTTGGGGCTGCTGATGAGATGCGACAGGCCTTTCATGTCGGCATTGAACATGCGCAGGGTAAAGAGCACCTTGCCGCGCGACTCGCGCATCATCCGCACCAGGGTGTGAGCCCAGTGCTCGCCGCGGGCCGCGGCCATCGCAATCAATTGGCAGGATTCGCCGGCAGCATAGTCGGGCGACTGACCCTCTCCCATCGTGAAGACCTTCTCGACGCTGGCGCCCAGGATGGTCGGGAAACCGAATTTGATGGCCTCTTCGATCAGGTGGGCCGATTGGACCGGGTCGTCAATGGCGGCAAGCCGCTGCTCGAAGGGCATGGCGCGCAAGGCCCGCCAGGCATCGCTGCGGGTGGCCACCGGCAGGCTGGTCGGCAGACCGAACACCAGACCGGAGCTGCGCACCTGCGAGATCGCGGTCATGTTGCGCCCGGGGCCTGCGCACAGCGCCTCGAGCGCGTCGCGGCGCTGACCGGCGAGCGAGCCGTCAGGGCCCACGCCGTAGCTGAAGAGCACGCGGCTGCCGCCCTGATCGGCAATCGCCTTGAGCACCTCGAAATCGGCACCGACCGCCTGCATGATGGCGCCGCGCGGCGCCACTGCCCGGGCGATCTCGATCAGCTCGCCATGCTCGGCGAAGGTGCCCGGGATCGGTCGGCCATCGGGCAGGGTGTGCGGTGGGAAACGGTTGGTCGAAAAGCCGACCGCGCCCCGGTCGATCGATTCGGCCACGATCGCCGCCATCTGACGACGCTCGGCATCGGTGGCCTGCTCCTCGACCGCGCGCTCACCCATGACGTAAAAGCGCACCGCGCTGTGGCCGACCAGCCCGGCGACATTGATGCCGGGGCGAATGCGCTCGATCGAATCGAGATAGCCGCCGTAGCCTTCCCAGTCCCAGGGCAGACCGCCGAGGATGGCCTGGCGGGGAATGTCTTCAACCGCCTCCATCATGCCGGCGAGCAGCTCCTTGTCGCCGGGCCGACAGGGCGCGAAGGTCACGCCGCAATTGCCCAGCAGCGCAGTGGTCACACCATGCCAGCTGACCGGCGTGCAGCTCGGATCCCAGCCGATCTGGGCATCAAGGTGGGTATGGATGTCGACGAAGCCGGGTGTCACATGCAGACCGTCGGCATTGATTTCGCGCCGGGCGCTGCCGCTGACCTTGCCCACTTCGGTGATCAGGCCACCGTCGATGGCCACATCGCCTGCAAAGGCGTCGCGGCCGCTGCCGTCAACAATCTGGCCGCCACGAATCACGATGTCATGTGCCATCGAAAGTCTCCTCTGTGATCATTGTTGTGGTCGCTGAACCAGCCCTGCGGGCTGATGCGAATGCCGCTTTGTCAGAGTACACCGGCTGGCATGCCTTGGCATCCGCAGGCAGGAGAATTCGATACCGGCCTCGGTCGGCCCGGTATGCTCGATGTTTCCCGATCCCCTGCGCGCTTGCGCCCCGACCCTGCACTGACCCCGCCATGACTTATTCCACCCTCGAGACCACGCTGTCGCAAGGCGTTGCCGTGATCTGGCTCAATCGACCCGAGATCCGCAACGCAATGAGCGTCGCACTGATCAGCGAGCTCACCGATGCGGTGAGCAGCGCCGCCGACGACCCCGATGTCAGGGCGATTGTGCTGGCCGGACGCGGCAGCGCGTTTTGCGCCGGCGCCGACCTGAACTGGATGAAGGCCGCCTCGACCTACGGACCGGCGGAAAACCAGGCCGACGCCCTCAAGCTTGCCGAGTTGCTGCGCACGATTGCCGAGGCGCCCAAGCCCACGGTGGCACGGGTGCATGGCCCGGCCTATGCCGGCGGCATGGGGCTGATGACCGCCTGCGACATCGCGGTGGCCTCCTTCGAGGCGCGCTTTTGCCTGACCGAAGTGCGCATCGGATTGCTGCCCGCGATGATCAGCCCGTATGTGATCCGGGCGATGGGCGAGCGTGCGGCAAGCCGCTATTTCCTGACCGCCGAGGTCTTCGATGCGGCCGAGGCCTATCGGCTGGGAATGGTCCAGGAACTGGTGCCGCCCGATGAACTCGATACCGCGGTCAATGGCCTGCTCGGCAAGCTGCTGATGGCCGGGCCGCGCGCAATGGCCGAAACCAAGCGGCTGATCCGCGATGTGACCGGGCGGCCGATCGATGCCGCACAGCGCCTCGATACCTCGCAGCGCATCGCCGATGCCCGCGCCAGCGACGAGGGCCGTGAGGGCATTGCCTCGTTTCTTGAAAAGCGTCCTGCCGGCTGGATCAAGAATCTCTGATCCCGGGCTGAGGGCTGAGGCTCGCTGCCCTCAAGTTGAGGGCCGAGGCCTCAGCCGCGCACGAAGAGCGTCTCGAGCGGCTCGGGGCCGGCCTGCCGGCTCCAATGACCATGCCGCGCCACATCGAAGCTGGCACCCGCCGGCACCAGATCGTTCGAGTAGAAGTGCTCGCCCGGGCCGAATCGGCGAAAGCTGCCGTCACGCAGGCCGATCTCCATCACACCCCGCAGGATGAACACCCACTGCGGCGAGGTGGTGCAGTGAAAATCGCTGCGAAACCCGACCGGGCTGTGGCGCAGCTGAAAGCCACCCGAGACCATCAGCGCCGACAGCCGTGAGGCCGGGGTGCCTTGGTCGAGTTCGATCGACTCATCGCGAAACCGGGCCAGGCCATCGTGGTCGGTGAACAGCACGATGCGGGTGAAGCGCGGCGTGGCGACAAGCGTGTCGGACGGATTCGTGGAGGCGGTCATGGGCGCACTCGTGAGTGAAGGGACGGGTAACGAAGCGGAGAACTGGCGAGGGCAGCCGCCACCGCGATGTCGAGAGTGAACAGAGCTTACCGGCCCCGGGCTTGAAGACAAGGGCGAGGGCGGCGCTCAGGCTCACGCTGAGGTCGACCGTCAAGTCGACTGGTTTATCCTGACACGACGACCGCTACCGAGTGTTAGGCCATGTTCGACAAGATCCTGATCGCCAATCGCGGCGAAATCGCCTGCCGCGTTGCCGCCACCGCCCGCCGGCTCGGCGTTCGCACGGTCGCGGTCTACTCCGATGCCGATGCCGGCGCCCGCCATGCGCGCGCTTGCGACGAAGCGATCCGGATCGGCCCGCCGCCGGCGCGCGAGTCGTATCTGCGCGGCGACGCGATCATCGAGGCGGCCTTGCGCAGCGGCGCCCAGGCGATTCATCCAGGCTATGGTTTTTTGTCGGAAAACGCCGCCTTTGCCCAGGCCTGTCAGGACGCCGGACTGGTCTTCATCGGACCGCCGCCCTCGGCCATTACCGCCATGGGCCTAAAAGCCGAATCAAAGCGCCTGATGGCGCAGGCCGGCGTGCCGCTGATTCCGGGCTATCACGATGCCGATCAGGACGACGCCCTGCTCACCCGAGAAGCCGATCGCATCGGCTTTCCGGTGCTGATCAAGGCCAGTGCCGGCGGCGGCGGCAAGGGCATGCGAATCGTGCGCGAAGCCGGGGAATTCGCGGCCATGCTCGCCTCGTGCCGGCGCGAAGCCGCTGCAAGTTTCGGTAACGATGCGGTGCTGATCGAGAAGTACGCGACCCGCCCGCGCCACGTTGAGATTCAGGTCTTTGCCGACACGCACGGCAACACCGTCTATCTCTTCGAGCGTGACTGCTCGGTGCAGCGCCGCCATCAGAAAGTGATCGAAGAGGCCCCTGCCCCCGGGCTGAGCCAGGCCCAGCGCCGGGCCATGGGCGAGGCCGCGGTGGCGGCGGCGCGCGCGGTGGGCTATGTCGGCGCGGGCACGGTCGAATTCATCATGGATGCTAGCGGCGCCTTCTACTTCATGGAGATGAACACGCGGCTGCAGGTCGAGCATCCGGTCACCGAAATGATCACCGGCCTGGACCTGGTCGAGTGGCAGTTGCGGGTGGCCTGCGGCGAGCGGCTGCCCCGCCTGCAGGACGCGCTCACCGCGCGTGGCCATGCGATTGAAGTGCGGGTTTATGCCGAGAACCCTGACCGCGGCTTTCTGCCCTCGACCGGCAAACTCGTGCACCTGCGCACGCCGGCGGCGGTTGAATTTGCGGTCGGCACCGATGCCCACGGGCAGGCAGCTGCCGTGCGCATCGACAGCGGCATCGGCCAGGGCGATGCGATCACGCCGCACTACGACCCGATGATCGCCAAGCTCATCGTCTGGGGCGAGGACCGTGCCCAGGCGATCCGCCGCATGCAGATCGCACTGGCCGGCTTCGAGGCGGTCGGGCCGTCGACCAATGTCGACTTTCTGGCCCGACTGATGCGCTGCCGCGCCTTCGTCGAGGCCGACCTCGAAACCGCGCTGATCGAACGCGAAGCCGCCGCGCTGGCCCCCTCGTCTGCGCCGGCCCCGATCGAGGTGCTGGCCGCGGCGGCGGCGGCAGTCCTCACCGCCGAGGCGGTGGCATCCGACGCCGCCGATCCGTGGTCGATCACCGACGGCTTTCGGGTGCATGCCCGAAAGCCGCGCACCTTGACTTTCACCGATCGCGGCCAGAGCGTGGCGGTCGGCATCGACACCAGCACCGGCGGTTTCACGGTCCATGTCGGGGGCGAATCGACCTGCCTCTCAAGTCTGCAACGCGACGGCGATCGCATCACCGGGCTGCTCGGTACCGGTCGGCTCGATGTCAGCGCGGTGATGGCGCGCGAGACCCTGCATCTCTTCATGGCCGAGTCGCGCTGGCAGCTCGGATTTACACCAGAGCTGTCGCATGCCGGCGATGCCGGTGCGCCCGAAGGTCAGCTGAGTGCGCCGATGCCGGGCAAGGTGATTGCGCTGCTGGTCGAGGCCGGCGCCAAGGTTCGCAAAGGTCAGCCGATGCTGGTGATGGAAGCGATGAAGATGGAACACACCATCGCGGCGCCGGCCGACGGCACGGTGCAGCGACTGCCGTTTGCGATCGGCGATCAGGTGGCCGAAGGCGCACTGCTGGTCGAATTTGTGGCGTGATTCGTGGGCAGGCTCATGACCTGAGCGTGACCTGAGCGTGCCACGGCCACAGGCCTCGATCTTGCGTGCTGAAGGCATCGACCCGTGCAATCGTGCCGGGCGATCAGTCACCTTGATGCAGGATGCCACGCCATGAAAAACGCCTTTGAGTTGCCCTTCAAGGGCCCGTCACCGCTGAGCACGACGGCTGCCAGCGACATCATGGTGGCGGCCTGCCAGCGCAGCCTGGCATTGCACGCCGAGCTGCTCGATCAGCTGGTCAGCCGCTCGCTCGATCACACCCGACAGTCGGGCGAAGCCAGCGAGTCGCAACCGGGCCTGGGCGCCATGAGGCAATGGATGTCGGCCGATGCGATGCGCACCTGTGTCGTCGAGCCGATGTGGCGCTACATGATCGGGATGATGTCGCTCAGCCGAAATGCCAGCACCACGATGACCTCGCTGGTCACCGCGCAGATGCGTGGCTCGCAGGAGGAGATGCATTCGCTGTCGCAGGTGGCCCATGACGATGCCGAGCGGGCAGCGGTCGATGCCGCTACCGCGACCGGTTCGGCCATGTCGTGCTGCATGAATGCGGTCGGCAAGCTCGGCGAGATCGCGGCACACAACGCTGCGTCGGCGGCAGCCGCAGCCGCCGCAGCCGGACACGAGGCCGGCAACGGTGGCGCTGCGCGTCGGGGGGGCGCTCACTCGGGGCGCGCCTCGGCACGTGGGAGCGCTCACTAACCGTCGCTGATTGTCGTCAATGAGTGTCGTCAACGGACGCCGGCCGGCTGATCAAACCGAGCCTGGCGTCACCAGCGGAAGCACGACGCTCTCAGCCGATGTAGCGCCCGGCCAGTTCACCCACTGCGGCACGAAACCCAGTGACCGTACCGTTGATGATGTCGGCCACCGACTCGACGCTCTCGATGCGACCGCACACCTGGCCGGTCAAGGGCACCGCGGCTTCCATGTCGCCGCCGAAGTAGAGCTGCTGCACGCCGGCAAATTCGGCGCGCATGTTCTCGGGGTTTTTGGCCTCAAGGCGCGTGGTGCGCTCGGTGCGCAGCGCCCGCAGCGCCGGGCCGTTGCCGCCGCGATTCAGAAAAACCGTATCGGTTTCGCTGGCGCCCACAATCGCCTGCTTCCAGTTCATGTGCGCAGGGGACTCAGCCGACGACAGCATCCGGGTGCCCATCTGGATGCCCTCGGCGCCCATCGCAAAGGCCGCGGCCATTGAGCGGCCATCGGTGAAGCCGCCGGCGGCGATCACCGGCACCGTCACCTTGGAGCAGACCAGCGGCAGCAGCACCATCGAGGCGACATCGCGCTGGTTCTTGAATCCTCCGCCCTCGGCGCCTTCAACGATCAGGCCGTCGACCCCGGCTTCGACCGCCTTGAGCGCGGCCTTGAGCGTGGGCACCACATGAAAGACCGTGAGGCCCGCCTCCTTGAGCTCGGCGCAATAGCGGCTCGGATCGCCGGCCGAGGTGGTCACGAAACGCACGCCCTCATCGACCACGAACTTCACGATGTCGGGATCCTTGACATACATCAGCGCGATGTTCACGCCGAAGGGTTTGTCGGTGAGGGTGCGCATCTTCTTGATCTCGAGCCGGATGGCATCGAGCTCGCCGGAGGCGGTTTCGATGATGCCCATGCCGCCGGCATTGGAGACGGCGCTGGCGAGCTGAGCACGGGCGATCCAGCCCATCGGCGCCTGGACGATGGGGTACTTCACGCCCATCAGGCGGGTGACGCGGTTGTCGATCGGGGGCACGGTGGTCGTCATGGCAAGGGGGTCTCCGGTGTCGGTCAG